>JAGXKM010000105.1 GCA_018335275.1 Anaerolineales bacterium | reverse complement strand
TAGAACATTTGATCTAACCGACAAACGCAAAAATGCCACCGCATGAGAGCATTCTCTCAAGCGCTCGCAATCGAGGAAAGAAGCGGTAATTTAGCATGCAAATTAACATTATATAGGGAGAAACACACCCAGTCAATAGATTTCCCCGGATTTTTCCCCCATGAGCTCCCCTTTAGCCCGTTTTCTAATCAGTTCGCCCCCCATTTTAACTCAAGTCAAGCGCATTGTGAAGACGAAAAGCTTGATCAGGGAGAAATCCACCCCGGTCAACCGTTCCTATGTTTCTCTTCGAGCATTTCATGTTGAATGGGGAGAGAGAGATAGAACGTGCTCCCTTTCCCCAGTTCGCTTTCCACCCAAACTTCTCCCCCATGCTGTTCCGCGATGGATTTCACGATCGCTAACCCCAATCCCGTTCCGCGGTCTTCTTCTTTCCCGCGGCTTTCCACCTTATAAAATTTTTCAAATAGATACTGCTGATCGACAGGCGAAATACCGATCCCGGTGTCCTCAACCTCAAAGAGAATCCGGTCCCCTTCCAGATGATAGCGAACCCAGATTTCACCACCCCGGGAAGTGAATTTGACTGCATTGTCAACCAAATTTCGCAGAGCTTGTTGGAGTAAAGCTTTATCCGCAGAGATAAAAGGCACATTTTGATCCGCTGTCGATACGTGCATTTCAATGTCCTTTTGTTCAGCCCGCAGCTCAAGGTTATCTGTAACTTCAGAGACGATATCTGACGCAGAGATCATCTCCAATTTCAAACCCACCTCCGCTTCAATCCGCCCCAAATCCAGCAAATTTTGCACCAGGTGAGACATACTTTCCACACCGCTGATGATTTTATTGACATAATTTTGCTGCTCTTCATTCAATTCACCCACCATCTCCAGCATGGTGGCATACCCCCGCATCAACGTCAGCGGTGATCGTAGGTCATGACTTACCGTGGACACAAAATCGGATTTTAACTCATCTACCTCTTTCAATTGGGTGATGTCTCTGAGTACGCAAACCCTTCCAATCTGGCTCTCTTCTGCCATCACAGGAGACGCGGTCGCCAAAAATATCCGCCCATCCTCAAGTTCAATCTCCGTCGTGGATTTTTCTTCCGGAGAAGAACGCAGCAGCTCGATCAAAGAGGTTTTATCTGTAATCTCTTCAATGGGTTCCCCCATCCCATCATCCCCTTCCTCCATGACCAGTGTGCCTTTAGCCGCGGGATTTGCCAGCAGCAAACGATCACGATGGTCGATTACCAAAATGGGATCGGGAGTGGAAGCCAGGATAGCCGCCAACCGCTGCCGTCCTATTTCCGCCTTCATAAACAGCTGCGAATTGGAGGCTGCCAACGCTGCTTGCCCCGCCAGGGTGACCATAAATCGAACTTCGCTGTCCGGGAATGTGTGCGGTTCCTCAAAAGCCAGCCATAAAGCCCCATAATAATTCTGTTCATGACGCAAAGCTACCGCCAGCACAGCTCCCGGGATGTAATCGTTTTTCCCGAATTCAAGCAGGGGCATGCGTGTCGGGTTGGATAATTTATGGGGGGATCGATCCCTTGTGATCTCTAAAATCTGTTTGTCGAGAAATCTATATTTTCCGGTTTCGGGTCCAATCCCGATGTTTGTGAATTCAGCCTGATCTCGAACCTCTTCGGGCATGATGCTTGGATCAAGGACGATTCGCGCAGAGCTGGCCCCGGTGTCCAAAGCGGATTTCAATATCGTCTTCACCGCTTCTGTGATCTCCAGGGAAGAGGCCACGCCTCGGCTGACGTTTAACAAACGGTTTAGCTCCCGCATGCGGGCCTTTAGCGCTTTGCGCATCTCTTCAAAAGCTTCCCTCATCCTGCCGACCTCATCCACCCTCTGATTAACTTCCAAAGGATGGTCAAGATCTCCTTTTGAAATCCGATCCGCCTCTTCCGTCAAATCATGCAGGGAATCCGCCACCGCACTCAACCCCACATACATTGTCCCGGTAGCAAACAGGGCAATCAATAAAACCATGCCGGACAAAGGAGCAGCCAGATCCAGGGCCAGTTGCTGGGCCCGAACAGCGGGGACAGTCAACATCACCACCCAAGGCCGACCTACCGCGGATTTGACATAGACCAATTGGCGCGTGCCATCCGCCCTGGTGGTTTCATAAAAATGATCCCCAAGCCCAAGATCATAATCCAAAATCATCCCCCCGAGTTGATCGGGATCGGAGGAGTATAACACCCGCCCCTGCTCATCAAGCAAATACCCCACCCCATTGAAATGATTCACCCCCCGGAGATCACTGATGATGGGCTGGGTGAAAGGGTTCGTTGCCAGATGCGCCTGGCCCACCAGCATGGCCGCAGTGTCCCCTTCCTGAGATTTAATCGCGCCCATAAAGGTGATGGTGGTGGATTCTGACTCATTGGCAGGTGGTGATACAAAAACTTGAATGGGCACTCCCCTGTTCGCAGAAGTGATCTTTTGCTGGACTTCCGCGGAGAACAAAGTGTCAGAGGATCCCCTCTCAGGGTAAGAAGCGATTTGATCGCCAAGTTCATCAAAGACGATTAATTGAGAAAAGAAGGGGATGGAACGGAAGCTGCGCTTCAATGCTTGGTCCATCATTTCCGGCGAATCCAAATGTCCCCCCAAATCATCCGTATATTGTGCAATTAAGCTCTGTCCTGTATTGAAAAAAAAGGGGATTTCATTGGTTGTGGTCCGGGCTATACCCGCCATTTGGTCCTTGAGCATTTTTTCGGCCGACCTTCCAGCCACAAACCAATTCACAGCCATCAAGATCACGATCAACACAACCCCCAACCACACCAGATAACTCAAGAAACGGATCTTCAAACTGCTTTCAGCGGGTGAGGGCTGGGTTGTGGATGAAAGGCCATCCGCTTCCGGAAAAGCGAGAAGGGCGAATTCAGCGATCAACCCCGCAATCAACAGGCTCCCCCCCATGGCGATCACCATGCTCCGGGCGTTCGAGATAGCGTAATCTAAACTCTCTGCAGGGGTTCCGGGCGACCAGAAAAAGGATCCCGCGATGAAAATGAAGTAATACAGAAGCGTCAGCAAAAAAGAAGCCAGAAAAGGCCGTCTGAGAACGTTAAAAACGAAGGTCCGGTACCGTTGGCGGATGAAAAAAGAAAGCAACAGCCCGATAAGCACAAACTCCAAAATCGTAAAGGGAGAGTGTGTATCCCAATATGCGAGGGAAAATCCGGTCACCGCACCGATCACCGAAGCACACGAGGGCCCTAACAACCAGGCTCCCACAAACATAGGCACGGCTGCCAGGAACATCAAGGCGCCCCCCATTGGTTCCAGGGATACATTTGGCAGGGGAAGCGCTCCCCATTGGGGAACCCGCACCCCAAAACTCAAAGCGGCAAAGGGAGCTACCAGCAATAACAGACCAAAGGTGAACCAATGGTCCTCCTCCATCTTCCTTTGGTAGTCGCGCCAATGCCAATTTAAACCCAGGACGCCCAGAGAGAACGCCAGCAGGGCGGATATTCCTAACCAATCAACGGGCCAGATAAGGTAGGCCTGGTTTTGTACGAGGGAGATTATGAATGGCATCTTTTCATTGACGAAATACGCGTGAAGGATCAGAATTCAATCCAGATTATAGCATGTTTATATTGTGAAAAGACTCATTCCAACTCAACCATCTGTCTTCAAAATTTGTGGTTTCCCCCTTTAGATCATCCTGGATCCCCTACTCCGAATCCGTATGCAAGAAACGATCATACTCCTCATAATACCCCCGGTAGGAGGGAGGCAGGTTCTTAGCAATGTGTGCCATAATCAGATCTGCGTTCCTCTGGCGCATCTTCCGACGTGCCTCCCCTCGCCCCTCGATGGGGGGGAGGGGGATAGGTTCACCCACATGCATCTCCAAGGTGGGACTTTTCAAGGTCAGACCTTTCTGCAGATAATCATCCGTTGTTCCCACAATGCCAACCGGGACAACGGGAACGCGAGCTTTTTCAACGATATACGCGATGCCTGGCTTACCCCGAACCAAACCCGGCTCATGCGTCCGTCCTCCTTCAGGAGCGATCATTAAAGGCCTACCGCTGCGGAGGACCCGCATCGTTTGCCTAAAAACCTGGCGATCAAACTGATCTCGTTTGACCTGGATGCCATAATAGAGGCGTGCGATCAAAGATTGGCCGGGGCGTTTCCACACATCCGCAGCCCCAATAATTTCCATAGGAGTGGGCCAGAACGCAGCCATAAACGGCACCTCAAAGAGGGAGATGTGGTTGATGGCAATCACATAAGCTCCTTTCTCAGGTATCCGTTCAAACCCCTCCAACTTCACCTTTCCCAGCAGCCGAAACCCAAATCGGAAGGACGGCCGCATAATCCTGCGGGCGATTCGATTGAACAACGGAATCCGGTACGTTTCAGTCATGATACCTCTTTTTCCTGGCAATCGTCTCAATTTTTTGCACGACTTCTTCGATCGTCATTTGGTCCGAGTCAATGATAACCGCATCCTCGGCTGCCCGCAGCGGCGCGACGTCACGAGTGGAATCAATCTTATCCCGTTTCTTCATCCCCTGGAGGATGGGTGGGTACTCCACATCTTCCCCGCGATCCAGGCGCTGAAGATACCGCCGGCGAGCTCGTTCTTCTACAGAAGCGACCAGGAAAACCTTCAAATCCGCCTCTGGTAAGACCACGGTCCCGATATCACGACCGACCATGATCACATCTCCCCGTAAACCAATCCGGCGTTGTTGTGTGGTGAGGGCTTTTCTCACACCCGGGTAAGCAGCTACCACCGATACATTCTGATCAACTTCTGGGCGGCGGATTTCCCAGGTGACATCCTTCCCATCTGCGAGGACATCATAGTCGCGACCATCATCAATGCTCGGAGAATTGACATCAATGCTCACCGTTTCCGCTAACGCCGTCACATTCGCTTCATCCTCTACGGAAAAACCTCTCTCCAAGGCCACCCAGGTGATCGCCCGGTACATCACGCCGGTATCAAAATATAGATACCCCCAGCGGTCTGCCAAAATTTTAGCCACGGTAGACTTTCCTGATGCGGCAGGCCCATCCATCGCCACAATATTGGGTAACCCCATACCCTCTCCTCAATCTAAGTGATCTCGTCTGAAAAACAACCCGCCATGATCATTCCGAACGACCGTTTGAATCCTGATCAACTCCTAATAAATCTCCCCCAGGATATACATCACGCTTTACCCAGAGCAGAATAGGATCCTCAACAAGCTGGCCCTCACGGAACGCAACCCATTTCTTCCAATCCGACGGCAACACGCCCTGCCATCCCGGGTAGGTGTGAAGGACAAAATCCTGCCCCAGGTACTGATTAGAAAACCGGGAGGTTTCCACGTCCGCATCTGTAATCAGCAGGGGAGAAAGCTCACCGTCGTTGATAAACGTTTCAAACCGCACCCGGGGGAAATCTCTGAAAGCCCATTTCAGAGAAGATGTATGGTTAGTTACGGTTATTCGAATGCTGTCTTCACGACCCGTCTCATAGACACTCATCTCTTGTACGGTTTCCATCAATAAGGGTAGTTGAGCGGTCCCCGGATCAGGATACCAGAAGGAGCGAGGGTCATCAGCGCGGATATAAGCCGTGGAGATTGTCCCTGACACCATATACAAAATGAGAGCTGCGACAACTCCCATGATCAGACCCTGTTTTCCTTCCTGCCAGGATCTTTCCGCAGCAAATAGAGAAACGGAAAGCAAACCCAATACCACAGCAGCCCCGATGATTCCCCACTGCCAGAAGACATCCGGCTGGTCTCCGGGCACGGTTGCCAGACTAAGAAAGCTCAACCACATCAAGGAAAATAGAATGAAAATTAACCCGGCCAGAATCCAAACTGTGTTCCTTGATTCAAAGGGGAATGCTTCGCGGCTCAATGCCAGGCCTGTCAACCCCCATAAAGGGACGAGGGCCCAAATCAAATCCCAAGTCTGTCGTCCTGGATAAAGCAGGACCACTGCCAAGGCTACGACAAACCATAAACTCAAAAATCGGGATAGAACATCCCTTTCCCGCAGCCCCTGTACCGCTGCCAACGCACCGAATAGGATCGGCAAGGGTTGATAAATGAGCATGGTAAGCAGCACACGTCCTGCAGATACAGAGGTAGGTTCAGCCCACCCCCGCAAGAATGCAGGAATCCCTCCTACCCACGCACTCAGCCCTTCAAAATGGCTGAAGAATGAAGTCCCAAAGAGCAGCAGGACGCCCCCCACAACCCATAATGCACGAGTCCACAGAAAAGAGGGTTGCTGTTTGCTTGAGCCAGAAAAGGATTGCAGCACATCCTTTCTGAAATGGATGATCTTCAAGATGTGCGCAAGGGCAAGCGTCACGCTGACCATAAATAGCCCCAACCCAAACCCCCTTCCCGAGAGGAGGAAAAATGCCCCAAAAATGCTCGGCCAGAAGTAATTGTCCTGGATGAGCAATCCGGCGGTGAGGGATAAGAAAACCAGCGCTGTCATCGGGCTTCCCACGCTGCGGGATGAAGCCAGAAAACCAGGGTCCATGGCGAAGCCCAGGGCCATGATCAAGGCAGGATTTCTGCCCACTTTTTCCCGGAAGATATAAGGCACCCAGACCATAAAACTTCCCACAACCGCGGGCCATAAACGGGCCAGGAAAGTGCTGCTTCCAAACAGGGCAAACAGCAAACGTGTGATGGACAGATA
>JAGXKM010000104.1 GCA_018335275.1 Anaerolineales bacterium | reverse complement strand
GATGTGGGTGATGACCAGGATTTTCTTGAAATCATCCCGGATGAGGTTGATGGCTTCAATCAGCCGCTGCCTGCCCATCTCGTCCTGGCTTCCAAACCCTTCATCGATGACCAGGGTTTGCAGCCGGGCACCTGCCCGTTGGGCTAGGACATGAGACAGCGCCAGGCGGATAGCAAAATTAACCCGGAAAGATTCACCCCCTGAATACATCTCGTAATCACGGACCCCGGCTTGATCCCGGATCTGGATGTCGAGCGTTTCCTTGAGGTCCTCCCGGCTGGTGTCTTTGTATTCCCGTTGGGTCAGGAAACGGACGGACATCCCGCCCCCGCTCAACCGCTCCAGAAGCTGGTTGGCTTTGGATTCAATGTGGGGCAGTGCCTGTTCGATGAGCAGGGCAGGGACCCCATTTTTACTGAAGGCTTCCTCCAGCTGCTTGTACTGGCTGACCTTGCGCCGTAAATCCTCCCGTTCCTGTTCCAGTTGGGCCCGGCGGATTCTTTGTTTTTCGAGCACATTCACCTTTTGTTCTGCCGCCCCGACCTCCCTTTGCAGGACGTTTTCCCTTTCTTTCAAAGCCAGCAGCTCCCTCTCCGCCTCAGCTTTGTCCGGGGCTTGCGCTCGGGCAGATTGAAGGGATTCCTGGGCTTCCGCTAATTCCCCCTTATGCTCCGCCAGTTCTTCCTCTTCAACCCTGATCTGGGCGGATAATTCATCGAGCTCTCGTTCCAGAGGAGAGAGAGCGGCCCGGGCTTTCTCCAATTCCCCCATCCGTTCTTGAATGGAGTTTCCCTGCTTCACCTTATTCCGTATATCATCATGCCGGGCAGCGTCATATCCAATCTCTTTCAGCCGGGCGTTGATCTCTGCCAGTTTCTCTCTTGCCTCCGGAGCATAAGTCTCCTCCGCCAGAATGGTCTCAATCTCTTCCAGGCGCGGCGCGGACTCCGCTTCCCATTCTTCTTTCCGCTCCTGAATTTGGGCCAGCCGGTTGCGGATCTTATCGGCTTCCTTGGTCCGTTCCCTGACTTTGTCCTCCATTGTGCTCAACTCGGTGATCTTTAAGCGAAGATCCTTGACAACCTGGCCCGCTTCTGAGAGAACCGCTTTGTTCTCCCGGAACCGGTCTCCCATTTCTTTCCCTTCCGCTTCCAGGCGCTGGATGAGGTCCTCCCTTTCTTCCGGGGATAAATCCTGCCCACACAACGGACATGCAGCCCCTTCCGCCTCTTTGAGCTCTTGAATCCGCTCCTTCAATTCATTCATCTCCTCTCGCAGGACCGGGTTTTCAGCGTTGGCATCCGCTTGTTTTTGTCGTGCCTCCTCCAACGCCTCCTGCAACTGGTCCCGTTTTTGAAGGTCATCCTCAGCGGCGGCGATCTCTTTTTCAAGGGCGGCCAGCTGATTTTTAAGTACGGGGACATTTTCCAGGGTCGTTTGCAGTTTGCGATGTCGTTCCCGGAAAGAATCTAGTTCCTGGGTTAATCGGGCTTTCTCAGCAGCGATCTCCCGTAAAGGGGCCTGGCGGAGCTTTTCTTGCTCCCGGAATTTTTCCGCGATCTCTTCCCATTCAGCAAGGTCCTGTTTTGCTTTTTGCCATTCCTGGTATTCTTTCTGGATTTTCTGGGCCTGGTCTATGGTCTCAGTCAGGGATTCTTTTTCAGCCTCGCGTTGTTGCAGGCGTTGCTGAAGTTTTTCCAGCTTACCTTCCCCCTTGTTGACCTGTCTGGCCAGAGACTCCACGAATTTGGATTGTTCTTTGAGGGATGCTTCCACGGCCAGGATATTCTCCAAATTGGCTTCCTGGGCCTGGCGGGCCTTGACCGCTTTTTCCAGCTCCGATTCCAGCTGGGAGAGGCGCTCTACCCGGGTTTCCTCCTCTTCCAGCTCCTGGGAGATTTCCCTGAGTCGGCCGTCCAGTTGGTCGATCTCTGATTCCACCCCTTTTCTCTCCTGGAAGGTACGTTTTCGATACGTTTCCCAGACCTCCAGTCCCAGGATCTGGGACAGGATCCGCTTTCGATCACTGGGACTCAATTTGGTGAATTGATCCGCTTCCCCCTGTAAGAAGAAGGCGGCGTTGATGAACGTTTCATAATCCAGCCGGAGCACCTCTTCAATTTTTTGGTCCGTCTCACGCAGAGTGCGTTCGGTGAGTGGTTTCCAGCTCGGGTCTCCTTCCCCCTCACCCTCTTGTTGGATTTGAAACTCCACCATTTTCGTCTCACCCCGCGGGTTGGAACGGGTAATTTTATAGGTGTTCCCTTCGTAGGCGAAAACGAAGCTGACCACAGCCTGTTTGGATTGGGTGTTAATCACGGACTCGTCGTGCTTCCGGGCCCTGCCGAATAGGGCCCAGGTCATGGCATCCAGAATGGATGATTTCCCGGCGCCGTTTCGGCCGGCAATGCAGGCCAGGTCAAAAGAGGTAAAGTCGATTTCCACGGGTTCTTGATAGGATAGGAATCCGGAAAGGGTGAGAGAGATGGGGATCATAGCGTTTTATTGGGACATTTCATGTGTATTGCTCGAGTTTTAATAAGCGTTCTCCAGCTTCCATTAATAAAGACTCGCTCTTGGCGAAGTGCAGACGGATCAACCCCGTGGGGGACTGGAGATAGGGATAGAAGCTGTCCCCCGGAACGGCTGCCACCCCGATCTCCCGGGCCAACCAGTAACAGAAGGAGGTGTCGTCCTCCATCTGGAAGGGCGAGATGTCCACCATCACGTAGTACGCGCCCTGAGGCTGGGTGTATTGCAGCCCGGCGCGGTCGAGGTAATCCAGAAAGAGGTCCCTGCGCTGCTTGTATTTCGTCAGGAGGTCCTGATAATAATGATCGGGAAAGTTCAGGGCGGTGACAGCAGCTTCCTGGAAGGGCGTGGGCGCTCCGATGGTCAGGTAATCGTGCACTTTCCGGATCCCTTCCGTGACCTCGGCGGGGGCAATCGCATAACCCACCCTCCATCCGGTGACCGCAAATGTTTTGGAAAGCGAGCTGCAGGTGATGGTTCGCGCAAACATATCCGGCAGGCTGGCCATGTAGGTGTGCTGGTGAGGTGGATAAACGATGTGTTCGTAGACCTCATCGGTGATCACGAACGCGTCATGGGCGTAGGCAAGCTCCGCGATGAGGGAAAGCTCCTCCAGCGTGAATACCTTACCGGTGGGATTGGAAGGGTTGCAGAGGATGAGCGCTTTGGCATCCGTTTTTTTGAAAGCCCCCCGGAGCTCTCGGGGATCGAACGTATATTCAGGGGGATAGAGGGGAACATAGATCGGTTCTGCTCCGGCGAGGACGGTGCCGGGGAAGTAGTTTTCGTAAACAGGGGAAAAGATGATCACACTCTCACCGGGATTAACGACCGCCATCAACGAGGCCAGCATGGCTTCTGTGCTGCCGCAGGTGACCGTGATTTCAGTGTCCGGGTTGATGGGCAGGTTCATGAAGCGGCCCGCTTTCTGGGCTAATGCTTCCCGGAAACGCTGTGTCCCCCAGGTCAGCCCGTACTGGTTGTGCCCAGAGCGCAGTGCCCCCACTGCTGCCTGAATTAATTCCCCGGGAGGGTCGAAATCAGGAAATCCCTGCGAGAGGTTAATGGCCTGGTACTGATTGGCGATGCGCGTCATATCGCGGATGATGGATTCTGTGAAGCGCAGGATGCGGGAGGCGGTTTGGGGGGTCATTCTCCGATTTCTCCTTTCACGGTTTGGACAATTTTTTCCGCGTGCAAATCCGCCATGTTGTAATAGGTAGCATCCAGATGATCCGATATTTTTCGGGCCAACCCTTTGTCGAAATCCTGGTGTTCCATGTTGATGACCAGGCTGGGGATCTCATCCTTGGCGATTTGTTCGGCGATTTTATAAGCTTCTTGCTGGGGCGCCATATCTGTCATTGAGACGTTTCCCACCCCGTCTGTGAGGAGGATCAACAAAGGTTGGATATCTGGATGGGTTATCTTTTCCTTGTTCAGCACGTCATGTGCCATCGACAGACCGGCAGACAAAGGCGTTTTCCCGCCAATGGGAATGTCAACCAGGGCTTTTGTGGCAAGTTCCGTGGAATTGGTGGGGGGGAGAACCAAGAGGGCGCGGTCTTTTTGAAAGACCACCAGCCCCACCCGGTCTCGCCTCTGGTAGGCGTCCGTTAACAAGGAAAGGATGGCGCCTTTGGTGGCGCGCATACGTTCTGCAACCGCCATGGACCACGAGGCATCGACCACAAATAGGATCAGATTCCCGGTTTTCTGCACCCGGACTTTGCGTTGAACATCATCCGGTCGAATGGCGAAGGCCAGGTTCTCCCTCATGTCCTGGCGCTGTTTTTGATAAGGAGCAGCAGCCCGGAAGGTGGCGTCGAAAGCGACGTCCCGGAAGTCACCCTTGGCAGGTCGGGCCTGGATATAGCGGCCGCGTTTGCGGTCCGAACGGGTTTCAGATCGTCTCCCGCTGTCTTTTCTTTTCAGTGTATCAAGGGGCGATTCTATGTGGTCGGGGTCAAAGGTTTCCCCGATATCAACCTCTTCACCCCCCTCCCACCAATCCGCTGAACCCGTTTCGAAAACTTCCTTCGCGCCCGGGTCAGCAGCGGGAGGCGGGGGACCTTCCTTCTCCCTAACGGAGCCTACTGGCTTCTTTTTTTTTTCCTTTTCCCCCCTGGAATTTTTGGATTCCGTCGAGGTTTCTTCTCCCTCTTCACCTTTCTTTTCTTCAGACCCTCTTTGCGATCCTTTCAAGGCGTCAATCCGCTCCGCCAGGTCCTCCGCGCTGATTTCCGTCTCCCGGAAGGGTCCGCGCTTCAGGCGGTGGGGGTAGGCCAATTCGGCCGCCAGGGCGATATCCCGGCCGGTGATTTCCGTCCGCCCCTCGAAGGCCGCGTGGGCCCGGGCGGTTTTCAAAATCACCAGGTCTGAGCGGTGGCCGTCCACATGCAGGGAGGTGCTTAAGTTGGCGATGTCGACCATGTTTTTTGTGGAATATGTGACCTGGGGTAGGAGTGAGCGGGCCTTTTTGATCTTTTGGGAGAGTTCCCTTTCTTTGGGAAGCCATGTTTCCCGGAAGCCTTCGGGGTTCCGTTCGTATGCCAGGTGGCGTTCCATGATCAGAACCCGCTCGCGAGTGTCGCGGATACCCCTGATATTCACGGAGAGCGCAAAACGGTCTAATAATTGGGGGCGCAGATCCCCTTCCTCGGGGTTCATGGTCCCGACCAGGATGAAGCGGGCGGGATGCCGGAAGGAGATGCCCTCTCGCTCCACAATGTTCATCCCCATGGCTGCAGAATCCAGGAGGAGATCCACGACGTGATCATCGAGCAAATTGACCTCGTCAATGTAGAGCAGCCCGCGGTTGGCATCCGCCAAAACGCCCGGTTCGAAATGCCGCTCCCCTTTTTGAATGGCTTTCTCGATGTCCAGCGTGCCCACAACCCGGTCTTCCGTGGCGGAAACCGGGAGGTTGATGAATGGGGTGGGGAGCATTTCGATGCTCCGGTCCACACCCTTTTCCGCTTTTTCTTTGCATTCAGTGCACCAGGTGGTGGGACGATCAGGATGGCAGCCGAAGCGACAGTCCGCAAAGGTTTTCACCTCGGGTAAAAGGGCCGCAAGCGCACGGGCAGCTGTGGATTTTGCCGTTCCCCGTTCACCCCGAATTAACACGCCGCCGATGCGTGTGTTGACGGCGTTGAGCACCAGGGCCCGTTTCATTCGTTCTTGACCGACGACAGCTGTAAATGGGTAAATGACCCTCATATTCTACCTTTTTTTAAATATGAAACGTGTAAAGACCAGATTGTACGTTATCTGGTAAAAAAACTGTTTTTCAGGCAATGGTTTTGCCCGTGACTATCTTACCATAAAGGTTGCCAAGTTGAAATTTGCACTGTATAATTGCCACATCCTTTCAACCCTAGGGAGTAGAGCATTTTATGATGGAAGAAAACCAAGAACAAGAAAGGGAAGAAGTCGTGGTCCCAGCGAATGAACCAGTCCGTGAAGAAGCGCTTGACATGGAAACCCTCCTCGCCCAAGAAGGGCTGGGACTGGCCTCCATCCCCCAAAAAGGAGAAATCCGGAATGGGGAGATCACATCCATCACAAAGCATGAAATTCTCATCGACGTGAAATCGAAAGCAGATGGGATCATTGCCGGTTCCGAATTGGATAAAATCGATCAAGACACGCTGCAGACGTTTGAAGTAGGAGATGTAATCTCCGTCTACATCGTCGAACCCGAAGATCCCAACGGAAATGTCGTCCTCTCCTACACGCGCGCCCAAGAAGAAAAGGATTGGCAGCGAGTGGAGGAGATGCTGGAGAGTGGAGAAACCTTGGAAACCATTGTTGAGGGATATAACAAAGGCGGGCTGCTCGTCCCTGTAGGTCAATTACAGGGATTTGTGCCCGGCTCTCTGGTCAGCGTGTTTCGAGAACAAGAAGGGGCAACCCCGGAAGACCGCTGGGAGAATACGGTAGGCGAACCCATCACCGTGAAAGTGATTGAGGTAGAGCGCGAGCGGCAGCGTTTGATCCTTTCAGAACGGGATGCCATTGGGGAGACACGGGAAGCGATCAAAGAACAGCTGATTGATGACTTGGCGGTGGGTGACCATGTCACAGGATATGTCAGCAGCCTGGCAGATTTTGGCGCTTTTGTGAACATTCAAGGGGTGGATGGCCTCGTTCACCTCTCGGAGCTTTCCTGGGAGCATGTGGATCACCCCCGGGATGTGGTTAAAGTGGGCCAGGAAGTGGA
>JAGXKM010000103.1 GCA_018335275.1 Anaerolineales bacterium | reverse complement strand
CTGACCAGGGACAGTTTTCATGCTGCTTATATTCTATGAACATGTCCTTTTCCCGGCTTCCGTGTTCAACCTGTGAGTAGTATATAAAATTCTTGGCACTTTGAGTAGGTTCAAGTACAAATTTTCATGAAATTCATTTGGTGCATTTCATGAATCCTTTGTGTAAATATTATAATGCTTTTTCCAAACAAAGAATGCCCTGGGAGGCTTTTCTAAACCGGGACGAGAACCCTCGGGGGGAGCGACTATAAGGGCGAAACCGCGGTTTATAGCCGCCCTGCGATTGACCCCCTGAACTCCGAAATCCTCATTACGCTGCCGGCAGAAATTCCCTGAAATATTTGTGGGGATTGACAAGGATCCGAGAAAAATGGCTTAAAACCATCTAAGCCGCCAAGTAAAAACGCTGATCGGGCATCCAGGCGGTTGAAAAAATGGGCATTCAGGATAATAATAGGAGGAGAATCGCCTGCCTGGCCAATTTGTCCCCGCTGATATTGGGATCAGGTCCGCGAACCCGTCCATTATTTTTTTTACCGGCGTGACACCAAAGAACCTTAGATGACCTTTCCCATCGGACTATTATTAGCCATCATTGTCGCCGCGCTTGTGATGTTTTCCCTTGAGCTGTTTTCCGCGGATGTCACGGCCCTTGCCATCCTGCTCACCCTGGTCCTGACCGGGTTATTACCCGCCGGGGAGGCCTTTGCCGGCTTCGGAAGCGATGCCGTGATCATGATTCTCGGCCTGTTCATCCTCACCGCTGCCCTTGTGCGCACCGGTGTGGTAGACCAGGTCAGCCAATTTATTCTCAACAACACCAGCTCCAAGCTCAACCGCCTCAATGCTGTGGTCATGGTCACCAGCGCTGCCCTGAGCAGCTTGATGAGCAACACCGCCACAACTGCCTTTTTCGTGCCGGTGATCATCGGCATCGCCCGGAAAACGAAAAACAGCGTTTCGAAAATGCTTCTCCCTCTGGCGTTCTCCTCCATTCTGGCCAGTTCGGTCACCCTGGTGGGCACCTCGACCAACATCGTCATCAGCGGCATGCTGGGGAATTACGGCCTGGAATCCATCGGCATGTTTGAGCTCACCCTGGTGGGGGTCCCTATCGTCCTGGTCGGTTTGCTCTACATGCTTCTCCTCGGCCAGCACCTTATCCCCGACCGCACCCAGGCTGGGAACCTGCAGGAGCAATTCGGTATTCGCCCCTATTTGAGCGAGATCCTTGTCCTAGCCGATTCTCCATTGATCGACAAATCGCTGGCTGATTCCGGTCTGGGGCGGGACCTCGACCTTACCGTGCTTCGGTTGGAGCGGGGCGAAGAGGAGATGCCCGCTCCCCAGGCAGACCTCGTGCTGCAGGAGGACGACAGGCTTCTGGTCAAGGGGCCGCGGGACGAGCTGCTCCGCGTCAAGGACCGGGTGGGCGTGGACATCGAGGCTGAGGTCCACCTCTCCCTGTCGGATCTGGAAACCACCCGCATCGGCCTGGTGGAAGCGGTTCTCCTCCACCAATCCCCTCTGGTGGGAAAGACCCTGGAACAGGTCCACTTCCGACACCGCTACGGCGCCCAGGTGCTGGGCATCAATCGGCGGGGCAAGACCCTCTCCAAAAAAATCAGCCAGATTCCCCTGCAGGTCGGCGACATACTGCTCCTTCAGGGCGACCTGAAAAGCCTCTCCTTTATGGATGAAAACAACACCTTCCGGGTGATCGGCACGGTGGAATACCAGCAGCCCAACCGTGCCAAGGCGCCCCTGGCGGTAGCTATCTTTGCAGCGGTGATCGGTCTGGCAGCCCTGAACGTCCTTTCCCTGCCCGTGGCTGTGATGCTGGGGTCGCTGATCGCCTTCCTGACCCGCTGCCTCTCCCCCGAGGATGCTTACGATGAAGTGCAGTGGAAGGCCCTGATCGTCATCGGCTGCATGCTGGCCCTGGGCCGGGCCATGGAAATCACCGGTACGGCAGAATACCTCGCCAGCGGGATCGTCGGCCTGGTTGGCCAAGATAATCCAACCTGGATGCTCTCGGGCTTCTTCCTTCTTTCTCTGCTGCTCACCCAGCCGATGTCCAACCAAGCCGCTGCGGTAGTGGTGGTCCCGGTGGCCATCCAGACCGCCTTTCAACTGGATCTCAATCCCCGGACCTTTGCGATGATGATTGCGGTCGCCGCCAGCTGCTCTTACCTGACCCCGCTGGAACCCGCCTGCTTGATGGTCTATGGGCCAGGCCGCTACCGTTTTACCGATTTCCTCAAAGTGGGTGCCCTGCTGACGGTGTTGATTTATATCCTGGCCATTGTCCTGGTCCCCCGGCTGTGGCCCCTCTAAAATCCTCCCGGACAGGATACCCCTCCCCCACCGTTGACAGGGGTTTGACAACCACCAAGGTTAAACGATTTCAGCTCCCATGCAGCAAGGGATAACCTCTCGTTGCCAATCCATTCTTTGACCATGCTTCAAGTTTGGGTAAAGCCACCCAGAAACTTTTTCGGAGATATCTCCTCGAAGGGTCTTTGCAACAACCAGCTCTTCAGCCAATTTTTGGAGAAACACTTCCTGCTTTAACGCTTCCTCAACAGGACATAGAGGAACATTGCCCCGCACTTATGCCCTCAAGCGTACCAGCTGCATGGTCCAAACCGGCTTGGTTTCACTCTTAATGTGTTAGATTTATACAAAAATCCCCCAACTTCCGCGATTTTCACGTATGTCATGATATCCTATAGTACAGGAGAGTTGCCATAAAAAGGCCCGCAAATGCCCTCGACGTATGCTTAAGATGGTAGAAACTCAACATAAAGTGGCTTCTGAAACCCAATATCATCATTCCTGCTGCAGAGAAGACCACGTCGTTCTTCACACCTGGGTTTGCCCACATTGCAATGAGATCCTTCTGAAAGCGTCCTCGCCATAAAACCTTGCCGCCCCTGATGACCGGGAAAACAATTCTCAAACATCTCCTTTTGACTACATGGCAACCCTTTCTGCAGAATCTTGTCTTGTCGCTGGTGATATGCGTCATAACGTGATATAGTTGCCCCCAACACGGCCGCTTTATCATATAATCACAGGTGACGATTATCAGAAATAGAATCACAAGGGGCAAAGCTCTCTGGCCACGTTTAAAATATGATGATCCTAATTTTATTGACTATTGTGCTGGCGTCCGCAGGCATGGGGGTCTTTGATATCGATATGGAACTAAACCCGTTCTGTGCAATGACAAAATCCCAAAAGGAACCTGCCCTTCTCGATCGTGGGCTCGGTCGTGCTGGCTGCCATTTGTTATGCTTTGAGTGCACGTCTGCTGTCGGGCATCTTCTCCTGTCAGGGGATCAGTCAGCGGGAGAACAAAAGTGGTGGTAGAGAAGGACGATATTCCCGGACTGAACGCTGTTTTTAAGGCCCTGAACAACAATCGAGGGGGATCAGTGAATCGACCAAGAGAAATCCCGCGCTCCGGTATGAGGAGAAATCTACCATGTTGAACTTTAAGAAATACAATTTTATGATTCATTTTTTGTCAATTCTACAAGTGAAAAATAAGGACGGCGTTTGATGTCAGAAATATTCACAGAGATACTCATTTTATTATTGCTTGCCGTGGGGAATGGTTTTTTTGCCATGGCTGAGATCGCTGTAGTCTCTGCGCGAGGAAGCCAGCTGGAGGGGCGCGCCAGCAAAGGCGAACGGGGCGCCGAAGCCGCCCTTGAAACAACACAGAATCTAAACAACTTTCTGTCGACCATCCAAATCGGAATCACCTTGATTGGAATTTTTGCAGGGGCTTTTGGCGGCACAACGCTAGCCCGGAAAATTGAAACGGCACTGGAAGCGGTACCTATTTTAGCGCCATACGGACATTTAATCGGGGTGATCATTGTTGTAGCCGGAACGACCTATATAACCCTGGTTATCGGAGAGTTAGTGCCCAAACGCATTGCCCTGGCCGCCTCAGAAGATATCGCGGTTCGGGTCGCCAAACCCATGCAGTTATTATCCCGGATCGCTCACCCTGTAGTTTCACTTTTGGGTACATCCACAGATACGATCATGAAATTATTGCCTATGGGCATAGCTGAAGAACTCCCGGTAACAGAGGAGGAAATCCGCATATTAATGGAGCGGGGTACCAAAGCGGGGGTAATCAAACAGATGGAGCAGGATATTGTAGATCGTACGCTGCGTTTAGACGATTTCAAGGTAGAGGCCATCATGACGCCGGACACAAAAATCAGGTGGTTGAATCTTGAAGATGATGAGGAAACCATCCTCCGCCAGGCGATTGAAGGGGGCAGGACCAGATATCTTGTATGCCGCAAACGCCTGGACGATGTAGTGGGGGCTGTTCGGGTTCGAGACCTTTTTTCCAGGGTCATTACCAGCGAGAAAGGCGGTGCATTTGACTTAGAGGCCATCATCTTCAAACCTGTGTTCGTTGTGGACAGTATGCCGGTTTTGCATGTCCTGGAGCTATTCAAGAAACATCACACGCATATCGGGGTCGTCCTTGACGAGTACGGCGCTGTGGAAGGCCTGGTTACCATGCACGACGTATTGGAAGCGATGGTGGGCGATGTCTCCGCCTACAAAGAGGATGAGGAACCTTTAGCCATTCAGCGCGAGGATGGGACATGGCTGTTGTCTGGCATGATGCCTGTTGAAGACGTGACAAAGTTGTTAGCTATCCCAGATCTTCCTCATGAAGAGGAGGGGGATTATCACAGATTGGCGGGTTTCGTTGTCACGCGGATTGGAAAAATACCAACCTCCTCAGATTCCTTTGAATGGCGAGGATTTCATTTTGAGGTGGTGGACATGGATCAAAACCGGGTAGACAAAGTGCTGGTGTCTCCTGTTGAGAAAAACACACATGAAACAGAAAATCCTGACAGGGAATCATGATCAAAACCGGAAATGCCAAACCCCTTCAACTCCCGACGAAAGAGTTGTCTTTTCGCAGCATTTTGCACTGTATGGATCTGGTAGAAGGGTACACCCTTCTGGACTGGGGAGAGTAGGTAATGGAACAGGCAGATCACAACAAACTGGACAACACATCGACACTGTCACCTTCCTCAACTGAAACGCGGGCGCCCTCACAAACCATACCCCCCGATCTAGAGGTTCAGCCTGCTGCCCAACCCAGAAAGAAATGGTGGACCAAAGTTCGGCTGGACAAGATCGGTTTATTTTTCCTGAGTTTATATTTATTCGTCTTGGGCATCATCTTGATGAAAGACGGAACACAATCCCTGTCCCCTCTGATCAGGGGCGTTTTCAATGTCACTACAGTGGCGCGGAGCCTGGGGTTTGGTTGGCTGTTCGCCTACATAATCATGAGCGGATCACCTGTTGCAGCCGCAGCGCTAGCTTTCCTCGATGGCGGGATAGTCAGTGAGCTGGGAGCGTTTGCCATGATCACCGGCAGCCGCCTGGGAGCCAGCTTCATCGTCCTTTTTATCGGATTTCTGTATGTTCTTCGCGGTCGGGATCAGGCCAACAGCCTGGGGATGGGGTTGCTATCTCTGCTGATCACGGCGACCACGTATATCCCCGCCTTCTTTTTGGGATTTGCCATCATGAGAACTGGATGGCTCGGACAGGTCCAGCTTCAACGGGGGGCGCTTCTGACCTCCGTCACGGACATATTGGCAGGTCCTGTCAGCCAGTTCATCGTTCGCCTCTTACCCCAATGGGCGGTATTTCTAGTAGGAATTGGTGTCATCTACCTCAGTTTCACGCTCTTCGATAAATGCCTGCCCCAGATGGCTATCAAGGAAAGCAACATAGGGTGGACCTCCCGCCTGGTGTACCGCCCCATCGTGATGTTTGCCGTAGGAGCCCTGGTGACGCTGATCTCCATGTCTGTGAGCATATCCCTTGGGATCCTCGTCCCCCTCAGCAACCGCGGTTTTGTGCGCCGCGAAAACGTCTTCCCCTATATCATGGGCGCTAACATCACCACGTTTGTCGACACTTTACTTGCAGCTGTGCTGTTGGATAATCCCCAGGCGTTCACCATCGTGCTGGTGGAAATGCTCTCCGTCACCCTGGTCTCCGTCTTGGTTCTGGTCTTTTTCTATTCCTTCTACCAGCACAGTATACTCAGATTTGTGAATAAGATTACGGAGAGCAACCTCAACATTGCCCTTTTCATGGGCGCCATTTTCTTCATCCCGGTTCTTCTGGTCTTGATATAACCCCACAGGAGGATTCACCTTGAAACTGCTTGCCACCCTTCAGGAACGATCCCAAATAGACCAAATCTCCAACTTTTTGCGCATGATCCATCCTCAAACGGAGACGAAAGTTACTCTGCTGACAACCAGCAAAAAGGGATTCCGGGAAACTGATCAGGAAGCAGAAGCTCTCTTCCTGGAAGCGCGCTCGAAGCTGGAAGGCCTCGATCTGACTCATAAACAAAGGAAAGGGAAGTTTGCGGATCAGGTCAAACAGGAGTTAAAGAATAATGGTTATGACCTGATGCTTTTGCATCTTAAAAGGCCCTCACACCTCCTGCCTTTCGTGGGAACGAATCCCATCATCCACATCGTAGATCATGCACCGTGCTCCGTTTTAATCCTCAAAGATTTCCCCAGGCCTGTCCGGAGGATTCTGTTGTGTGACAGCGGGTCAGAAAAGACATGGGGGATGCTTGACTTCGTGACCAAGTTGATCGACGACCGGGGCGCGGAACAAAAGGTCACCGTCCTTCATGTCATGTCTCAAATTGTTGCCAGGCCGGGGATCCCGGGCAAAGATTTGCGATCGGAAGCTGAAAAGCTGATTGACGAAAA
>JAGXKM010000102.1 GCA_018335275.1 Anaerolineales bacterium | reverse complement strand
CTCATCCATGCATATCGCCTTTTTGAACCCGCAGGGAAACTTCGACCCTGAGGATAGTTACTGGACGGAACATCCCGACTTTGGGGGACAGCTTGTATATGTCAAGCAGGTTTCCCTGGCCCTGGGGACACTGGGACACCGCGTCGATATCCTCACCCGGCAGATCATCGATCCAGAGTGGCCGGAATTTGCAGAACCCTTTGACGCCTACCCAGGCGCTCCCAACGTGCGCATCGTGCGCCTGCCTGCGGGTCCTGAAGGTTTTCTGCGCAAAGAGCTGCTCTGGCCCCACCTGATCCAGGACTGGGTCCCGAACATCAGGCAATTTTATGAATCCGAGGGGGCATATCCCGATGCTTTCACCACCCATTACGGGGACGGCGGCATCTGCGGCCTGCTTCTGGAAGGTGAAACCGGGATACCTTTCACGTTCACGGCCCACTCCCTCGGCGCCCAGAAAATGGACAAGCTGGACGTGGGGGAGGCCAACCTGAAGCAGATGGACGCCTATTACCATTTCGGACGCCGGCTGACGGCGGAACGCCTCTCCATGAACCGCTCCGCGTTTAACATCACCAGCACGGATCAGGAACGCTACAACCAGTACAGCCACAACGCCTACCGGGGCGCAGTGGATTGGACGGATGACGACCGCTTTGCGGTCATCCCCCCCGGCGTGAACATGGACATTTTCGATAAAGGCTCCCGGTATGAAAAGGAAGCGGAAGTCGTTCAGCACATCCGGGAGATGCTGAGCAGAGATTTGAGAGAAGAGCGAATCCAATATCCGTGTATCGTGGCCTCAAGCCGGCTCGATCCCAAGAAAAACCACCTGGGATTGGTGGAAGCGTTCGCTTCCAGCCCCCAGCTCAGGGAGCGGGCGAACCTGGTCATCATCACGGGCAGCATCCCTAATCCACTTGATGAATATCAAGATGTGGGTGAAAGGGAGCGAAAGGTCCTGGATCAACTGCTGGCGGTGATTGAAGAACAGGGCTTGAAAGGCCAGGTATCCATGTTCGCCCTCCAGGGACAGGAAGAGCTGGGCGCCGGATACCGGTATTTCGCGGAAAAGCACTCCGTGTTTGCCCTGACCGCGCTTTATGAGCCCTTTGGCCTGGCTCCCCTGGAAGCGATGGCTGCCGGGATGCCCGCCGTGGTCACCAAGTTTGGCGGACCCAGCGAAAGCCTGTTAAATGGTAACGAAGAGTACGGGGTCCTGGTGGACCCTATGGATCACCAGGAAATCAGCTCTGCCATGTTTACCCTGATCGCTGACCAGGAGGAATGGCAGGCTATGTCAGACCGCGGTCACCAGCGCGTGCGCGAAAGGTACATCTGGGAGCGAACCGCGGAAGGGTACCTGGAACTGGTCCAAAAAGCGCTTTCCAGCGAGGTTTCACCGGAGCCAAGCGGGGAAAACCTTCCTCTCCACCCCTATTTCAAGGAACCCACGCCTGAAAATGAGATCACGCTCACAGACCTGGCAAAACTGTATCTGGAATACGAGGTCCTGGCAGTGGGCGAAACCCTGGTTGACTTCATTTCCAAAGAACAGGCAAACTCGCTGCGCACCGCGGAAGATTTCACTCGCTACCTGGGAGGGCAGCCCGCGAACGTGGCCGTGTATTCCGCCAAGGTGGGAGCGCGGTCCGCTGTGCTCTCCAAGGTCAGCGAAGACCGTTTTGGAGAATTTTTAGGCGAGGAATTACGATATCACGGGGTAGACACCAAAAACCTGCTGCAGACAGACGATCTTCCCACCACCTCCATTTTCATCACCCGGACAACAAGGGTGCCCGACTTTCAGGTAAACCGGGGCGCTGACAGCCTGCTCACCATCCGAGACACCCCGGAAGAGCTCATCAAACACAGCAAAGCGGTCCACACTTCCTGTTTCGCCCTCTCACGCGAGCCCACCCGCTCCGCTGTCCGGCGCGCGCTGCGCCTCGCAAAACGACACCAGAAGACTATATCCTTGGACCCAAATTACAGCCCCCGCTTCTGGCCGGATAAGATGGAAGCCTGGGAAGTCCTCTCGCAAATCATGCCCTACATCACAATCATCAAACCCTCCTTAAACGACGCCCGCCTGCTCTTCGACCCCAATATGGGTGAGGAGGAATTGGAAGCGGCCTGCCTGGACAACTTTCACAGCCTGGGCGCCGAGGTCGTCATCTTCACCCGCAGCGGGGGGTTGGTGACTGTGTCGGACGGTGATGGGGTGCAGCGGATCGGTCCGCTCCCGTTCATCGAGGTCCACAGCGTCATCGGCGGAAGCGACGCTTTCTGGGGAGGGCTGCTTGTCGCTTACCTGGATGGAAAGAGCTGGCCCGAGACGATTTGCTTTGCCCATCAAATCGCCGCGCTTAAACTCCAGAACATCGGCCATGTCCAAAAATGCATTAACAGGAAAACCATATATAATAAGATCAAAGAACACGCCGTCGAATGCAGCTATGAGAAGAGGGAATCATGCCAGTAAACGTCACATTTCTCTCCTTACACGGGGACCCGCTTGCCCCTCTGGGGGGATCCCATCACGGGGGTCAAAACGTATATGTCAAAGAGTTGTCCAGCCACCTGGCTGATCTGGGGTTCGAGCTAGATGTCTATTCACGCTGGGAATCCCCGGACCAACCCCTCACCGCTCCCATCACGGAGGGGGCCAGGGTGATCAGGATCAAAGTGGGCCCTCCAAAACCCATTCAAAAAGAAGAGACCCTCTCCCTGCTCCCCAATGTCGCCCGCTGGCTGTCAGGATTCTGGAAAGAACATCAGTTTAATTACGATCTCATCCACAGTCATTATTATTTCAGCGGTGCGGTTGCCATCTATCTGAAAGATACCTGGGGGATTCCTTCCTGCCAGACCTTCCATTCCCTGGGGGCAGTGAAACAAAAAGCGCTCGGGAGCAAAGATCCCAGCCCCAAGCAGCGCCTGAAGATAGAGCGCAGAATCTGCCACAGCATGGACCGGATCATTGCCACCACCCCCCAGGAAAAGTCAGACCTCAGAAACCTGTATGAAACCAACCCGGAAAAGGTTAAAGTCATTCCTGCCGGGGTCAACCTGGAACTTTTCCGCCCCCTGCCCCAGGATGAATCCAAGCTGGAAATCGGTTTCTCTCCCCGGGATTTCCTGGTCACCTTTGTCGGCCGCCTGGAAGAGCGGAAGGGGATCGATACCCTGTTGGAAGCGATTCACATCGTGAATAATGATAAGATCCAGGTGGTGATCGTCGGCGGCCCCCCAACGAAAAAAGATTTTTTGAGTTGGAGCGAGTTGGGAGAGAAACCCTATAGAGAGTATCAGCGCTTGCTGGAAAAGTTCGACCTCGTGGGCCAGGTCACGTTCACAGGGGGAAAACCGCAGCACATGCTCTCCCGGTATTACAGCGCAGCGGATGTGACCATCATCCCCTCATATTACGAACCTTTCGGGCTCACCGCGGTAGAAGCCCTGGCCTGCGGCAGTAGTCTGATCGCGTCCAGCGTGGGCGGGCTGCAGACCATCGTCAAGCAGGATCACGTCGGACTCCAGTTTGAACCCCGGAATCCGGATGATTTGGCGGATCAAATCCAGCGGCTGATGAGTTATCCCCCCTTGAATGAGAAATTCCGAAAAAACGCCCGACCGTACGTGGAAGAGAAGTACAGCTGGAGCGCGGTGACGGAGCAAGTCGCT
Source organism: Anaerolineales bacterium (assembly GCA_018335275.1). Lineage (GTDB taxonomy): Bacteria > Chloroflexota > Anaerolineae > Anaerolineales > UBA11858 > B10-G9. The sequence continues at coordinate 3,171 of JAGXKM010000102.1, read as the reverse complement.
GAGGTGTACAGGAAAGTGCTTTCGGAGTAGCGTGTGGTGTCATCGCGAGGAGGCAAAGCCGACGAAGCGATCTCCTGATCATCACAGGTCCCCCCTCAATCGTCAGTCCCCTCTACACACCAGGAGATCCCTTCGCTGCGCTGGCAATGACGTGCACAGTGTCATTCCGAGTGAAACGAGGAATCCTTGATGCCTTGATCTGTATTGTGCCAGCGCCTATAAACTAATCAGGCGGGTTGGGCGGATAGGCCATCAGCTAAGAAGGATGATGTTAAAAAGGATCCTTCCGCCTGCGGCGTCAGGATGACATCATTTAGTGTCATCGCGAGGAGGCAAAGCTGAAGAAGCGATCTCCTGATTAACATATTCCATCTTCAATCGTCAGTCCTCTCTTCCCACCAGGAGATCCCTTCGCTGCGCTGGCAATCACAGCTCCCTAACCCAGCATATCCGCTGCCCAATCCAGGCCCAGGGACGCCAGCTTACCCCGGGTGGGGATGCCGCTGTACACATCCCATCCCGCCATGTCATAATACATGTCCTTGGCCCGCTCCAACGCCTGCGGCGAGAGCGCCACCCCATCCGTCTTACCCCCTTCCAGGGCCTTGCGCATCTTTTTAGGCAGGGTATCCGCCTCCCGGCCCATCCCTTCCCGGGCGTTGAAAACGCGCTGCATATTCAGCCGCCTTTCCCCTATCTCCAACAAGTCCTCCACGCTCAGATCCCAGCCGATCACCGCCCGCACGGCCTCCCGGAGGTGATCAACATCATAGAGCTGCCAGGAAGGGCCGAACACAAAATTACAGACATTGATGGAGTCATGAAAGGAATGCAGATACTGGGTGACCAGCGCAAAGCGCACCTTCTCTTCGTTGAGCACATCGCTGGGCTGCGGATCGGTCAGCCCGAGTTTGGCCATCTGCTCCGGATACCCTTCGTAGGTGGGGTCGTGCTCGCTGGATTCGTGGTCTGCCCCAAAGGGGTTAACAGCGTAAATCAAAGCCAGGCTGCGTTTGACATGCGGCATATGCGCCGGGTATTCCTGGTTCTTGACCGCTGCCAGCAGGTCTTCAGCGTCCTCCCCTACTTTTTTCGCTGCCCGGGCGGATCCCTCCGCCAGCAGATCGCCGAACCCTTCTCTGTGGGCGATCTTCTCCACCATCTCCACCATGGCTTCCGCGTTCCCGAACCTCAGCTCCAGGCCGTTCGTATCCGCTTCGGTCAGGATCCCCTCCTGAAAACAATCCATGGCCCAGGCGATGGTCGCGCCGCAGGATATGGTGTCCATCCCGTACATATTACAGAGCTGGTTGGCGCGGGAAACCGCTTCCAGATCATCGATCCCGCAGTAAGAACCCATGGCGGCTGCGGTTTCATACTCCGGCCCCCCGTAAAGTGGATCAACCTCCCAGCGTTCGTTCTCCACCTTCACCACCCGCTTGCAGCGCACCACGCAGCCGTAGCAGGTATCCCGCTCCTGGAGAATAGTTTCTGCCATCGTGCTCCCGTCCAGGGCCATGTGCCCTTCAAACGTCCCGCTGGACCAGTTCCGGGTCGGGAGGCCGCCTGTCATGTCCTGATATTCCACCACACGCGCAGTGCCCAATTCCCCGGTGCCGTAAATCCCGGAAGTAGGGTACCGCTTTGCGCCCAGCCTGGCCAAATTGACCAGGGTCTCTTTGTCTGCCAACTGCGGCTTCTGGGTGCCGCGGACCGCGATCGCCTTCAAACCTTTGCTGCCCATCACCGCCCCCATCCCCGTCCGCCCCATGGCCCTGTTGACATCCGCCATCACAGATGCAAATCGGACGCCTCTTTCTCCCGCCGGTCCGCACTGCAGGGTTTTCAACTTTGGGTCCCCCAGCTCCTCCCGCAGCACAGCCTGGACTTCACCCGTAGGTTTTCCCCACAAACCCTCCGCGGAGCGCAGTTCCGCCTGACCATCCTTGATCCACAAATACACAGGTTCCTCAGCGCGGCCGTGAAAGACGAGCGCGTCGAATCCCGCCCACTTCAGCTCGGCCGGGAAAAAACCCCCGCACTGGGAGTCCCCCACCGCGTTGGTGAGGGGAGATTTGGCGACAGCCGTCATCCGGCTCTGTCCGGAGACCGGCGCCCCTGTCAACCCGCTGAGGGCGAAAATCAGCGTATTTTCCGGACCCAGCGGGTCCGCATGGGGCGGTGTATGCCGCAGCAGGTAATAAAGTCCCAAAGCGCTGCCGCCCACATATTTCCTGTAAAAAGCGTCCCCGGGCCGTTCGATCTCCATCTCCCCCTCCGATAGATAGATATGGAGGATTTTGTCTGCATAGCCGTATGCCATAAGTGCCTCTCTTTGCTTTCTGTACCGGATCACCGCAAGACTGGCAGAATAAAAAAACCGCTGTGATCAAATCTTACCACAGCGGTTTACATACTCAATATCAAAAGGCTTTCTCAGTTACCCGGTGTTCAATTCTGCGGACCTTAACTCTAGGGCCAGACGCCGGCCTCGAAATCGCTGATCAACTGCCTCATCTCTTCTTCATCAAAAAGCAAGGGGTATACCATATAGCCCTGATACTCATCCTCGACCCATTCGGACCGGGTCATGGATTTCGGGACAGGTTCATACACCACATCTTCCTGGGGGTCAATCTTCCCTGCCAGGCAGATCAGCTTGCTGATATCCGAAGGGCTGAGATCCGTCATTGTATAGTTGATCAAACGTTTGGCGATTTCCGGCAGGCGCTGCACACCAGAAGGTGTGATCATTTGAGCAGCAAGCGCTTTCAAGACAATCGTTTGATTCTGGATCCTCCCGTAATCCCCGATATCAATACGGGCCCGGACGATCTTTTCCGCTTCCGCCCCTGTCAGGTGGTGTCTGCCCGCTTTTTTGAATAGTTTGGGCTCTCCAAACCACTTGGTGTACACGGGTTCGGGCAGATATACCTTCACCCCTCCCAGCGCGTCCACGATATTTCGAAAGGCGTATAAGTTGACAGCGATATAGTGATCGACTTCCAGCCCGAACTCAGACTGCAAAGTATGGGCCAGCAGCCCGGAGCCGTAACCAGCCCCGTCAAAATAACCCATGACCTCCGTCCCATAGAAATAAGCCTGGTTGAGTTTCCCCTTGGTGACGCCGTGGTCCGCGATGCCCGGGATGTCCACCCACAGATCCCTGGG
>JAGXKM010000101.1 GCA_018335275.1 Anaerolineales bacterium | reverse complement strand
CTGGAGACAACGTGAACATGGAAGTAGAGTTGATCGTGCCGGTGGCGCTGGAAGAAGGCGGCAAATTCGCGATCCGAGAAGGTGGTCTCACCGTTGGCGCGGGCGTGGTCACAGAAATCATTGAGTAGCCTTACAGGTTAGAAAATAGAAGTGGTATAATATGGCACGAAAGAAAGGAGTACGGCCGGTAATTACCTTAGCATGCACAGAATGTGATGAGCGTAATTACACGACCGAAAAAAATAGACGGAACGACCCGAATCGTTTGGAATTGAAGAAGTTTTGTCCGCGGTGTCGCGAACATACGCTTCATCGAGAAACCAAATAAGGAAGGTTCGAGCAGTCGAGTTTGTTTGCTGACAACAGCGATCTATTGACCAATAACCCATAGGCCAGTAGCTCAACTGGGAGAGCACCGGTCTCCAAAACCGGGTGTTGTGGGTTCGAGTCCTACCTGGCCTGTTAGTTACAATCGTCTGACGCCGTCCTTCGAGGCGGCGTTTTGACCGTGGAGGAAATTTTCGTGGCAAAACAAAGGAAGCAGTCAAACGCTATTGTACGTTTCTACCGCGAAACGAGGGCTGAACTACGCAAGGTCACCTGGCCTACCCGACAGGAAGCCCTTAACTTGACCCGGGTAGTGGTCATCGTCATCGTCATTGTAGGACTCTTTTTGGGCGTACTGGACCTTTTGTTTGCCCGTCTTTTTGCCCTGATTTTGGGCGCATAGAATGAAGTGAGGAAACCACGCTGAATGCGGGGTTTAAGAAGTTATGGATGTAGAAGAACAGCTGGAAGGAAATATAGATAAGGGATCTGGGATGGAAGCAGAGGGGGACATGGCGGAGGATTTGATCTCAACCCTTGAAGAAGAAGAGATCGAAGAAGATGATGGGCGAGCATGGTATGTCATCCATTGTTACTCGGGAAACGAGGACAAGGTTAGACACAATATCATGCAGCGCATTGAATCCATGGGTATGGAGGATTGGGTCTTCGATGTCGTCGTTCCCACTGAGGATGAGGTGAATATCAAAGACGGTGAACGACAGACGGTAGAACGGAAAGTATTTCCGGGCTACATTTTGGTCAACATGATCCTTACAGAAGAGTCCTGGTATATGGTCCGGAACACACCGGGTGTGACCGGTTTTGTGGGCATGGGGAATGAGCCTACACCTCTGCAGCCGGAAGAAGTAGCCCGAATCTTGAAGCGTATGGAATCTGAGTCCCCACGTGTGAATGTGACCTTCCGGCAAGGGGAACGGGTGCGCATCGTGGATGGGCCCTTTGAAGACTTTTACGGCAAAGTGGCGGACATCGATATGGACCGCACTACGGTACGCGTCATGGTGAACTTTTTTGGGCGGGAAACCCCGGTGGAATTGGACTTTTTGCAGGTTGAAGAAGCTTAAGGAGTAAACAGATACAACCAGGTGGGAGGACGTCAAGTCCGTTTGAACCACGAAGGAGTATGGAGTGTCAAAGAAAGTCAAAGCGCACGTACGATTACAAATTGAAGCAGGAAAAGCAAATCCTGCTCCCCCCATTGGGCCTGCCCTGGCAGCTCATGGGATTAACTTGATGCAGTTTTGTAAGGAATATAACGCCCGCACGTCTGACCGGATGGGTGAGATCATCCCTGCTGACATCACTATCTACATGGACGGTACTTTTGAGTTTACCCTTCGGACCCCTCCGGCTTCCATTTTGCTGAAGAAGGCGGCTGGGATTGAGAAGGGGGCCTCAGAACCTAATATGGAGGTGGTAGGTGAAGTCACCCGGGAGCAGGTTCGAGAAATTGCCCAGACAAAAATGAGAGACCTCAATGCTGTGGATATTGAAGGTGCGATGCGGCAGATTGAGGGAACTGCGAAGAATATGGGGATAAGGGTAGTAGATTAGAAATCAGTGGGAGGACGTCATTGTCCGTTTGGACCACAGGGAGAATGGAATGGCAAAACACGGAAAGAAATATAATGATGCGCTGGATAAAATCGACCGCATGAAAAGGTACTCCCCACGGGAGGCCCTGGAGTTGGCTAAAGAGACATCTTATGTGAATTTCGATGAAACGGTTGAACTCCACGCCCGTTTAGGAGTGGATCCCCGGCATGCTGATCAAATTGTGCGGGACGTGGTGGTCCTGCCCCATGGTTTGGGAAAGACGGTCCGGGTGCTGGTCTTTGCGCAGGGAGAAGATGCGGCTCGAGCCCGGGAAGCGGGCGCGGATTACGTCGCGGATGGAGATGACTTGATCGAAAAGATTGAAGAGGGATGGTTGGAATTTGACGTTGCCCTTTCCACGCCCTCGATGATGAGTAAAGTGGGGCGCCTGGGCCCCGTCCTCGGACCTCGAGGTTTGATGCCCAATCCCAAAGCGGGCACCATGGTCCCTGGGGATGATTTACCCAGGGTGATCGAGGAATCTAAGGCCGGACGGATTGAATACCGGGTGGATAAAACCTCTAATGTTCATGCTCCAATCGGCAAGGTTTCTTTCTCGGTTGATAAACTTTATGACAATATGGCAAGTTTTATGGAATCCCTGTTAATCAATCGACCCGCAGCCACAAAGGGCAGTTTTTTCCGGAAGATCGTAGTTTCCACAAGCATGGGGCCCGGGATCAATGTGGATATCTCCCAGGCAAAGGAGATGCAAGAAGGTTAAGATTACTTTCCCCATGTTGGGAATGTTAATCTGACGTGGTAAAATAAAGCGTCATTCACCAGAGACAGCCGGTGTTTTGAAAAAAACTTAATCTCCGGCTTAGGTGAGGAAGAGAAAGATCTTTGGTCTTATCTGTCTTTACCTGCTCTGGTTTGGTAAAGACTTTTCGTTTTAATAATACACCCGTTTCCAAGGAGGTGAAGTGCTTTGGCTATTTCGAAAGAACAAAAAACACGATTAGTGGAAGAATACAGAGACTGGCTGAAACAGAGCGATTCCCTTGTCATCACCAGGTATGAAGGTTTGTCGGTGAGGGATATCAGTGAGCTTCGGGCAGCTATCCGCGAGACCGGCGGCGAATTCCATGTCATCAAAAACACGCTGGCGAAGATTGCATTCGAAGAGGAAGGGCGTGAATGGGAAGAAGGTGTCTTCACAGGTCCTACTGCTTTTGGGATTTCCTTTGATAATCCTTCCAGCCTGGCCAGTGCAATTAAAGATTTTGCAGAAGAATTTGGCATGATCGAGATTAAGAGCGGCTATCTGGAAGACCGCTTGATGACCGTTGAAGAGATAAATGCCTTGGCGGAATTGCCCACCATGGATGAGATGCGGGCAAAGTTGCTGCAAACTATTCTCGCACCGGCTACTCAATTAACCCGTCTGTTGGCAGAACCCGGACGTATGTTGGCGGGTGTCTTGAAAGCGTATTCTGAAAAAGAAAGCGCGGCGGAAGCTGCGTAGTTGTTGAATTTACGAACACATGAATGATAAAAGGAGAACAAAATGGCTGATCTAGATAAACTGATGGAAGAGTTAAGTGAATTGAGTGTCTTGGAAGCAGCGGAATTGGTCGAGCGATTGGAAGAGGAATGGGGCGTGTCCGCTTCCGCTCCTGTCGCTGTTGCAGCTGCTGGTGGCGGGCAGGGTGAGGCTGAAGCCGCCGAAGAAAAGTCTGAATATGATGTGGTCATCAAAGAAACGGGACCGAAGAAAATCGAAGTCATCAAGGCCGTTCGGGCCATGACGAGTTTGGGCCTCAAAGACGCCAAAGAAGTTGCTGAAACCGCTGGCGCAAAAGTCCTGGAAGGTGTCGGGAAAGAAGCTGCGGAGGATGCCAAGGCGCAGCTGGAAGAAGCGGGCGCTACCGTAGAGTTAGAGTAAACACCTCAAACGGGTTCAGAGAGGCTGCTCAGAGGAGCAGCCTCTTTTCTTTAAGTCTTTTTTCCGCATATGGTATACTCTGAATTAATCATTCTTCCCGCACTTCTTGGTCCTGATAAGTTTTTGGTCAGGGTTGGGATGTAGATCGATTCCCTGGTGTGCTCGGCTGAGTGTTTTCTTTCTCTGAGGAGAACCCATGAAAGCGAAAGTTTTGGTTATTGAAGATGATCAAGGAATCCTGAAGTTCCTGCGCAGGGGGTTAACCTATGAAGGATATGAGGTAGATGTAGCTGAAGATGGCAAGCAGGGTTTAGAGCTGGCAAAAGAAAAGGAACCGGACTTGGTCGTCCTTGATCTTATGCTGCCCGGAATCGACGGCCTGGAAGTCTGCCGGCAATTGAGAGCAGATGGAGATGTCCCCATCTTGATTTTGACAGCAAAAGATGAAACTAACGATCGGGTCATGGGGCTGGATATGGGCGCAGATGATTACATGGTCAAACCTTTCGAATTCAAAGAACTCCTGGCCCGCATCCGGGCTTTATTGCGCAGGACCCAGCCTACCCAGGTCAAGGTACTTGAATTTGCGGATTTGACGTTAGATCGCGGAACACGGCGTGCGCACCGCGGGGATCGGGTCATTTCTTTAACTGCCAAGGAATATGAATTGCTGGAGCTGTTTATGGAGCACCCCAGACAGGTTTTGACCCGGGAAGTGATTTACGATCGGGTTTGGGGATACAATTTTGGAGGCCAAAGCAATATCATTGAGGTCTACGTGCGCTACTTGCGGCAGAAGTTAGAGGAAGACGGGGAACCCCGGCTCATCCATACGCTTCGCGGCGTGGGATATGTGCTGAGAAAACCAGATTAGATGTTACTCAGAAAACGTCTGACCCTGTTCAACACCCTACTTGTGGGGGGAATTTTATTGTTTGTGGGGACCGCTGTCTACCAGACGGTGAATGTATCCCTGGTTTTCCAGGTGGATCGTCGTCTCACGGGGGTGGCAAACCGACTCATCCAGGAAGTTCAGGGAGTAAGTTCGGGGGAGATAGATCCTTCGCTGCTGAGCGATATCGAAATCGATCCGTCCTATTATTATCAAGTCTGGTCGCGTGATAAACGGTTGGTCAAAGCGTCTGAAAATTTAGATCAGGTGGCTCCCTTGAGCGTGGCGGGATTTGGGAGAGACCAACCTGTTTTTTTAGAAGAGGAATGGAATCAAGAAACCTTCCGGGTCTTGAGCGTTCCCCTGGTCGTGGGAAAACGGCCTCTAGGGACCTTAATGGTAGGGGTGAGCATGTCCATGGTGGACATGATCCGAATATCCTTATTCAAAGTTTTATTTTGGGGACTTTTGAGCGCGGTGGGGTTGGTCGGGATCGCTGTTTGGTTGAGCACCCGGAAGTCATTAGCTCCGCTTGAAGAGGTTTCGAGGACAGCGATGAAAATTACCCGCGCCGGCGATCTTGCTCTCCGCATTCCTTATTCAGGACCAAAAAATGATGAGGTTGGTCATCTCATCCAATCTTTCAATAAGACATTAGAGAGATTAGAAGAATTATTTAACACCCAAAAACGGTTTATTTCCGATGTCAGTCATGAGTTGCGGACGCCCTTAACGGTTATCAAAGGTAATGTGGATTTACTGCTGCGCATGGATTGTGTGGAGGAGGAAGAAGAGGAGATCCAGGCCATCAACAGAGAAGTGAAACGCATGACCCGCATGGTCCAGGATTTACTGCTCCTGGCGCAAGCGGAATCGGGCCGGATGCCGATGGACTTTCAAGAGGTTTCCCTGGATACACTGCTGCTGGAAGTCTACCAGCAGGCGGAAGTTTTGGGTGGTGGGAAAGTGGACCTCATCCTGGAAGAGATTGACCAGGTGATGGTCTGGGGGGATGAGGATCGCCTCAAGCAGGTTTTGATTAACATTGTCAGCAACGCTCTGACATATACACCTGAAGGGGGGGAGATCCGTTTCAGTTTGCAAAAGGTGTCCGGGAAAGCGGAAGTTCAAATTGCAGACACGGGTCCAGGAATTCCTGAAGAAGACCTTCCTCACATTTTCAAACGTTTTTACCGGACTGAAAAGGCCAGAACCCGATCGGAAGAATCCGGTGTGGGTTTGGGATTATCCATCGTATATTGGATTGTAGAGTATCATGAGGGGGAAATCGAGGTCGAATCTGAAAAGGGCCGCGGCACCACCTTTACTGTTTACTTCCCCTTGCTTGAAAAGGAGAAGTAAACAGCTATCTCGTGATCTTAATCAGGGATTAAGGCGGGCATTTGCCTGTTGGCATAACCTTGCTCCCCCTCGTTCAAGCCATTCATCAAGCCGTGCGCTGTGATCTTTACCCGCTTGAGCATCCTCATAAATACCTGTCCCCCAATATACATATCGTTTTGTTTCGTCCTTCCAGTTGGAGGGAGGGGCCTGCGCTCCCTGAATGCCTCCGTTGTAGCCGGCCAGGGCGAGTTCAATGGTCCCTCCTTTTGCCAGTGATTGTTTGAGATAGGAGAGTCCGCGGTGGGCGTTGGTTTGAGGATGATAGGGATTTTCCCCGGCTTTGAAATGGTAGGGCATAACCTGAAATAATCCCATGGCCCCGGCAATGGACACGGCCTGGGGGTCCCCGCAGGATTCAATTTGCATCACTGTGGCCACTAAGTTGGGGTCCAACCCCTTATTTTTGCTCCAGGTGAGGATCTCATCCTCCCAAAACAGGATCTGGGGAGAAAACAAAGGTGACAATCCAGGGGGAACGTTTTCCTCGTCCTCGACTTTTGGTTTGCTTTCAGTGGGACTTGGAGCTGTCTCTGCCACGTCGAGATGAATTTGGCTGAGGAGCAAGGACAGGCCCAGGCCGACCAGAATGACCGACAGCGGGGGTAAGATAAACCGGAACAGGCAGCCCTGACCACCCGGTTGGGCTGCCTGTGCAGAAGAAGGATGTCCGCGTTGGGAGGCCATGGTCAAGCTCACATCCTTTTCCCGGAGCGGTCCGAGGAGCGGCTGAGGACCAGCGGCTCATAGGTCGGCTCCTGCCTGGAACGGGACCGGGATGACTGCGGCTTGGGCGC
>JAGXKM010000100.1 GCA_018335275.1 Anaerolineales bacterium | reverse complement strand
CCAGGAGATCGCCAAAACGCTCCGCTTCATCCGGAAGCAGGTAAGGCTTACTTATCTCCTTAGAATTAAGATCACCTCCGTCCCGGGAGCCAATTTTTCAATATAGCGGTAGTTGAGCAGATCAGCAACGGTCTAGGGCCAACCCCATCAAATTCGAGCAAAATTGCTTCAAAATTAAACCAAATTCAGGTAAGATGAGTACATAAGCAACATGTCTGGATAAACCATTTCTGCACTTTAACAACAGAATAGCCATATCATAAGCCGTTCAGAGGGCAACGTCGGCGACCCTTAACAGCAGGTTTAGGCACACAGTGACCTATTTCAGCAACGTTGGGCGCCGCCAACCCAAGTCTTTGTTTATGATCAAAGACAGACCACTGCTCAGACCGTTAGGGCACGCAAAGTGACCCTTCTACGTATCATTTGGCGGGTTGGCAATCCGGCGTTGCCTTCTACATCTTGCAAACTCAGGTATTCTGAAGATACGGTTTCTGGCTTGAATCACATCGAGGAGGTCCAGACCAAGTCAGCCATGCTAGAAACCGTTGTGGCGTGCAAACGACCACTATACGTATTTTTGGAGACTTGGTCTGGCCTCGACCTGATCAGCAAGAGGAGCGGACAATGACATTCCTGAACAAATTGAGCGAAGAATTACCCGAACGATATTATCTCGGTCTTGATGTGGGCTACAAAGCGCATGTGGCTGTTGTGGTCAGCCTGGAGGAGTTTCTTCAAAACGGGGAGAGTTGGAAGAAGGCTCCTTTTCTTGAATTTCCCAGCACCCAGGCAGGATTGGAAAAGCTACAAACCTACTTGAACAGTTTTTGCCCTCGTCCGGAAGCTTATCTGGGATTGTGTGAGCCTACTGGCGGCTTTTATGGCGTCACGGTGTACCAATACTTGCTCAGCCAAGGCTATCCCATGTGGTGGATTGAAAACAGCCTGACCCGGCATATGAGAGAGAAGATCTTTGGCCACATTCCTAAGACAGACCCTATGGATGCCAGGGTGATGACCAGGCTCGGGTATTTACATGAAGCAGTGGGAGAAGAGTTTTCCCTGCGGCCACTTCATTTATTGGTTCCAGAGGACAGGGAACTGCTACAGCTCTGTCGGGATGCCTGGAAAGTGAAGTCTGTCTTGACGCGGGCCCGCAATCAATTCACACAGCTCATGGCGGTCGTTTTTCCAGAGCTCAAAACCTTTTTTACAAAAAGCGTTTCGTCGATCGCACCAGTGACACTGATGCACCATTTCCCCTCACCTACTGAGATTGCTACCGCTGCTCCGGAAGCGATCACCGAAGTGCTCTGGGAGGTGGGATCCTACCACCATGCCAAACGGGCTGATGAATTGCAGGGTCTCGCACGCAGCAGCTCTGGCGTCCTACCGGATCCGGGGCGGGCCTGGCGATTATCATGGTTGACCGAGTATATGTTGAACAATTTTCAGGCCAAAGCCACACTGGATCGGTACATTAATGAAAGAGTGGTGGCTCGTCCCGAATACAGGCTGCTGTCAGCACTCCCCTACACCACCCCGATCTCTCTGGGGATGATAATCGCAGCTACAGGAGATGTCGACCGCTTCTCAAATTATCGGAAATATGTGGCTTATACAGGATATTTCGCCGGTCTGGACACCTCCCAGACCATTGACCGGACCCGGATGTCAAAACGGGGCAACCGAGATTTGAAGCGAACGTATTTCCAAATCGCAGCGGCCTTAGTGTGGTTTGATCCGGGAAATAATCCGTATAAAAAACTTTTCCAACGCAAGATGGAAGATGGACGGCCGTGGTATAAAGCTATGCCGTTTGTTTGTGCAGCATTGGCCAGACATGTGTATCACTGCCTCAAGTATGAGGATCCCTATGACCTCACCAAGGCATTTGGAACCTCATCCGCGCCTGCCTCTGAAGCTTCAATTGCTGAAGAGGCTCTTTTGAGCGTGGACCTTGAGGAAAAATATGACCTTCTGGATGCTCAACTTACCGAAGAACATGGATGAGGTGTGCCTACGTATCCTGCTGGGGCACGCCAACATCACTAGCCAAAGGCTGTCCACCGGAAGACCACCCAGGAGTACCTCAACATCGAGCTCGACCTGGAGGTGACGATCAGCGACTTTGTGCCGTTCTGATTCATTTAGCTGGTGTGAAGAATACGTGCTCTTAGAAGCGTTCTGTCGGAGAAAGGACCATCTATACTGCCCAAATTTGACAAAACGCACCACAAACCCATCGGTAAAGTCGCTGAGTTGGCTGCTGTTAAAAGTATGAGCACCTATGGGTCGAAAGGATTGGGAGTAACAAGCAATGATCGAGATGCTGGAAAAAATAAGAAAATGCAGTCGTTGTGTTGATGCAGGGTTCGACGCGGTCCGGCCTCCTCCCGTTTTCAGCGGTGACCTGGATGCATCACTCCTGATCATCGGCCAGGCACCGGGCCTGACGGAATACAAACAAAACTCGCCTTTTATTGGGTCAAGCGGGCAGCGACTGTTTTCCTGGCTGCAGCAGGCCGGCCTGGAAGAATCCTGGATTAGAGACCGCGCTCTCATCTTTCAGCGCTACCTCTGCTATCCGGGTAAGCGCCCGGACGACTATGGCGATCTCCACCCCACTTCCGAGCAGCTGGAGCTCTGCTCTCCTCACCTGTCCAGCGTGCTTTCCCTGATGACTGGTTTAAACCTGAAGCTGGTCATCCCGGTTGGAAGGCTGGCCGTCGACGCCTTTTACGCTCCCTCAAAAACACTGGATGAAATTATCGGGACCCAAATGGGGTACGCTAGCGCGCAGGTTATCCCCCTACCCCACCCCAGCGGGATTTCTCGCTGGCATCAAAAGCAGGAACACAGGGCATTGATTTACCAAGCGTTAGAACTTATACGACTGATTGATCTTGTTTGAAAAGGATGAGTAAGCATTTTCCCCCTTACCTGATCCAATACCCCTGGACCATAGTTCCCTTAGGATTTTGATTCTCATTAGTGCTGGGAAGAGAAAAAAGTATTGGGTGTGTGCCGGAGCAGAGGATTATCTGTTCAAGCCCGTCCGGCAGGAGGCCTTGTTAAATTTGGTAGAACGCTCCTATAACCAGCACTGCTATCAGGAGTACAAAAAAACAAATCGTTGCCAAGATGGAGGCTGATCTTAATCAGCTGCGTGATTGTTACGGCTTTGCTCAGGCATCTGTTTTTAAGAGGCGCGAGCCTTCTCTTACTCAAGGCGTAAAAACGGATCTTAACATGAGCGCATGGGTCGTGGGTAAGAACAGAATTGCTTCAAAATTGAACATGCTTCCAGTAAGATGAATACATAAGGGGTTTTTTTGCACATCCCCTCAAAAAGGTATATTCCAGGTGAGGAAGAAACCAAACAAGAACCAAAAGATAAAAAGTGGTTGATCAATCAAGACGATAATTATTATTTTAATGCTTGTCTTGGTTGGGTCTTGCGGGATCTCTGCTGTTTTGCCTGATTCATGTTTCGGCGGGGATGATTCAATTGGGGGTAATCACTAATCAGAAAGTGTATGGAAAAAATCAGCTGGTAGAATCGACTGATTTAATTTTTAACGGTCGTCAGCCTCCTTGATGAGGGAGCCGGGAGAGCTGTTCCAACCGGTTAAACCTGCGAAAATTCCCAGCAGGCTGACCGGTTTTCCGTGATAAAATTGATAAAGTTTCTTTTTTAGCGGTTCATTCAATTCCTTTACCTATCTTGTAATCCATTCCCATCCCTTTCCTCAGGAGGTGCACGCATGGCCATTCAGGTTCCAGACCCGCCCAGGAAGGTCCCACTTGTTTTGATCCTGCTTGGATCCCTCTTTCTCCTCGGCTGTGCACTCACCCAGAGTCTTTCGGAGCTGGTCAGCCAGGTCTCGCCTTTCGCCCAGCAGATGACTCTGGAAGAAGCTCTGGCGGTTCCGCCAGAAGACCGGCGGCCGACCGTGCTGGAGGAGATGGGGGCCCCGGACACCTTCACGATCCAGTTCCAGGAGCTGGAGGGGGAAATCGTCCGCTATGAAACCTGGTCCTACTTTGATTTCCAGAGCCGCTTTGATTTCGTGGACGGTGAGCTGCTGTGGGCGGCGGACCTGGAGGCACTCCCGGATGGCTCTCTCTTTCCCCATTATTATCAACCGGACGATTTCCATGCCGGGATGACCGTGGACGAGGTCCGGGAGCTGCTTGGAGAACAGGAGCTGCTGGAGATCGAACTCGCGGAGGGCGATATCCCGGGCGGCATGGGGTTTGTCGGGGACCAGATCCTGCTCGGCTTCGATCAGGCGGGGTTGGTTTACGTGGAGACCCTGGCGCTTTCCCCGGATGAGGCCGGGGGAGAGATAGGACTGCCCCCGGGGGGAACAGATGACACAGGGGAATGAGCAGGGTGTTCAAGAATGAGGAGATGCTGATGAGAAGAGATCGAATTCACAAAATGTACTCTGCGCTGCTGCAAATAATCCTGGCCCTGGTGATCGCAGTTCCTGCGACCCTGGCTGCTCCAGTCCCGGAGGTTTCGGCCGGGGATGGAGTTTCGGACGTGATCCCCTTCCTCGGGCTGTTTTCGGCCTGGATCCGGCGCAACCGCACCTACCGGACGGCCAACGCCTACATCAACGAGAAGCAAGCCTACTACGATAAGCTGCACGCCAAAGCCCTGGATCAGCTCAAGGCGAGATCGGTGGGCGGGCTGCGCAAGTCTCAGGTAGCGGCTTATATCAAGGTAGTGGTGATGATTGAGCAGGAGCGGTCGGCCCTGATCGACTTTGCAGAGTCTGAAAAAAGGGGAGCCCGGGCCGACTTTCACGACACCCTGTCCGACCAGGCGGTGGGCTACATCATCCAGACCACCTCGCTGGGCCGGGTGCTGGGGGCGATGCGCAAGGGGATCGATACCTCCCAGGAGATGATCGACCGGGTGGCGGAGGAGCTGACCGGCGGGGGAAGCGGCCTGCTGGAGGAGGTGGGTCAGGTGCGGAAGATCGCCGAGCGATTGGTGGTGGTGGGCGGAGCCATCAGCGGGAAGGCCGGGAGCGACATCCGGTCGGCAGCAGGGCGGGTGGTGGCGGCCGTGGACCGGCCGACGGCCGAGATCCGCGAGGGTCTGGAGCAGGTCAGCGGCGACCTGGCTGTCCTGGACTCCCAGGTGGCGGAGATCCAGTCCAAGGGCTACAGCCCTACGGGCTCCGAGCTGGCGGAGGAGGGGGCGGTCAGCCTGGTGACCGGTGAGGCCACGGATCCGGCGGTGGAAGCCATTGTCGGCCTGCTGGTGGCCCGGTCCGGGGGTGAGGGCGATTTCCGGGGTCGGGCCCGATCGGCCCTTCTCGGCCAGTTTGTGGCCCGCTGCGCAGCGATCGCCAGAAGCTACCAGAAGGCGGTGGCGGACCTGGAGGGAGCGGCGGCCGGAGAATCCCTGAGTGATGAGGATAAGGTCTCAGCCTGCCAGGCGATCGATATCGATGAGTTAGAAGGTGAAGCTCAGGCCACCACAGAGGCTGCCCGGAAGACCGAAACCCCGGAAGCAGACGAAGCTCCGCCGGCTGTCGACACGTTTGATCTTTGTTCGCTACTGCCGGTGGATGAGAGCCGGATTGTGCATGACTTAGACACCAACTGCACGGTAAACATCAACCATCTTACCAACTGCAGCGGCTGCAGAGATTA
This sequence comes from Anaerolineales bacterium, assembly GCA_018335275.1. GTDB lineage: Bacteria > Chloroflexota > Anaerolineae > Anaerolineales > UBA11858 > B10-G9. The sequence goes on along the minus strand of JAGXKM010000100.1, from coordinate 1,302 downwards.
TCTGAGCATCAACCGGAAGGCGGACCGGGAAACGGCCCTGGAAAAAGCCTATGAAGGGCACTGCGGCAACCTTCGGTTCAAAACCCGCGGGGAAACCCCGATCGGGGACGGCGGCTATACCTGCACCGATATTTCCGGTGAAGAATACAAACCTGGCGTGGCCCAAGGTTTTTTTCGGCTTAAATTTTCTTATCAGGAGTATCTGGTTAGAATGAGCTCCGGTTATCCCGGGCAGGAAGCGGTGCTCATCGACCTCGGTCAGCAGATCATCGACCGGATTGACCAGCTCCGCCGGGCCCCGGAGTAGGCTGAGCGGAGCAGGCAGGACAGTCATCCCCCTGAGAAATCTTTTTCGTTTTTTCTAGCGGCAGCTTCTGCCCCCGCCAGGTGCCAGTACAGGTAATAACCCATCATTTGATTTCTTCTCTTTTGGGTGTAGAAAAGGTGTTCACTGAGGGGTATTGACTATACGCAATGTCGCCGAGTTGAAGGGATCAATTGCAGATCACGAATCCGTCTTCTCTCCCCCCACAAACACATACCCGGTCCCCCGAACTGTTTCAATCCACGCTTCTCCCCCAGGTATGCCCGACAGATAATTTCGAAGCCTTGAGATGATTGTTCTGCACTTGGTGGCCGGCTTTACAGTTAGTTTTGCCTCGGGATACACTTTGTCAACGATCTCTTGATGAGGGATGGGCACCCCCGGTTTACTCATAAACATAGACATCAGGAAGGCACTGGTCGGGCTTAAATCCACCCGGTGTCCCTTGTATCTAACCACCCTCCTGAAGCCATCATAGTGTATATCGCCCAGTTTTGTGATGTGACCGTCACTTACCAACCCCGACAAGTCCTCCGAAAGCAGGGTGACGCCTTCGGTTCCAACGATCTCTTCAATAGTCTCGTTTATTTTTTCAACAATGTCTTCCAGCGGTACACCAAGCCTGATCAGGGAATAGATCCCGATCTTAATGGCTGAGATGCTGTCTTTAATGTCAATGGCACGCTTCTTCTTATCCACTTTGGGCCCACTTTTATAGTATGGCTGATTATCATTTCCTCATTAATCATCATACCTTAATTAATGTGAAAACGAAAAGTATCATTTCCATATGTGCAACCGATAACACCACACCCACCCTGAGGAGCGCCATCCAGCAATCGTCTCTCCGGTCACAAAACACCACTCGCCCTGCTCTGCCACCCCCTTCAAGGTGACCTCCGTCCCCACAGCGATATCGCCGATCCACGTCCGGGTGATTTTATATGTCTCGCCATCCTCCGTTTCCCCTTCTTGGC
>JAGXKM010000099.1 GCA_018335275.1 Anaerolineales bacterium | reverse complement strand
CCTTTGGCAGGGTGACGGCGGAGGATATGACCGCGCCTCACCCTCTGCCTGAGTTTCGAAAATCGACCGTGGACGGGTATGCGGTGAAGGCAGAGGATACATTTGCAGCAAGTGATTCTTTGCCTGTTTATCTAACTTTGAAGGGTGAGCTGCCTATGGGAGAGGTCCCGGGTTTTGGGATAGCGGAGACAGAGTGCGCATTAATCCATACAGGGGGCATGCTGCCCCCGGGAGCGAATGCGGTTGTGATGTTAGAATTTACGCAGCAGACGGGGTCCAGCCAAATCGAAATCCTGCGTTCCGTGGCTGAAAAGGAAAACGTGATCGAGGTGGGAGAGGACATCACGCAGGGGGAGGTCATCATTCCCCAGGGGAGGCGTCTTCGGGCCGCGGATATAGGAGGTTTGATGGCTCTGGGGATGACGGAAATACCGGTGGCCAGAAAACCGGCCGTGGGCATCCTCTCCAGCGGCGATGAGGTCATTCCTCCCCATCTGAACCCCCGGCCAGGACAAGTCAGAGATATCAACACCTATACCCTCCGGGCCCTTGTGGAGGATATCGGCGGGGATGTTAAAACCTATCAGATCGCCCCGGACCATTGGGAATCCATGCTGGCTAGGGTGAGTGAGGCCAAAGAGGAAAACGACCTCGTGATCATCACCGCGGGTTCATCAGCGAGCAGGAGGGACCTCACCGCGGATGTAATTGATGCTCAGGGTGAGCCAGGTGTGCTCATCCACGGCGTGAACGTCAAACCTGGGAAACCCACGATCTTTGGCGTCGCTGATCAAACAGCTTTTGTGGGGCTGCCTGGGAACCCTGTCAGCGCGTTGGTTATCGCAGAGCATTTCGTGAAACCCGTGATTGAGGCTTTATTAGGCCTCCGGGAAGAAAAACCCTCACAGACCGTTCAGGCAAGACTTTCCATTAACCTTTCCTCGGAAACAGGTCGGGAGCATTATGTTCCTGTAAAATTAACTGAGGGTGAGGATGGCTACTGGGCGGAACCTGTGTTTGGAAAAAGCAATTTGATATTTTTGCTGGTTCGCGCGGATGGTTTGGTTAAGATCCCCTCAGAAGCAAGCGGGATGAGCGCTGGTGAAAAGGTCTTTGTGACCCTATTCTAATGAGGTGAGGCGGCATGAACACATCTATGACACTCCCAGCTTTGTTTTACCTTCTTATCGCCCTTTTTTATTTTGTGACCATGCTTGGCGCCTTGCGGAAGCTGCGTATTTATAAGATCGCTGATTATTTATTGGTGTTCTTCTTATTCGTTTCTTTCCTGATCAGTATGTTTTTATTGTCTCAGGAATTGGGCTGGCTGCGTGTCTTTGTGGAGGATGTTTCCCGGAGGTTGCCCTGGTATGGATTAATTTTGCTCAGTGGGGTTTTGCATAATCTAACTCACTCGGTTTTCAAAGAGCAGAACCCGGGCTGGGCGAGGATGTTTCTTGTCCTCTTCTTGATCGGAGCAGCATTTGTGTTGGATGCCAATCTTTTCTCGCTTCCCGATCTGCTGTGGAGCGGATCGGGGGTCGAAATCACCCGGCTGGAGAGTTCGTCGATACTTTTATTGGCTGCCTGGGCAGGGTTCACCGGCTTTTCTTTCCTTTACCTTCGCCAGGCGCTGGCATCCAGCGATAAAACAGTGGTAAAAAATCGGTCATATTACTGGGTTGGGGGTTTGATACTCTTCATTGGTGGTTCCGTCTTGTTGTTCTCAACTCATCTCATCCTGGGTTCCGTCTTATTGTTTGCAGCAGCGGTTATTCTGGATTATTTAGTGCTTACCTACCGGCTTCCTGATTTGAGGACCCTCACCTACCAGTTAAGCAGCAGCATTTTGTCTGGAATATTGTCTTTGCTGATATTTGCTTTGGGCTTTTTGATCTTTGACAGGCTTTTTAAGGATGGTAATTGGTATCATCCGGTTTATAACGCTGGCCTGATGGCGTTGTTTCTGTTATTTATCCACCCCCAAATCAACCGCATTGTGCAGCGGATCATCCAATATATACTTGGGGATGACTTTAACCGCAGACGTGCGCTCAGGAAGTACAGCAAACGGGTCAGCAGCATTCTGGACCTGGAACTGTTGGCTCGGGTTACCGTCGATCTGATCTGCGATGAGCTTGACGTCAAGGATGGGACCTTGTTTTTGGCGGACAAATTAGAATCTGAGAAGGACCCACCTGATTGGTGCCTCAGGGCTGTGAAAGGGGTCACAGACACGGTGCCGGATTTAGAATTGCTGCCTGCAAATAACCCCATCACGCGGGTGTTTGTGGAGGAGAAGCGAGTTCTGACGCAGTCCGAACTTGAAGTCATCCCGAAATATCAAACTATCCCGAAGAATTTATTTGCCTGGTTAAATTCGATCGAAGCGGAAGCTTATGTGCCCATTCATACCCAGGATGAATGGATCGGGCTCTTTGCCTTGTCGATGAAAAGGTCCGGGGGGTCTTTTACGGATGAGGACCTGGAGTTCCTGACATCTGTCGCGGATCAGACCTCCGTGGCGTTACAAAATGCCCGTTTGGTGCGGAACCTGACAAATATTGACAACGAATTGCGCCGGAGCAAAGCTGCAGAGAATGATGCCTTGGAGAAGATCGAGCGCATCAAGCGCTCGGCATCGGATTTTATCAGCATCAAAGCCCATGAACTGCGTTCACCACTCACGGTGATGAGTGGGTACACGCGTTTATTATCCAACGATCCCTCGTTGATGGATGATGAGTATTATCAAAAACTGATTCAAGGTCTATTGAGCGGGTTAGAAAGGCTGCAGGAGATCATAGATAACATGCTTTACACTGCGCAAGTCCAACCTCGCTCCTTGAAGATCGACACAGAACCCATTTCTTTGTACAACGTGATCGATCAGGTTTGTCGGGACCTCCAGAAAAATGTCCAGGCCCGGAAAATCACCCTGTCCCATGATGGTCTGGGGAAAATTCCGAAGGTGTATGCTGATGGAAGTGCGCTGAAGAAAGTTTTCATGTATCTGATCACGCATGCCATGACGCATACGCCCAGCGGTGGAAAGATTTCCATTACCGGGCGGCATATCCCGCTCAGATCGGAATTATTAAAATGGGAAGGCGCTGAGATCGTCGTCCGGGATACAGGGATCGGGGTGGATGCTGATCTGCAGCAAAAGATATTCCAGGATCTTGCCCAACCCGAGTTTGTCGAGCTCTCTTTTGATGAGGGGGTATCTATCGGAAAAGAAGAGGTCACGGAACGGTTGTCTGTGGTTCGCAGTATCGTTGAAGCTCACCGCGGACGCGTTTGGGTAGAATCTCCTAAACAAGGAGAAAGTGAACTGCCGGGCAGCGAGTTTCACGTCGTGCTTCCCCTGCGCCAGCAATCTCATCCCACAAGGGTTGTCGAATAGCAGGATGGCACCATCCCTGATCTGCTGGGGTCGGATTGGATTCGTACCCAGGGGGAAAAATACCTTAAGTGGAATTGTTTCTGGGGGTGAAATGGGGGATTGGATCTCTTCTACTCCCCACCCGTATGCTGCTGAATGCTGGTTTCTCTTTTCGGGGTGGGAACATTACATCGAATTCTTGCGGTAAAGACGGGGGACGCGGGGTCCAATGGCACACGTCACTTCGTAATTGATCGTCCCCCAAATGCGCCCCACCTCGTCCGCCGTGATTTCCTTCTCGCCTTGTTTGCCGATCAGGACCACCTCATCCTCAATTTGGGGGTTATGAATGTGATCGAGTTTGATCATGCACTGGTCCATGCACACCCGTCCGATGACGGGCGTTTTCTGACTGTGAATGAGGACCTGATTGCCGTCAGTCCTGCGGTAGCCGTCCGCGTAGCCCAGGGGAAGTGCACCAATGGTTTCCTGCTCCTGGGTTACATATTCATGCCCGTAGCTGACACCATGACCTGGGGGGAGGGTCTTGACATTTGCCAGGACCGTTTTCCAGGTCAGGGCTCTTTGAAAGTCATCCGGGAGAGGAACAGCCGGGGACGGGGGCAGGCCATAGATCGAGATCCCTGGTCGGACCAGGTTGTAATGCGCGCTGGGACGTTTGAGGCTGGCAGCGGAATTCGCCAAATGGATATACGGGGTCTGAATCCCCTTATCTTTCAGAAGCGATAGGGCATATTCGAACTTTTTTTCCTGATGTTCCGTGGGCTCAGGATCGTTTTCATCCGCCCGCGCCAGGTGTGAGAAAACTCCTTGAAGTTGAATATGGGCATGACGTTCGGCGGCCAGAGCTACGGATAAAGCCTGGCTTGGAAAACTCCCCAGACGCCCCATCCCGGTTTCAATTTTGAGGTGAACTGGGGCTTGGACGTCGAGTTTGCGGGCCTGTTCCCCGATTTTTTTGATGTCATCTAAAGTCCAGACCGTTAGCGATGCCTTGAGCTGAAGCATTTCCGCAACCTGTTCTTTTGGAATGTATCCAAGAATTAAAATGGGACATTCCAACCCTGCTTCTCGAAGCTCTACAACCTCACTCGACCGGGCGACTGCACACCAGGTCGCTCCTCCTGCAAGGGCAGCCTTGGCGACAGGCACCGCCCCGTGTCCGTAAGCGTTGGCTTTGACCACCGCCATGACTTCAGCACCCGTGGTTTTCCGAATATAGTTGACGTTTGCCTGGATGGACTCCAGGTCAACTTCAACCCAGGTAGAATAGGGAGGTTTTCTGCCCATTTCGATTTCCTTATTGAGATCATAATGGATAGTTCCAGGCTGATTCTACCAGAGGTCTTTTCAGTTTAGTGGGTGTCCCCTGTTGAGAAAATGTGTTTCTTTTACCCGGGGGAGATTTCTCCTTGACAATATAGAACATATGTTCTATATTATTGGTAGACAGCCCTCCCCGGGGTCCCAACCCCCTCCGGAAGGGCCTTTCACTGATCTTTTTTATCTCTGCAAGGAGGACTCCATGTCTGCAAACAGCATTCCCTTTGTGCCGGACCGTTTCCACGTCAAGCGCGGTGTGGTCTTCGGCGCCCTGCTCGTCACCGCGCTGGTCGCTTTCGAGATCTTCAATTACAGCACCACCGATTTTGCCCTCACCGATCTGCTGGGGGAGCTCCGTTTCTGGGGCGTGCGCTGGGCGACCATTTTAGCCGTCGCTTTTTGCGGGATCGATTTTGCCGGCATCGCCCGCCTCTTCACCCCGGAGAAGGAGAGGGGACAGGAAGCTGAGATCTGGTACCTGTTCGCTGCCTGGCTGCTGGCGGCGACCATGAACACCCTGCTCACCTGGTGGGGGGTCTCCATCGCCATTGTCAACCACGAGACCCTGGGCAATGCCGTCATCGCCCGTCAGACCCTGCTCAAGGTGGTCCCCATCTTCGTGGCTGTCATGATTTGGCTGCTGCGGGTCTTGATCATCGGCTTGTTTTCGGTGGCCGGGGAGCGGTATTTCGGCACAGAACAGCTGAATTTCGGGCTTTCACCGGCCGCTTCTGCAGCTTCCCCCTCCGCTGGAAGGAAATCTTCGTCCGGCAAGCGCTCTTTGGGCAAATTCCGGCCTGCGCCCAAGCCGCAGTCATCCCGGTCCCGGTCCAGGCAGGAGCCGACCTACGAGCCGCTGGTCCTCAGCCGCTCCTCGGACCGCTCCGGGAAAAGGATGTGAGCTTGGCATGGCCTGCTCCGCAGTCGTCAAAGGTCCAGGTGGGAGGTTTTATTTACACCTGGTATACTGAGGGCATAAGCGTATCGAAGATCAACCATAAACGCCGTAAAAAGGATCCTAAACTATGCGGAAACTTATGCCTTTTGGCTGCCTGGCTTTGTTAGTTTTTGCTGGCATCCTATTCGTGCCATTTTTCTTTGCAAATGCCCTTTTGACTGCTTTGAATAAGTTGGGTTTGAGCCCGGGCATGGCTCTCTTAGCGGGCACGGGGATATTTATTGGCAGCTTGATTAACATCCCTGTTCAGAGAATTGAGCGCAAGGATCAGGTGGAAGTCCTTTCTCCCACCATGTTTGGGATAACTCATCCCCGGACCCCCTGGGTGCAAAACCAATATATTACCATTGCTCTGAACGTGGGTGGAGCAGTCATACCCTTGATTTTGGTCGTGCATGAAATAACCAGGATTGTCTCCCGCGGGAACACGGCTCTGATAGTGACGGGAATTGCCGTAGCTGTAAATGTCATCGCTTGTTACCTGCTGGCCCGTCCCGTGCAGGGGGTGGGGATCGCTTTATCCCCCTTTATCCCCGCTGTATTGGCTGCTTTATCCGCCTGGCTTTTGCTTCCTCAATTTGCACCTCCTGTCGCCTTCATTGCGGGTGTCTTGGGTCCGGTCATAGGAGCTGATCTACTCCATTTGAAAGAGGTGCGTGGGACGCATGTCAACGTGGTCAGTATTGGTGGTGCGGGTACATTTGATGGGATTGTGCTTTCAGGATTGGTTGCCACCCTATTAGCCTGACAGGAAAGATTTATTCCCTTTCTTAACAAGGAAAAACCGCTGGTTTCTTCCAGCGGTTTTTTAGTCGGGATGGTGGGATTTGAACCCACGACCTCGCCGACCCGAACGGCGCGCGCTAGCCGGGCTGCGCCACATCCCGTCGCTGCGAAATTATATCTCACCTTGGGGTCTTTTTCAAGGAAGTTCCCAGAGCATGGATACCATTCTTTTGATTACCAGGACTGGCGAGAATTTTTATAATTTGGTTGTTCAAATAGATTTGCTAATATAACGCCAGCCACAAATCCACCAATGTGAGCCCAAAAAGCGACACCTCCCATATCAGGCCCCCCCAAGGTCATCACACCCTGGAAGAACTGTAAAACAAACCACATGCCCAGGACGAGGCTGGCAGGAAGCATGGTGATGCGCATGAAAAATCCCAAAGGGATGATGGTCACAACGCGCTGCCGGGGATATAGTATTAAATACGCTCCCAGCACGGCAGCGATAGCGCCGCTCGCCCCCACTGTGGGTATTTGAGAATCTGGATTCGTGAGAATGTGTGTCAGGGAGGCTGTGATCCCGCCCATAATGTAAAAGATGAAATAGCGACCTTTCCCCATCGCGTCTTCGACGTTATCTCCGAAAATCCACAGGTAGAGCATATTACCCCCGATGTGCGCCAGACCAGCGTGCATGAACATGCTGCTGAAGATGTTTAATACATTTCCTAAAGAGGGGTTATTTAAAAAGCG
>JAGXKM010000098.1 GCA_018335275.1 Anaerolineales bacterium | reverse complement strand
AGGCCGTACTTCAACGACAAATCGCTGGCAATCTCTCCCGTGCGGTCAATCTCAGCAGCATAGGAATCGATGCGATCCAGCACAATCAACACATCGACATCCGACCCCATCTCTTCCTCGCCCCGGGCATAAGAGCCGTATAAATAGACGCCCATCAGACGCTGGGAGTAAATTCTGACAAAACTATCTTTCAACTCCCCCATCAGGTCATGAATGCGCTCAGGGGCTTGATGATCAATCATCGGCTGGTGAAGTCCAGTCACCTGTGAATCTATCCATGGAAGACTGGGTCTGATCTCGCTCGACTCTGCGCAGCAGGACCGCCTGGAACGAATCGGGGGCCCCATTTTCAATGGGCTGAAATTCGCCGTCCCAATACGCGTTTTTCGGCTCGTGGATCAATTCCTTCAAAATGGGTTGGCGTATATTCTCAAACCCGTTTTCATAGCCGCTTACCACGACAGGTGCATCCTGGGGAAGCCTTTCCAGGATTTCAATTAACTCTTTCACGGTGTAGTGAAACCTTTCGTCCTTCTTCATCAGTCCTTCCTTACATTAATCTAGACGGCTTGAACAGAAACAGCAGTCCAGCAGGCAGCTCCAGTAAAGGGCGGTCACTTATGTCCTAGCCATTTAATACACTTGTGATGGTGGAGAAAACAGATTGGTGCAGCCAGCCGTGAGAGCCTCCCCAATTTAGACGTTAGATTGATGTGCCACTGTTCATCGTTCCCCATACTTGTTCTCATTGGATCTATCCGTTCTCTTGTCCTCTTGCTCCTTATCTTTAGATCTTGAATCCAGCAAGTCTTCTGTCAGCGAAGGGCCATCTTCCAACATGCCGTGCAGCGCATCCACTGGATCCCCGGCAAGGGGAATCACAACAAGGACGCCGTCATGGTCCACCAACTTGATTTGAACCCCTTTTTCCAGACCATATTTTTCTCGAACGGGTTTGGGAAACCTGACCCGACCCCCGGAGAGAACCTTGACGGTATACATAAACACCTCACAAATTTCCTACCCCGCAATGCTCAAAGTAAGATTTCAATCATTCTGTTTTCTTTTCTCCGCACAATCGGCCATCACCCGCTTCCGTATCGCATTAAAATCCTGGGGACCTGACACCTCGACGCTACCACGCAGATCCAAAAGCGTTTTCGTGATGGGATCCAGGATTATCCGGTTTTCCGATACGGTGACAACCACATGATCGCCAGCCTCCAGACCGAGCCGCGCGCGTATCTGCTTGGGAATGGTCACCCGGCCCCCTTTCCCTACTTTATGAAGCGTCATATCATCCTCCTGGTCCGTACGTTCTCCAGAGCTCTCATGATCACCCCCTGAACGGTCTGCGGTCCTCACTCATCCTCTACATGGATCCCGTATTCTTCCTCCAGGAGCTGACCGCGGATCTCCCGCCCATCCTCCATCAATTCATCCAGCGTTATGCCTTTAGCCTTCAATGCCTCACCGATTCGATCCAGGGCTTCCCTGGCCGCCTTCTCCTCTCGAGGGAGAATCAGCACACCTGCCTCAGTTTCCACAAATGCCACCAGAACGCCTGGCTCCAAGCCCCATTTTCTGCGAATCTCGACAGGGATTGTCACCTGGCCGTTTTGTTGGACTTTCGAAACCTTTGGGGACATATGCTTCCTCCGGATAAAGCCATACACACGAAATTCATTGTTCGTTTAAAGAACGCCTCTCAAACCCTATTACCAAGCTTTTTCTGATCAGGTTTCAAAGATCACTTCTCTAGAACCTCGTAAACCTCAGATTTTGAGATCGGCTCAGTCCGCTCACCTTCGTGAATGGCCTTTGTCATTGAAATGTCTTCCAATACCTCCAGAAATAAACCATAGAACTCATCTCGCTGTTCCTGAAGTACTTCCAGGACAGCCTGTTTGAATAACTCATTCAATCGGGCTTCTTTGTCCTCTGGAATGTACATCGTTCACTCTTCATCAAACTTGAGCTAATAGACACAATCGTTCGTCTCTTCGGGATTAGAATTTTACCACCTGCTGGAATCACAGACAGCAAAGGGGGCGCGCTGAACACGCTGCATTTCAAGGCTGCCTGTTCCAAGAACTGGCCCCTCGTTTCTCTGGCAGCCTCCCCCTCCGAAAAGCTGTCCAGGAGAAAAGTTTACACCTGGTAATATCCCGCGCCCTTTGCTCAAGCCAGGATCGCCCATTTGCCTTCTCATCGCAACTGTCAACCCCCTCTCACACCTCACCATCGAATGAAAACCATTGCAGATTTGCAGAGAAAGTGTCAATTAGATCTTGCTTTATTGACATTTATCGTGTAATATGACAATAGTTATTTAGCTTATTGACATTTTTCACGCTGCTATGGACTCCAAAGCGTTTACAGACACCGCCCCAGGCCAGATCCTTCGCACCCAACACGGGTATTGGGCCTTCCATCCTGCCCCGCTGCCCCCGGGGCTGGATTGGTCTGCCGATCTGATCGCGCTCCTTTCAGAGGCGGACCGCGCCATAACCCAGCTGGCGGAGATTGGGAAGACCTTCCCCAATCCCCACGTGATGGTCAAGCCTTTCGTGCGCCAGGAAGCCGTCCTCTCCTCCAGGATTGAAGGCACCCAAACCACGCTGGAGGAGTTGTATGCGTATGAGGCAGAGCAACTATCTTTCCTAGTGTCCAGGGCAGACGCTCAGGAAGTCCACAACTACGTGCGCGCGCTGACCTATGGGCTGGAACGTCTGGATACGCTGCCGGTGAGCAAGCGCTTGATCCGGGAACTACACAAGCGCCTGATGGAAGGCGTGCGCGGAGAACGATCGAATCCGGGTGAATTTCGCCAAACACAGAACTGGATTGGCCCTCCCGGCGCGACCATTGACGCCGCGACCTACATTCCGCCTCCCCCGGACAGCATGCACGACGCACTGGACCAACTCGAGACCTTCATCCACTCGCCCTCCGATCTGGCACCGCTCATCCGTCTGGGGCTGATCCACTACCAGTTCGAAGCCATCCACCCCTTCCTGGATGGAAACGGCCGCGTGGGTCGGCTATTGATCACCCTGCTGCTTTGCGAATGGGGCCTGCTGCCCCAGCCCCTGCTCTATCTGAGCGCCTACTTCCACGCCAACCGGCAGGAATACTACCGGCAATTGTTGGCAGTAAGCCAAAAGGGCGCGTGGACAGAATGGCTGCGGTTTTTCCTGACCGGCATCCGGTCCCAGTCTGTAGCCGCCAGGGACCGCGTCAAGGCCTTGATCGTTCTCCGGGAGAAATACCAGCGGAAGCTCCAGGAAGAACGCGCCTACGATCGCCTGATGGGGGTCATTGACTTCCTGCTCGGCCAACCCCTGGTCACCATCAGACAGGTGGAGGCCGGCATTCATGCCAGTGACTATAAAGTAGCCCAGCGCTACGTGGAAAAGCTGGTCGCACACGGCATCCTGCGCGAGATCACCGGGAAAGCCAGGAACCGCATTTATCGGGCGGATGAAATTTTGCAAACCATCCATCCCCAGGGATGACAGCTGAAAGGCTCATCGTTTGTCCCACCTGAGATTAGAAGAGGTGCCATTTTGACATTGTGGTTTACAGCCGACACGCATTTCGGGCACGAAAACATCATCCAATACTGCAGCCGACCTTTTTCATCCGTTCAGGAGATGGACGAGACGCTGATTGCAAACTGGAATCAGGCAGTCAAGCCAGACGAGACCATCTACCACCTGGGAGATTTCACGCTTGCCGGGGAAGACGCGGCCAGGGTATATTTTCAACGACTGGATGGAAAGATTAACGTCGTACCTGGAGGACATGACTGGAAGTGGCTCAGGGAAGAAGAGTATTATTCGCGCTCTGGCCATCGGGTCACGATCCTCCCCCCGCTTCACACCATCGAGGTGCCACGGCTGGACCACAACACGTCCCAACAAATCGTGCTGTGCCATTACGCGATGCGCGTGTGGGACCGGTCGCATTACGGCAGCTGGCACCTGTATGGCCACTCCCACGGGAACCTTGCACCGCTGAAGAACAGCCTTGATGTGGGCCTGGACAACTGGGGATACCAGCCCCTGTCTCTCAACATGATAGAAAAAGAAATCACCGGGTGAGCTGGGGTAGAAGACCATTGTACATTCTCATCTGAATCCACCATGGTCCTATCCATCCGAACTGAAACTCGATACCCCCACGGTCATATTCTATCCCGTATCTTCTGCCTCCTTTGCAAGGCGAGCGATTAAACGATTTGCTGCATGCTGATAAGAACCCAGCCAATTGGCGGTTTTTCCCGTAAGATTTCGGTGGCGTTTCCCCAAGAGTTCCAAACGTTCTATGGGGTTTTCTTTGGCAGACACATCCAGCTCCGCAGAGAAATAGTCAGGGAGCATGCACCAATGAGGAACCCTTTCCTTCAGCTGGTCTTCATGAACCTGCTGCAAGAAAACAGCTGCTGTATAAAACAATTTTAGGGTCGCCTGCCCGGATGCGTTAAGACCGCAGAGTACATCAGGCACAAGCTCAGATAGCTCAGGGCGATATAAAAACAAAGGCAGCAGCATCTGCCGCAGCCGGGCATCCTCGTGTTCTGCAAGCCCGACCAGGAGTTGTTCCGCAGAGATCTCTTTCTCAGCTGGAATCAAGGATGAAGTTTCTGGAAAAGCGTGGAGGCCCAGATTGTGTAATTTATGCACAAGCCTTTCTGACGACGGCACGTTGAACCTCCAGGTCGATCAAGTATCCATTTCATCGTGGTGAAAAAACCCCTATAAAATCCTTCATGTTTCCGAAAAGTTCTCCCTATCAAGCTCTGTAAAGACGGTGAGTTTGCCCTTAGACTCATACCGATAACATAAACCCCGTCAGTTCTCAAGCCACCTTTTCCTTATTCATTTATTTCATATTCAAATCCAGCAGTCTCTAACAGTCCATACAGCCTTTCTCGAGCCGCCTCCCACCCCACCTCGGTGGCCATCTGATTGAGGTCTTTGCACCCATCATAGTCCCCCTCGATGGGCCGGCCGTGAGGCAACTTCTCCTTCCAGCGCTGGACCGCCCGCTTGCTGGGCGGGTCATCCTGGGAGAGAAAGCCCAAGTACTTCCGCTTTTTGAGTTCCTCCACCAGGTGCCAGGCGATCCCCGTCCCGCAGGGTGACGCGCTGGGAACGCCCATCAGCAGCGCCGTGCAGGCGTCCATGATCGACTCGTGGATGATGACCGGCTGCCACTGGCTGTAGCGACCCAGACCCCACATCACCTTGGGCAGCCCGTTGAGGGTCAGGTACTTGGGGCTCTGGTGGGGATCCTTCCTGCGCCCGATGATGCCCAAGACGCGCCCGTCCCGGTCCAGGTCCGGAAACGTGATCCGACCCTTCATGAACTCCCACCGCCGCTCCTCTCCCCCTTTCCTGCTTACATATATCAACCCCGCTTTGACCGCCAGCGTCCGGTACACATCCTGGGGCAGCATGAAGAGCATCACCCCCAGGTTGCCATTGGCATAGCCCAGCTTGCGGGAGCGGATGAACGACGCCGTGATCCCCGCCCCTGCAGGTAGGCCATGACGTCCGGCTCCTGCAGCAGGTTCTGGTGGTAGATCTGGGTCACGTGCCCCAGCAGGAAGAGCACGTTTTGGGACAGTTCTTTCTTCTCTTTCTTCCTGAGCCTGATTTCCTTCCGGGTGAAATTCTTCTTCTCAAGGATGTCCAGGACCTCCTTGAACATGGCCTTATCGCTCGCGTTCCAGGTGTGCAGCCCAAACGTCATCGCCCCCACGAAGTCAATGGCATCGCCGCCGGTGTAGTCGTGGAAGCAGAACCACAGCCCCTGGGACAGATCCACGCTGAAGGAGGGCCGGGTTTCCTCGTGAAACGGACAGAGCGTGTTGAATTCATCACGGTTTTTTTGTTTCAACGCCATATTCTTGCAGTACCTCTCGCAAATCTGGTTTCTTCTCCATTGTCCCTCCTAGACATGGACCACGCTGGTCTCCCACATCCCTCGCAAAAACGGGTTGGGCGGGCCGCCGGGCACGGTCAGGGCCAGGCGGTCCCTGGCTCTTGTCAGCCCCACGTAGGCCAGGTTCTGCTCTGTTTGGGGGTCGTCCGAATCGACCGGGATGCGGCCCTCGATCCAGCCGGGGATGATCACCCCCTGGTATTCCATGCCCTTGCTTTTGTGGATCGTGGACAGGGTCACCCCTTCCTCCGTGTATCGGACACGCTCCACTTCCCCGCGGAGATAGTCCACAAAGCTGACCAGGGTGTCAAACTCTCCCGAGAGGGAGACGAGCTCTTCGATCTCACCGACGGCCTGGAACCACCCCTCACTCAAAAGTGTATCACGCAGCGGGGCCAGCAATCCCCTCACTGACTCCCCAATCCTCCCCTGAACCCGGTGTTTCCGGAGTGTGACCTGGTAGTGGGCGTGGCGCCGGAACATGCGCAGCGCCTTCTCCCGCTCCCGCCTGGCAAACTGGCCGTCGCTGATCAGCCAGGCCAGCTCATCCCAGGACACGCGATCACAGCCCAGCAGGGAGCGCGTCATCATCCCCAGTGGGGGCCCCGGAAAGCCCATCGCACCCTCCAGCGACCGGGGGTCCGTGGGAAAGAGCGCCAGCTGCAGATGAGACAGAGCGCCGGTGATGATCTCGCTGGCGAAGAAGGACCCTGCTGCCAGCGGCACATCGTAGTGGGTCAGCCCCCGCTTGAGATCGGCGTGGTCACTGGACCGGGTGAGGATGGCCACCTGTCCGGGGTCGATCCCCTTCCGCTCCCACTCGCGGACGATGTGGGTCAGGGTGTGCACCGTGCGGTCCGTACTCTCCCGGGGGGATTTGTAGATCTTGACCGGGATCCCCAGAGAGTCTCTGGTGGGAATCATGCCCACCGCGTCCGGGCCTGCTGATACGCAACATGGGTCTCCCCTCGGAGAGACAGCAAAAAAGCCCGCTCGAGGCATGGCCTCAAACGGGCTTTGCGCTTTTCCTTCTATGCAACTGGTAGCTGTTTATTTTATTGCAGAGAGCTCAGGTTTTTCGCAGTTAGTTATTCCATGGGTTTAGAATGGCCGCATATGCAGGGTGCGACCTTCTTACCCACAAATTCCGAATCCGCTGCCTATAAGACAATGTCACCAAGATCATCAATCAACATTCCCCATTATCTTGCCAGCTTTTCAAGAGCGGGCCGATATTCCTCAATGAAGTCATCCACCTGGCTCGCAAACTCTTGATCGAATGCTGATGTTTCAG
>JAGXKM010000097.1 GCA_018335275.1 Anaerolineales bacterium | reverse complement strand
GGTGTGGGCATTGCGCCCTTCAACGAGTTCGAGGATGCCGTTCCGGATGAACTCAAGAACGAAGTCGAAGACATCAAACAGATGATCATCGATGGTGAACTAACCACCACTGGCGAGGCAGTCGCCCCGGAACCCGAAGAAGAAGAGGAAGCTGCTGAAGGTACATTTTACGAACGGGCCATGGCCGGTGAGTTTGAAGGCAAAGTGGTGACCATGACAGGTCCTTTCGTCGATGCGGACGCGGTGAAGTTCAATAACTCCGTGGCCAAATTCGAAGAAGACACGGGCATTGACATCCAGTATGAGGGTTCGAAGGAATTTGAGGCCTCAATCAGTGTGCGCGTCGAAGCCGGGGATCCCCCCGACATCGTAGACTTCCCCCAACCGGGCCTCTTAGAGACCTTTGTTAATCAGGGTAAAGTGGTTGATGTCAGCACCTTCCTGCCCCAGGAGTCTTTTGACAACTACATGCAGAGCTGGTGGGACATGGCGACCATGGAAAGCCCCGACGGCGAAATCACCGCCGGCGTATGGCACCGCTTCAACGCCAAGAGCCAGGTCTGGTATCCCGTGGATGACTTTGAAGCCGCGGGCTACGAAGTTCCTGAGACCTACGACGAGATGGTGGCCCTGATGGACCAGATCGTGGATGACGGCGACAAGCCGTGGTGTGTGGGCATCGAGTCCGGCGCGGCTACTGGTTGGCCAGCCACGGACTGGATGGAGGACATCATGCTCCGCACCACCAGCCTGGAAAACTACGACAAATGGGTTGACGGCGAGCTGGACTTCACCTCCGATGAGGTGCGCAACGCGCTTGGAGTCCTGGACACGCTGTGGGCTGACAAGTACGTCTTTGGCGGCCGCGAAGCGCTGGTGACCACCAACTTCGCTGATTCGCCGGCCCCCATGTTTGAAGATCCACCCAAGTGCTGGCTGCACCGCCAGGGCAACTTCATCACCAGCTTCTTCCCCGAGGGCGCCACAGCAGGAGAGGATTATGACTTCTTCTACTTCCCGCCCATCGACGAAGAGTACGGCAAACCGTACCTGGTTGCGGGCGACATCATGGCCATGTTCAATGATCGGCCTGAGGTGCGCGCGGTGATGGAATTCTTCACCAAAGGCGAAGCGGTCAAAGAATGGATCGCAGCCGGCGGCGCGCTCTCCCCGCACAAGGACACCCAGCTGGATTGGTACGGCGACGACATCGAACGCGGCATCGCCAAACTGGTCCGCGAAGCGGACGCAGTGCGCTTTGACGCCTCGGACCTCATGCCAGGCGAAGTGGGCGCTGGCTCCTTCTGGACCGGGATGACGGATTACTTCTCCGGCACAGCTGATATGGACACTGTGCTCGAGGAGATCGACGCTTCCTGGCCGGAAAACCAGTAGAATAGTCTCCATGAAATTAAAGACGGGAGAGTGATAGTCTGCTCTCCCGTTTTTATTTAATCCATTTCAACTAGAGTGAAACTGCTGTATTTTGTGAAATAATCCGTTCTGAGGAACGAATTCGTTTTTATTTTGTTGGCGAAAATAATGGGATTAGCGTATAATGCATTCATAATTATTATCAAGAAATCATCACATCCAATTAATTTACTCCTCTGAAGAAAGGAGAAAAATTATGGAAGGACAACGAACCAAGTCATTTTCATTAACCACCATCCTGGAATGGTTTGGCAGCACATTTGGTCAGATCCTGACCGCCATCATTGTTCCTGTAGTAACCTTCGTCGTCATGTGGCGGGGTTTTATTTTTTTACGGGATGGTAATGCACCCAAGCTGGTGATTGCCGTCGTGGCCATCATCTGGGGCGTGGGTGGCGTGGCCCTGATCTACTTTGTCACCAACTGGTTGATTGAACGCCTCCCCCCGCGGTGGACAGAAAGGCTGCAGCCCTTCCTGTTCGTGGGCCCGGCCCTGGCCATCCTTTTCTGGTATCTGGCCATCCCCACTATCCGGACCTTTATCCTCAGCTTGAAGGACCGCACCGGCCAGGAGTTCGTCGGCCTGCAAAACTACGTCGCAGTTTTTACCGACCGCCTGATGACCACTGCCTTCCGAAACAATCTGCTCTGGATTCTGGTTGGAGCCTCCCTTTCAGTCATCTTCGGACTGCTGGTGGCTATCCTTGCAGACCGCAGCCGCTTTGAAAACTTCGCCAAATCCCTGATCTTCATGCCCATGGCCATCTCCATGGTCGGCGCGGGCGTGATCTGGAATTTCATTTACGAAGTCAAAGAAGCGGGTTCGGCACAAATTGGTCTGTTAAACGCCATCTGGGTTATGCTGGGCAATGAACCCCAGGCCTGGACCGCTTTTAATCAGCCCTGGAACAACCTCTTTTTGATCGTGATCTTGATCTGGATGCAGACAGGGTTTGCCATGGTCATCTTTTCTGCGGCCATCAAAGGGATCCCGGATGAATTAATTGAAGCCGCCCGCGTGGATGGGGCCACAGAGGTGCAGATTTTTTTCCGGATCATGATCCCCTACATCATGGGCACCATCATCACCGTGTCCACGACTATCGTCATCTTTACCCTCAAGATCTTCGATATCGTCTGGGTGATGACCGGCGGCCAATTTGGGACCCACGTCATCGCCACCCAGTTCTACCGGCAGGCCTTTACCAACCAAAATAAAGGGTATGCAGCTGCCATCGCTATCGTCCTCGTCCTGGCTGTGGTTCCGGTGATGATTTACAACCTGCGCCAGTTTGCAGAAGAGGAGGCATTCTAAATGAAATCCAGCAAGAGAGAAAACCTCATCAGAGACATCGTAATCAACGGGACCCTGCTGCTTTTGGTCTTGTTATGGACCATTCCCACATTGGGCATCTTCATCTCTTCCTTCAGAACCCGCTTTAACATCCAGACCTCCGGTTGGTGGACCATCTTCCCCCATAAAGAATGGCAAATGGTGGAGGAGAGGGAAATCCCCGAGGACGCTGACCCGGATGGGGTGATGAATATCGCCGGAGCGACCGGGACCTTTGACGAGTTCCGGGAAGGGATCACAACGGAGGATGGACGGCAGGTCATCTGGTCTGGAAACAAATCTCTGGGCACCATCCGCATCAAAGAAAAAAGGTGGGAATTCCTTCCGGAACTCACCCTGAACAACTATGGGCAGGTCCTGGCTGGAAAATCCTATGAAATCCAAACCGCAGATGGCGGGACCATGGAAGTCCAGGGAGATAACTTCCTGGGCGCATTCCTGAACAGCTTGACCGTCTCCATCCCGGCTACGATCATCCCCATCCTGATCGCTGCCTTCGCAGCCTACGGCTTTGCCTGGATGAATTTCCCGGGAAGAAAAGTCTTTTTCATCATCGTGGTCGCCCTGCTGGTGGTTCCTTTGCAGATCGCGCTCGTCCCCATCCTCAGGGACTACGTTAAGTTGGATCTCAACGGCACTTTTTTGGCCATCTGGCTGGCCCACACCGGGTTTGGACTGCCCCTGGCCACTTACCTGCTTTTCAACTACATCAAAGGGCTTCCCCGCGATATCCTGGAGTCGGCCTTCATCGATGGCGCCTCCCACTTTACTATTTTCCTGCGTTTGATACTGCCGCTCTCTGTGCCGGCTCTGGCGTCCTTTGCCATCTTCCAATTCCTGTGGGTCTGGAATGATTACCTGGTGGCATTGGTTTTCATCGGCGCCAAACCGGATGTCCAGATTTTGACCATGCGCATCGCGGAGATGGTCGGTTCGCGGGGGTCCGACTGGCACCTGCTCACCGCGGGAGCCTTTATCTCCATGATCCTGCCCCTGATCGTTTTCTTCAGCCTGCAGCGCTACTTCGTGCGCGGACTTCTGGCCGGATCGGTAAAGGGCTAAAACAAGGTGTCTGATCGAAAAGCTAAAAAAGACCTGGGCAGCATGGAAACGCCCAGGTCTTATGTTTGCAACCATGATCCAGAGTCGAAGAGTACAGGAAGCGCTAAGTCCAAATCAATTAAACAGGATTAAACCCGTAGGGATAAAACAGATCCCGTCGGAGCGTGATCCGACAACCTGCTGCCCGGAAAAATGGATCAAGAAAGACGAGGAAAGAATTCTATGGAAAGAACATTTCAATTCCCGGAGGATTTCCAATGGGGCGCCGCTGCCTCAGCTTACCAGATTGAAGGCGCCAGGGACGAGGACGGCACAGGGAAAAGCATCTGGGATCAATTTGTGCGCCTGCCCGACCGGATCATTCACGGCGACACGGGGGATGTGGCCTGTGATCACTATCACCGCATGCCGGAGGATGTCCGGCTGATGAAGCAAATCGGCCTGCCCAATTACAGCTTCACCGTCTCCTGGCCTCGGGTTCTGCCCGAAGGCGAGGGGGAAGTCAACGAGCGCGGGTTGGATTTCTATGACCGGCTTGTGGACCGCCTGCTGGAAGCGGGAATAAACCCCAAAGTCACGCTCTACCACTGGGATCTCCCCCTAGCCCTGCAGGAGAAGGGAGGATGGCCCCACCGGGACAGCATCAACTGGTTTACGGATTACGCCCGCGTGGTATTTGAGCGCTTGAGTGACCGCGTGAATATGTGGGCCACCCACAATGAACCCTGGGTCGCAGCTTTCCTGGGATATGGGCAGGGCATTCACGCGCCGGGGGTCTGCGACGCGACCAAGGCCTTCCAGACTGCGCACCACCTGATGATGGCCCACGCCCGGGCCGTCGAACTTTTCCGGCAGTCCGGGTATCCCGGTGAAATCGGGCTCATCCTCAACCTCAACGGCCTGCGCCCGGCCTCTGACTCTGAGGCGGACCGCGCCGCCTCCCAGCGCGTATATGATGAAACACACAGTTTGTTCCTGGATCCCCTCTACCGGCACCAATTCCCGAACGAGTTTTTCGATTGGCTGGGCCCCCACGCCCCGGAAATCCAGCCGGGGGATCTGGAAGCCATCGCCGGCTCCACCGATTATCTGGGCCTGAATCACTACAACACCGATTTCGTCCACCATGACCATTTTGGCGGCTGGTTGAAAGCCCGCCTGGAACCCTACGCTGCCCCTGGCTGGGGAAAAACGGAGATGGGATGGGGCATTAACCCCGAAGGGTTGAAACAGGAGCTGCTGAATCTCAAAGAAAATTACGGCAATCCCAAGGTTTATGTCACGGAAAATGGGTGTGCAGCCCCGGACACCCCGGATGAAAATGGGTTCGTCAGGGACCTTGACCGCATCCGATTCCTTAAGGCGCATTTGATCGCCCTCCATGAAGCCCTCGGGGAAGGGTCAAACGTCCACGGATATTACACATGGAGCGTTTTTGACAATTTTGAGTGGGAGCGCGGCTACAGCAAACGTTTCGGGCTGGTGCGCGTCAATTACCAGACGCTGGAGCGGACCCCCAAACTGAGCGCCCACTGGTACAGAAATGTCATCCGGGACAACGCAGTCCAACTTTAAAAGACCAACCACATGAGTGAACAAAAATTTCTTTGGTGGAAAAAAGCAGTCATCTATCAGATTTACCCCCGCAGTTTCCGGGACAGTACAGGAAACGGCATCGGCGATCTGCCCGGAGTTCTTGAGAAACTCCCCTACCTGGATGAGGTCCTGGGGGTGGATGCCCTCTGGCTTTCCCCCTTCTACCCCTCCCCGATGAAAGATTTCGGGTATGATGTCGCCGATTATCGCGGCGTAGATCCCCTGTTTGGGACCCTGGATGATTTCGACCGGCTGCTGGAGGAAAGTCACCGCCGGGATATCCGGATGATCATCGACCTGGTACCCAACCACTCTTCCGACCAGCACCGCTGGTTCCAGGAATCCCGCTCCTCTCGCGATAACCCCAAACGGGACTGGTACATCTGGGCGGACCCCCAGCCTGACGGATCCCCCCCTAACAATTGGCTGAGCGTTTTCGGGGGACCGGCCTGGGAATGGGATGAAAACACCGGGCAGTATTACCTGCACTCTTTCCTCAAAGAACAGCCCGACCTGAACTGGCGCAACCCGGAAGTGAAAGAAGCCATGTTTGACATCGTCCGCTTCTGGTTGGACCGGGGAGTGGACGGCTTCCGGATCGACGTCGCTCACTACATCCTCAAAGACCCAGAGATGCGCGACAATCCGCAAAACCCCCGCCCTATGAGCTCCATTCATAAACCCCTGGGAGAGTATGATTCCCAGATGCACCTTTACGATAAAGGGCATCCTGACGTGCATGAGATCTATCGAGAGCTCCGGGTCCTGCTGGATTCCTATGGATCGAATCAACCCCGGGTTTCCATTGGAGAAATCCACATTTTCGACTGGGAGGAATGGTCCCGCTATTATGGCGAAAACCTGGATGAACTCCATATGCCGTACAACTTTTCCCTGCTGGGAGCCTCCTGGTCCGCGGACGAGTTCCGCCGCCTGGTCGGAGAATTGGAAGCCCATCTCCCGGACGGCAGCTGGCCCAATTACGTTCTGGGCACCCACGATGACCACCGGCTGGCCTCAAGATATGGTAGGGGCCAGGCCCGGGTGGCAGCCATGATGCTGCTCACCCTGAGGGGAACCCCGACCATCTACTACGGGGAAGAAATCGGCATGGAGGATATCCATCTTCCCCCTGAAATGGAGCTCGATCCAGCGCATGCCCAGAAACGGGACGCGAACCGTTCTCCCATGCAGTGGACAGCCGGGGAACAGGCCGGTTTTTCCCCACCTGGAGGGCAGGATCCCTGGCTTCCTATCCACAAAAATTATCGACAGGTCAACGTCGCTTCTGAAAAGGAGGACCCCGCCTCCATGCTCTCTCTGTACCGGAGCCTGCTGGCTGTGCGGAAAGAATTCCCGGTCCTACAAAATGGGAGCTATGAGGCCCTCACGGACAGCCCCAAGAACTGCTTTTGCTATTTCCGAAAGACATCCCGTCAAACCCTGCTGGTTGCCCTCAATTTCAGCCGCGAGCCCCGCATGCTGCCTGATGCAGTTAAAAGTAAGGATATCCTGCTCTCCACCCGCCTTGACCGAAAGGGTCCAGCTGATGGACCCCTCACCCTCCGGCCCCTGGAAGGACTGATCCTAGACCTATGAAAATAACCTCGATTGAAGCTGTAATTTTTGACCTCGACGGCGTGATCACGGAATCCACCCCGCTGCACAGCGAGGCCTGGAAGACCATGTTCGACGACTTTCTCCGGGAGTGGTCCGAACGAAACCAGACCCCCTTCCGGGAATTTACCCACCAGGAAGACTACCTGGCCTACGTGGACGGGAAACCCCGCTATAAAGGAGTGGAATCCTTCCTCCA
>JAGXKM010000096.1 GCA_018335275.1 Anaerolineales bacterium | reverse complement strand
GGAAAAGCTCAAGCCATCAATACGGGTGACGCCATGTTCGCCCTGGCTAACCGCTCCCTTTTGGACTTGCGTAAGTCCCTGAATCCCCGGGTCACCCTCCAGGCATGCCTTGTGTTTCAAAGGACAACCTTGCAACTAACCCAAGGCCAACATCTGGACCTTGCCTTTGAAAACGAAAACCAGATCCCCCTGGAACAATATTGGGAAATGGTCACCGGGAAAACTGCCACTCTCCTGGGAACTGCCATGGAATTAGGTGCCATCTGCGCCCAGGTTCCCAGAACTAGAAAGCAAGCTTTTCGTGAATTTGGGCTGCAGCTCGGTTTGGCCTTCCAGGTACAGGATGACATCCTGGGTATTTGGGGGAAAACCGAAATCATCGGCAAATCCAATACAAGTGACCTGGTCACAGGGAAAAAAACGCTCCCGATATTATACGGCCTGGCTCAGGATAAGACATTCTCACAGCGGTGGCAGGAAGGGATCATCCATCCTGAACAGGCTTCAGACATAGCTCGACTCCTGGAGGAAGAAGGAGCCCGGGAATTCGCCCAAAAGGAAGCAAATCGTCTCACAAAAAGCGCTCTGGACGCTCTCCTCCGCGCAAAACCAGAGGGGAAAGCGGGGGAGGCACTTAAAGAGCTGGCAAAGAAACTTCTTAAAAGAAAAGGATAAGAAGGCACCCGGAAGTAAGCCCGGGGATGCATCGTTCCCTGAATTTTTCAGAGGAGATCTACAACCCAGACCAAAGAGGTGGGGGAATAAAGGGGAAAGTAATCATCTAAAAAGGAAACCGACAGAAAAGACCGAACATATGATCTATCCGCCAGAATACGCTTTCAATTTAAAGCGCTTCTGGTATAATTGCTGCCGTCATATCGATTTCAATTTTCAAGAGAGAAGACTATGAGCAATGAGGACAAGACAAAACTTTGCCCTACTTGTGGCAGTAAAGTGAAAGAAGATGCCGAGCGGTGCCTTGTTTGTGGAAGCTCCTTATCAAGGTCCCGAGAATCTCAAGTCGTGCAGGGCAGCCGGATGCCAAAACTCACCTTGGGGCTGCCCGTGGCTGTTGGTCTGGTCATCTTTTTCTTAAGCGTGGGCGCAGGGATCGTTTACGCAGCTATGCAGCAAATGAACCCGGCAGTAGAAACGACCGAGACACCCACCCCTACCCAGACCATTACCCCTTCTCAGACACCCACACCCGTAACCCCTGAACCAACCAATACCCCCCAACCCACTCCTACCCCATTGACCTACAAGGTCTCACGAGGTGATTCCTGCTTGTCCATCGCCGCAAGATTTGAGGTCTCTATCAAGTCCATCGTCCAGCTGAACGACATCCCTGCTTCCTGCAATACCTTATTTGAAGGACAAGAACTGCTCATCCCGCATCCCACCCCCACTGCCACCCCTTTCCCCACGGCAACCCTCAGCGGATTGGAAGCCACCCAGGATGCCTGTGAAAAGGTTACCTATACAGTAGAAGCGGGAGATACCCTGAATACCATATCCCTCAATTACAATGTCCCGGAAAGCGCCATCCAGGAATACAACGGCATGGTCAGTAAAACGGTGTATGAAGATATGCCCCTGATCATTCCCCTCTGCGAACGCGCAGCTACCCCTGGCCCCTCCCCCACACCGACTCCGCCCCCTCCCTATCCTGCCCCGAATCTCCTCCTTCCTCCTGACGGATCCGTGTTCTCACTGGAGACGGACCAGGTGACGCTCCAATGGTCATCTGTAGGCTTGATCTCCGAAAACGAAGCCTATCAAATCACCGTCATGGATATCACCGAAGGGGAAGGCAGGAAACTTCTGGAATACGAAACGGACACCAAGTTCATCGTTCCCGGCTCTTTCCGTCCCCGGGACAATACACCACACGTTTACCGTTGGACGATCAAAACGGTCCGCAAAGTGGACGTCGACGAGGATGGAAATCCGGTCTGGGAGAGCGCAGGCGCGGTGTCCGACCCCCGTGTCTTCTCTTGGACCGGGGAAGCCCCTGCGGAGGAAACCGCCACACCCGAACCCTGATCTGAACCACAAGACCCATAAGTAAAACCTGGCGGCACCAGAATCCAATCTGGTGCCGCTTTTATTTCCTTGCTTACAGAAAAAAAGGCCCCATGCAAAGGGAATGAGGCCCTATGGCGAACGCTATGCACTGCAGAGGCTCAGCCATCCATCTTTTAGAACAGCATCTCATTCACGTCCTGAAGGTCCTCTCGGGAGGGACGAATTCGATCATTGGTCAAACGATTCAACGGTTCCTCGGTGATACCTTTGATATCGATCAAAGACGGCTGTTCAGTATCGATGTAGAACAAACCTGTCAGGAGGATTCCCTCCTCATCCGCCCTATCCAATAAGTTCACAGCATCCACGCGCTTCGAAATATCATGTTCTTCTCCAATCTTCTGCAGGACGATTTTTGACCCATCATGCATGGTGACTTTCTTCATCACCTCTTTATCATAGTCTACCTCAATCTCTTCCCGGGGGGGAACGTAGGCCAGATCATGAATGGCCACCTCGTGATCACGACCCCAGGAATAAGAATGGAGTGCATCATCCTGATTATTAAAAGAAACGCAGGGACTGATGATGTCGATGATCGCAATTCCCTCATGGCTCAAAGCGGCTTTTAAGATCTCTCGCAACTGTTTGACATCCCCGGAAAAAGCCCGGGCCACAAAGGTGGCATTGCTGGCCAACGCCTCGCGGACGATATCCACCGGCATATAGGGATTCAGGCCTTGCTTTTTTAGCTCCAACCCCTGGTCCGCTGTGGCAGAAAATTGTCCCTTTGTTAACCCATACACCCCATTGTTTTCCACTATGTACAGCAAAGGAACATTGCGCCGCATAATATGTTTGAACTGTCCCATACCAATGCTGGCTGTATCGCCATCGCCGCTGAACCCCATCGCTTTCAGGGTATGATCAGCAAACACCGCTCCCGTAGCCAGAGAGGGCATCCGGCCGTGCAGGCCGTTGAACGTAAAAGACCGGCTTAAAAAATATGCGGGGCTTTTGCTGGAACACCCAATACCGCTGAACTTCATGATCTTCTCTGGCAAGACGTCCATCTCATAGACCACAGATATAACCTGATTTGCGATGGACTGATGGCCGCATCCCTTACACAGCGTACTCGGTGCACCTCGATACTCATCCTTCGTCAAACCAAGCTCATTTTGTCCGTTTCCACCTCTTTTTGCCATGGTTACTTCTCCTCCATGCTTTCAATCTGATCCACAATCCATTCTGCTGTCAAAGGTAAGCCGTCCACTTTGGCCACAGAGACCATCTTGCCTGTCTCCTCAGGGACCTCTAAGGAAAGCAGTTTATGGACCTGACCATCCCTGTTCATCTCCACCACATAAATCTGGCGGTGCGCCTTGATGAACTCATGGACCACAGATGTGAAGGGGATAGCGCGCAGTCGAAGAGAATCTGTGGGGATGCCTCTGTCGCGTAAATGATCTCTGGCCTCCTGAACGGCAGGATCGGTGGACCCATAAGCAAGGATTCCAACCTCCGCTGACTCCATCTCATCAAGCACCGGTTCAGGCATAAGCGAGCGAGCTGTCTCATACTTTTTGCGCAGACGTTCCATGTTTTTCAGGAAATCTTCAGGGTCTTCACTGTACCGGGCATACTCGTCATGACCCGTCCCGCGCGCAAACCAAGCGCTTTCCGGGTGTTTATTCCCCGGGACCGTCCGGTAGGGAATCCCATCCCCGTCCACATCAAGATAACGCCCCCAATCCCCTTCAAATGCTTCTAAGTCATCTTCCCAGATCACTTTCCCGCGATCCATCTCAACCTCAGGATACTCAAATTCTTCTGTGATCCACTGATTGACACCTAAATCAAGGTCGCTTAGTACGTATACAGGCGTCTGCAGCCTTTCCGCTATATCAAATGATCTCCAACCAAATTTAAAACATTCATAGGGTGAGCCCGGTAAAAGGAGGATGTTCTGTGTATCTCCATGACCCAGATAATGAGCCATGATCACATCTCCCTGTGAAGTCCTGGTCGGCAAACCGGTGCTTGGTCCCACCCGCTGCACATCCCAAATTACAAGCGGAGTTTCAGAATAATAAGCTAGTCCCGCAAATTCCGTCATCAAGCTCAAACCTGGACCTGAGGTCGAGGTCATGGCCCGCAAGCCGCCCCAACCAGCTCCAACGGCCATGCCGATAGCAGCCAACTCATCCTCTGCCTGAACGACAGCAAAAGTATTCTTTCCCGTTTCGGGATCTTTTCTCAATTTGGGCAGATACACTTTCAACATGTCTGCCAAGCCGGTTGCCGGCGTGATCGGATACCATCCCATGAACTGCACACCCCCAAAAGCAGCCCCGATAGCAGCAGCCTCATTGCCACTCACAAGCTTCAAATTCTTTGTGGCCTCCATGCGTTCCAAATGGTAGGGGTCCACTTTCTCCAAATTTTCAGAGCACCATTCCGCTGTGGATTGAATGATTTTATAATTTAAATCAACAGGCTTTTCTCTACCGCTGAAGTGAAAGTCCAGGGCCTGATGCACTTTATCGATCTCAAGCTCCAATAAGGCAACTAAGGCTCCCACATAGACCATATTCGCCACATAGTCTTGGAGGTTTCGGGGCGCGTCTGACGCACGCACGAGTTTTTGAACGGGAAGCGGATAAGAAAAGATGTCCTCCCGCTCCACTTCCGCCCGTATCCCCTGATCATAGATCAGCAACCCCCCAGGCGGAAGCCTATCCACATCCTCCTGAAAACTTTCAGGGCACATAGCCACAACAATATCAGGTTCTGGAACGCGGGCCAGATACCCATCCTTGCTGACCCGGATGGTATACCAGGTTGGCATACCCTGGATATTCGAAGGGTATATATTTTTACCTGAGACAGGGATACCCATTTTGAAAATTGACCGGATAATTGTCAAATTTGACGTTTGACTTCCTGAACCATTCACCGTCCCGATGGTGATCGAAAAATCATTCACAACCTGTTCTCGATTTTCTTGCTCCGCTAATGCGGTATCTGATGCCGTCATACATCTCCTCATTTGCTATATCTAAAAACATCTTCCTCGCCGCCCCTCCCATTTCCCTGCCAAACAAACCACCTTGCTCAGCAAACCAAGCGATCCATGAGCAAATCAAAATGGTCCTTTAACAACGGAAGAGCATCCTCAAATTCATCCCTGACAATGGCTTCCACGAGCCTCTCATGATAATTCCAGACTTTTTCCAGGTATTTCATATCCGCGTAGACATCGAGGCCCACGGCTTCATATGCGTCCCAATAGGCCTCCAATAACCCGATCACAAAGACATTCTCCAGGCGCTGGAAAATTGTTAAATGAAATTTCCGATGCTCTTCATGGGGGATACGTACAGGCCGCCCTTCCAGTTTTTCCCAAGCACGCTGAATTAATTCCTGGAGGGCCTCTTTATCCTTTATTGTCAGGGCTTCCACTGCCTGCGGCAGGTATGCATATTCCAGGTGACGGCGCAAATCCAAAAAATCTTCGAAATACTTATGATCCAGTTTGATAGCAAAAAACAAACTCTGCCAAACGGAGGGTGCAAACTTGTAAGGCAGGCTGCGGATGCCCACCCGCGGACGAACCTCGACGAGACCAAGCGCTTTCGCTACCTCCAATTGCTCACGGAGGCGGGTGACACTGATGTCCATTTGCTCACTCAACCCGGAAAGGGAGGGAAGGGAACAGGGATGATCACCCTCACTCGCTCGTTCGGATAAATAGATTAAAAAATCGGATAAAGGGTAGGTCTCGACCATTTCGTCCTATTAATTTGATAAATAAGTTTAATTGTGCTGGTGCATTGTAGCAAATTCTGAAATAGTCGTCAACAAAGCCTTTTTAAGCCGTTTTTGATAAGTTTAAGGAGGTTTAAAAACAAAAAGGTTGAGCCAGTCATTGAACTCAACCCGACCCCCTGGCGAGAGAAACTATCTCTCAACGATCCAGCAGAGAAAGAGCAGCTGTGGTAATCACCGCTGTGCCCTGAATCAGCGCCCGTTCGTCAAAATCAAAGCGAGGGTGATGATGTTTTGCATCCAATCCCAGGGCCTTATTGGCGGAACCCACCAGCAGGTAACAGCTTTTATACTCTTCCATCATTAACGCCATGTCCTCTGAAGTCATGGTCCGGTATGTCTGATCAAGCCTTGCATCCGGAAACAACCGGGACACGACACTTCTCACCTTTCCAGCGATCTCCGGATCGTTGCTGATTGCGGGAGAAAGTTTTTCTATCTTGATTTCAGACCAGCAGCCGTGGGATTCAGCGATCCCGGAGACAATTTCTTCAAACCGCTCCAAAACATATTCCCGCGTCTGGGGGTTGAAGGTTCGGATGGTGCCTTCCAATTGGACCTCAGAAGGAATCACATTATGCGCGCTCCCCCCATGTATACTTCCCACGCTGATCACCCCGGGTTCCAGGGGTGATAATTCTCGGGAAACAATGGACTGCATATTGGTCACGATCTGGGAGGCGGCCAGGATGGGATCAATCGCTTCATGAGGGTTAGCCCCATGCCCCCCTTTCCCCACGATCCGAACTTGAAAGATCTCAGAAGCTGCCATCATGGGACCATCGCTGATCCCAAACCAGCCCAGAGGTTTTTCATTCCAAAGGTGAAGGGCCAAAACGATATCTGGAGCGGGATCTACCAGAATTCCTTCCTGAATCATGCGCTGTGCTCCCCCTAATCCTTCTTCTGCTGGTTGGAAGATGAACTTTACGCTCCCCGAGAGATGTTCCCGCTGATCATGAAGCAATCGGGCTGCGGACAACCCGATGGCCATATGGCCGTCATGCCCACAGGCATGCATCACCCCTTTGTTTTCCGAAGCATACTCTTCCTCGTTTTCTTCCTGGATAGGAAGAGCATCCATATCGAAACGCAGGAGGATGACAGGGCCGGAGGGGTCCCCTTCCAGAAAGGCGGAAATGCCGGTTTCCGCGATCCCCGTCTTCAGCTCCAGATGATCTAACTTCTTCAGCTCGCGAGTAATCACCTGCGCTGTTCTTGATTCCTGAAACCCAAGTTCAGGGTGGCGATGAAAATCTCGGCGGAGTTCTTGCGTATACGGGAATATGTCTCTCGCTGACGTCAGAAACTCTGTCATCGGTCTATTCGATATCTTGTTCATCGAACCTCTGCACGCCCGACTCCCCTAAATCGACAAGAACCTCCTGGCGCAACGGATTCAATCGCACGACTTTCCCTTCACCCCGGGGGGTCCTCACTCTCTTCCCACGTTCGGGCAGGTCTTCTTTAGCCGCGATGTACTGTTCATATTCGTACATCAAACAACAACGCAGCCTGCCGCACATGCCCGTAATTTCAGATG
>JAGXKM010000010.1 GCA_018335275.1 Anaerolineales bacterium | reverse complement strand
AGTTTGAATGCCCAGAACCGCCGGGTGATTTTACGCCGGAGCATGTATAAGAAGGCGATCGTCACCTTAGCGCCTGGGGATTCGATCCCGGCCTTTGAAGGAGTACGATAATGGCAGTCAAGAAATATAAACCGGTGACCCCCAGTTTAAGAGGGAAAGTCGGACATTCATTTGAAGAAATAACGAAGAAAAAACCTGAACAATCTCTGGTTAAATCACTCCGGAAAAAGGGTGGCAGGAATGTTCAGGGCCGGATCACAGTCCGCCACCGGGGCGGTGGACATAAGCGGAAATATCGCCAGGTTGACTTTCGCCGTGAAAAACATGGGATCCCAGCTAAAGTTGTGGGCATAGAGTATGACCCCAACCGCACAGCTCGATTGGCGTTGTTGAATTATGCTGATGGGGAAAAGCGTTATATCATCTCTCCCGTCGGCTTACGGGTTGGACAAACGGTGATGTCGGGTCCGGACGCGGAGATCGAGCCCGGGAACAGCTTACCGTTAAGCAACATTCCACCCGGATCGCGGATTCATAACATTGAACTCAAGCAGGGCCGTGGCGGACAATTGGTGCGCTCAGCAGGGACGGCCGCCCGGTTGGTGGTGAAAGAAGGGCGGTATGCCCAGGTTCGTTTGCCTTCGGGTGAGATCCGGCGTGTATTGCAGAGTTGTTATGCAACGATCGGCCAGGTAGGCAACGTGGATCACAGCAATATCAAACTCGGTAAAGCGGGTTCAAAACGGCATAAAGGGTTCCGTCCTACCGTACGGGGTTCAGCAATGTCCCCTCGCGACCACCCCCATGGTGGTGGAGAAGGGAAAGCGCCGATTGGTATGCCCAGTCCGAAAAGCCCCTGGGGTAAAAAGACACTGGGCAAGAAAACCCGGAAGAATAAACGGACAGCGCAGTATGTTGTCCGCGATCGCCGGGAAGGAAAGAAGAAACGTAAGAAATAACGTGATTTACAGGTTCCTGAGGTCACGGAAAACGAGGAGACAATCGTATGTCACGGTCGTTGAAAAAAGGTCCCTATATTCAACCTAAGTTGTTGAAGAAAGTGGACGAGATGAACGAACGCGGAGAGAAAAAAGTCATTCGAACGTGGAGCAGGGAAAGCGTGATCTTTCCCCAACTGGTGGGGCACACTATTGCGGTTCACGACGGGCGGCGTCATGTACCTATTTACATTACGGAAAATATGGTCGGACATCGATTGGGTGAATTCGCGCCCACCCGCACGTTCCGCGGACATGTAGCTGCCAGGAAGTTGCGGAAGAAAGAAGCCGCGATGGCTGCTGCTGAAAATGTGAAGGAGATATAACGATGCCGCGAGATGTAGAAGCCAAGGCGCGTCATGTCCCGATTTCCCCCCAAAAAGCACGCTTGGTAGTCGATATGGTGCGTGGTAAGGAAGTGGTGGACGCGCTGGATATTCTCAAATTCACGCCAAATAAGGCTGCTCGATCGGTGACCAAAGTTTTAAATTCTGCTGTCGCCAACGCCGAACACAATTTTGGTTTGAACAGGTATGATTTATACGTCCATCACATTGTCGCCGATGAAGGACCCACAAGGAAGTGGCGTCGTTTTGGCGCCAGAGGACGGGTCAAACCCCGCTTGCGCCGATCGTCTCATATCTCTGTTGTCCTTCGGGAGCGGGAAGAGGAATAGGATTCAGGATGAGCAATTATTTTGCTTGGAAATCTATACCGACATTTATGAACTTGTAGGAGTTATTATGGGTCGAAAAGTACACCCGATAGGGTTTCGTTTGAAGGTCATCCGGACTTGGGATGCACGTTGGTATGCGGAAGGGGATGAATATGTGGATCATCTTCAAGAGGACCTTGAGATTCGAAACTTAATTCGCGATGAAAACCCACGTGCAGGCGTTTCCCGGATCGAGATTGAACGCTTCCCTGGCAAGGTCAGGATCATCGTTCACACCTCCAAACCCGGCGTGTTGATTGGCCGAAAAGGTGTTAACGTCAAGAGAACGCGAAGCCTCTTAGAGGAGTTGGTCGGCAAAAACATTGATGTGGACATCCAGGAGATTGAGAATCCTGATTTGGATGCCCACCTGGTTGCCGAGAACGTGGCTCGCCAGATAGAAAGCCGGATCAGCTACTCCCGGGCCATGAACCGGGCTATCCAGCGCTCCATGCGCGAGGGAGCAGAAGGGGTCCGCGTGGAAGTCTCAGGCCGCTTAGGCGGGGCGGAAATGTCCCGCACCGTTCATATGCGCGAGGGAAGAGTCCCCCGCCAAACGCTGCGCGCTGATATTGATTATGCCCTTGTGGAAGCGGCTACGATGTACGGAAATATTGGGGTCAAAGTCTGGATTTACCGCGGTGAAATCCTGCCCACCCTGGAGGATGAAGAAGAAGCGGAAAAGCACGGTGGAGTGTACGTCAGTAAGTAGAAATCATACCGGCATGATGTCGGATGGAATCAGAGAGGATAATAATCATGTTGATGCCAAAACGTGTTAAACACCGAAAACAAATGCGGGGGCGGATGAAGGGAAAAGCCCGCCGCGGAAATGAGCTGCATTTTGGAGATTACGGCTTACAGGCCTTACAGCCCTCCTGGATCACCTCGCGTCAGATCGAAGCAGCCCGGCGGGCCATGGTCCGGGCCATGCGGCGGCGCGGTAAGATTTGGATCCGGATTTTCCCGGATAAACCCGTGACCAAACGGGCCGCGGAGACGCGGATGGGGAAAGGGAAAGGTGAGGTAGAATACTGGGCTGCGGTTGTCAAACCGGGCCGGATGATGTTTGAAATTGGTGGAGACGTCGCGGACAGCGCAGCGCGGGAAGCGTTAAGAAGGGCGTCCTATAAGCTCCCCATAAAGACGAAAATTGTCACCCGAGAAGATGAAGTAGGAGCGTAGGCATGAAAGCTGATGAGATCCGCGATTTATCGAGGGAAGAGATTAGAGCTCGTCTGGACGAAGCTCAGGAGGAATTGATGAACCTCCGTTTTCAGCAGTCGACAGGAGAGCTTATTGATACGACAAGGCTTCCATTCACGCGTCGCTTGATCGCCCGATTTAAGACGATCTTGAAAGAGCGTGAGCTGGAAGCGGAAATGGAAGGTGAAGCATGAGCAATCGCCGACGCTTAAAAGGTGTAGTTACCAGCAATAAAATGGACAAGACGGTGAAGGTTGAACTCACCCGCCGCTTTCGGCATCCTTTATATAAAAAGGTGATCGATCGACATAGGACCGTGATGGCCCATGATGAGTTAGGCTGCGAGATGGGAGATGAAGTGTTGATTTTAGAATCCCGTCCCCTGTCAAAGACCAAGCGATGGGTGGTGGAAGAGATCACCCGCCGGAGCCGTCCTGTTACGGAAACCCCATCGGAGTAAGTCATGATACAGCAAGAGTCGAAAGTCAAGGTAGCAGATAACTCTGGGGCTCGCGAATTGCAGATTATCCGGGTCCTGGGCGGGTCAAAACGTAGGTACGCTCGTATTGGAGATATCGTCGTGGGTTCCATCAAAGGTTCAGTTTCCGGCGGTTCGGTCAAAGCGCATGAGATTGTCCGGGCTGTGGTTGTGCGAACGGCCAAAGAATGGCGCAGGAATGATGGATCCAGTATCAAATTTGACGACAACGCCGTGGTCATCCTCGACGCGGACGGCACCAATCCGAGAGGTACGAGGATTTTTGGTCCTGTGGCCCGTGAACTCCGGGATAAAGGATATATGAAAATCGTTTCCCTTGCGCCCGAAACGATTTGAGCATGAGAAGCAGGAGAGAAAGTTGTGAAATATAAAATCAAGAAAGGTGATCAAGTAGAAGTGATCAGCGGACGTTCTGAAGATAAAGGAAAACGCGGTGAAGTCATTAAGGTATACCGCGACAAGGATCGGGTCGCTGTCCAGGGTGTGAACCTTCGCAAAAAGCACCAGGGACAAATACAAACCCAGGGCCGGACGATGACCCCGGGCATTATTGAATTTGAAGGACCGGTTCATATCTCAAACGTTATGCTTGTTTGCTCGGCATGTGGGGAACCCACCCGGGTCGGTGTGATCCGTGAAGATGGTAAACCGAAACGGGTTTGCAAGCGCTGTGAAGCGGTGATCGATTAAGCAGTTGGAGATGGACCATGAATAGATTGAAAGAAAGATATAAAGAGGAAATCGTCCCTAGCTTGAAAGATGTCCTTAACCGGGAGAACGTGATGCAGGTTCCCCGCGTTGAAAAAGTCGTCCTCAATATGGGCGTGGGCGATGCATTGGATAACGGGAAAGTGCTGGATGATGCTGTGAGGGACCTGGCCAAAATCACCGGCCAGCAGCCCGTGGTCACCAAATCCAAAAAGGACGTGGCCAACTTCAAGCTCAGAGCTGGCGTGCCCATTGGCACGAAGGTGACGCTCCGGGGGAATCGGATGTGGTCATTCTTGGACCGCTTGATGAATGTGGCTTTGCCACGAGTCCGGGACTTTCGCGGTGTCTCCCCGCACTCATTTGACGGGAGAGGAAATTACACCTTGGGTTTGAATGAACAATTGGTGTTCCCCGAGATTGATTATGATGAAGTGGATCATGTACAGGGTTTGGAAGTCAGTATCGTGACTTCCGCGCAGGATGATGAAGCGGGACGTGAGTTGTTACGTGAGCTTGGCATGCCATTTAAGGAGGAAGGTTAATCCATGGCGAAAAAGAGTATGATTGCTCGAGAGAAGGACCGCAAATATAAAGTTCGCGAAGTAAATCGCTGCAAGAAGTGTGGTCGACCCCGCGGATATATGCGACGATTTGGTTTGTGCCGTATTTGTTTTCGAGAATTAGCATTAGAAGGTAAAATCCCCGGCGTTGTCAAGTCTTCTTGGTAAGTTGGGTGGAGGATAAAGAATGAGTATAAGTGACCCCATTGCTGACATGCTGACAAGAATTCGGAATGCTGTTCAAGCTGAGCATCCCCATGTGGCCATGCCCAGTTCGAAATTGAAGGCATCCATCGCGAATATATTGGCGGAAGAAGGCTTTGTTGATAATTTTCAAGTAGTAGAAGAAGAGGGTTCAGGGTTCAAGACCTTGAAGATCCATTTGAAGTACGTTGGGAAACGTCGTAAACGGAAATCGGTGATTACAAATCTTGAACGGGTGAGCGTTCCCGGACAGCGCATATACGCTGGTAAAGATGAAATTCCTCATGTGCTTTCAGGTATGGGTATTTGTATCATGACTACATCCCGCGGTGTGATGACCGGGCGCCAGGCGCGCAGGAAGGGTGTAGGTGGTGAAATTCTTTGTAAAGTTTGGTAACGGATTTATGCTGAAAAGCACCCAGTTTTGTGGTGTTTGGATATGAGCAAGGAGTAGGAACTGTGTCACGAATTGGACGACTACCGGTGGAAATCCCATCGAGCGTAGAAGTGGAAATTGAAGGCTCCCGCTTGCGGATCAAGGGGCCAAAAGGAGAACTCGAGGACACGTTTTCCTCGGATCTAGAGATCTCCTTTAATGAGGGAGAAATCCTCGTCACGCGCCCCTCGGATGACCGTGTCTTGAGGTCTCTCCACGGGACGACGCGGGCCCTGATCAACAATATGGTCATCGGCGTCACGGACGGCTACACCAAAGAGTTGGAGTTAGTGGGTGTTGGCTACCGGGCGAATCTTCAGGGGTCATCCCTTGTCATCAATGTCGGTTATTCGCACCCTGTTGAGATAGAACCTCCGGAAGGAATAGAATTCGAGGTGGGAGAGAAATCGAGAAAGATTGTGGTGAAGGGATACGACAAACAAAAAGTGGGCCAGGTTGCAGCTGACATTCGCAAAGTGAGGCCGCCGGAACCTTATAAGGGGAAAGGGATCCGGTACAAAGGTGAACACATCCGCCGCAAAGCAGGAAAAGCAGGCAAGGTGGTGGCGTAATATGGCAAAGCAAAAATCACGATCTAAAGCGCGGAAACGCAGACATCAACGGGGGCGTCGGAATATCTTTGGTACGCCAAAGAAACCTCGGTTGAATGTTTTTAAAAGTCTTTCGGAGATCTATGTTCAGATCATTGATGATTTCGCCGGGCATACCTTAGTTGCTGCCTCTACGATCGATTCCGAATTACGGGATGATATGGACGGTTTGACGAAATCCGAGCAGGCCGAATTGGTCGGCAAAGCGGTCGCTGAACGCGCCCTGGAAGAAGGGATTGAGGAAGTGGTGTTTGACCGCGGTGGATACAAATACATTGGCAGAATTAAAGCCCTGGCCGAAGCTGCTCGTGAACACGGGTTAAAGTTTTAGTCACTCGCGCAGGAGAATAGTATGACGAATGGTTATCGAGATAGCAGAGAACGAGAGATTGACGAGCGCATTATTAACATTGAACGTGTGGCGACGGTCGTCAAAGGTGGACGACGCTTCTCCTTCCGTGTCACGATGGTGGCTGGTGATCAAAAAGGTCGGGTAGGCATGGGGATGGGAAAAGCGAATTCCGTTCCTGATGCCATCCACAAAGCATCCGACCGGGCTAAAGATGATCTCCATCCGGTAGCAGTCTATAACACGACCATTCCCCACAAGGTTATGGGAAAGGTAGGGGGGGCGAAGGTGATGCTTAAACCGGCGTCCGAGGGTACAGGCGTAATCGCAGCGGGAAGTGTGCGTGCTGTGGTGGAAGTCTCCGGAATCACGAATATCCTCACCAAATCACTGGGCAGTGATAACGCGATGAATATCGCCGCTGCCACGATCCAGGGGCTTGAACAACTCAAAGATCCACACGAAGAAGCGGCCATTCGCGGTGTGGATGTTGAGAAGGTTACCCCCTTCTGGGATAGGTAAATGAAACATGGCGAAAAAGAAGAAGTCGTCGCAACTCAAGATAAAACTCCTCAAGAGCGCCAGCAGTCGATCCCCAAGGCAGCGCAAGACAGTGGAAGCTTTAGGGTTGAGAAGGATCAACCAGAGCGTGGAAGTTCCTGACAATGAAAGCATGCGAGGGATGATAGCCTGTATTGAGCACCTGGTTGAGGTGGAAGAAGTAAACTAACGAAGGTTGAGAGCTATGAAATTACACGACTTAAAACGGAACGAAGGCGCGAAAAAGGATCGCAAACGCGTGGGCAGAGGGTACGGCTCAGGCTATGGGAAAACAGCCGGCAGGGGCACCAAAGGACAAAATGCCCGCAGCGGCGGCGGCGTTCCTCTTTGGCATCAAGGCGGGGACACGCCCTTTTTCCGCCGCATGCCCAAAAAACCTGGGTTCAATCCGCCTTTCCGCGTTGAATATCAAGAGGTAAATGTGGAATATCTGGGTTATTTCCCGGAGGAAACGGAGATCAATCCCGAGGTGTTGGCCAAGGTGAAGCTCATCCATGACCAGGAAAAACCTGTTGTCATCTTGGGTCGAGGGGAATTAGATGTGCCCCTTCAGGTCAAAGCTCACCGCTTTTCAAAAAATGCCAAGGAGAAGATTGAGGAAGCGGGGGGCAGTGTGGAGGTCATTGAGCAATAGATACACAATCATGATGGTTTGGGAGATCGTTTCGCACAAACCGGTGTGAGTGGGAGTTCTTGAATATGAAGAGATCTGCATGGCGATACCTTTGGAAAGCTGAAGACATCCGGCGTAAGTTGTTGATCACGTTGGCCATTTTGGTCATCTACCGGCTTGCGTCACATGTTCCCGTACCGGGCGCAAACCGGGATGTGATCGCTTCGATCATGGCCGGTGGAGGCGCCGGGAGCACCTTCCTGGGCATTCTGGATATGCTCTCCGGAGGAACGGTATCCAATTTCTCGGTCCTGGCGATGGGTGTGTATCCATATATTACAGCCCAAATTATCCTGCAGCTGCTGGTTCCTATCATTCCCTCTTTGCAGCAAAAGATGGAGGAAGACCCACAGGAGGGTCGGAAATGGATGGAAAAGTGGACGTATGTGCTGGCTGTTCCTATGGCTGCTCTGCAGGCGGTAGGTCAGATCAGGATTTTCTCCAGCCTTGCGGGTGGGGTTCAAATCATTGATAACTTTGGTTTCACTGGCGCCTCGCTGATTCCTTCCCTGGCCATTATTACCAGTATGACAGCGGGGACGATGTTTGCCATTTGGTTGGGAGAGTTGATTTCCGAATACGGAATCCGCAATCAGGGGTTGTCATTATTGATCTTTGCAGGAATTGTGTCTAGGATCCCTCAAAACTTTGCCCGCTTAATGAGAGCATCCCAAAACCCTGTGTTCATCCTGGGATTCATGGTGATTTTGACGCTGCTGATCATCTTCGCTATCATCTTTGTCCAACAAGGCCAGCGGAATATCCCCGTGATGTATCCAGGGCGGCGGGTGGGAAACCGGCAGTCCATGCCTGTCAAGGGGTCTCTACCTTTGAAAGTCAATATGGCTGGCATGATCCCCCTCATTTTCGGTCAATCCTTGTTGACATTCCCGGCGATATTGGCCAGTTTTTTCAGCAACTCTGATATCACATGGTTGGCGAATCTGTCCAACCGCGTGCAGAACCTTTTTGGAGGCGGCAGCCCCTGGTATTGGGGCATGTACTTCTTGATGGTTGTTGGATTTACATTCTTTTACACTGATGTTTTGTTCGCTCAACAGGATTACGGGAGCAATCTTAAACGCTCTGGAGCACAGATCCCGGGCGTGAGCAGGGGAGCCCCCACCCAGCGATATTTGACCAAGGTCCTGCGCCGGATTACGTTCCCGGGCGCGTTTTTCCTGGGATTTGTGGCGGTTACGCCTTTCTTGATTGGCCTGATATTACCCGGTTTTGGGCCTTCTGGTTCAGGCACCATGCTCATCACTTCCTCGGGCCTGTTGATTGTGGTCGGCGTTGTCCGTGACACCTTCCAAAATATCGACGCTGAACTCAAACTTCACGGTTATGATGAAACTTTACTCGTTCGATAAATTCCCCGGGAAAAGGAAGCAGCCATGTCGCGCCAGATCTGTTTGATATTGCTGGGTCCACCAGGTGCAGGAAAGGGGACACAGGCGGAAATCCTGGTCGAGGAAAAAGGGTTCCTTCATATTTCATCGGGTGAATTGTTTCGCAGGAATTTGGAAAACGAAACAGAGCTTGGGAAAAAAGCAGGTCAATACATTGATGCAGGAGAGTTGGTGCCGGATGAAATCACGATCAGTATGGTGGAAAACCGGATCCGGGAGATCGATTCTGGAACAGATTTTATTTTAGATGGTTTCCCAAGAACCTTGGTCCAGGCGAAAGCTTTGAAGGAAATCCTGGCGGATTATGATCCGGACGTGGATGAAGTAGTTCTCTACCTTCACGTACCCTATTCGGAGCTGATTGAGCGGCTGACGGGAAGGTTAACCTGTCGGGCCCACGGGCATGTTTTTCACAAGAAATATAATCCCCCCCAGGAACAAGGGGTCTGTGATTATGACGGCTCGGAGCTTTACCAACGCGAAGATGACCAATTGGAGACCGTGAAAAACAGGGTAGATGTGTACATGGAGAAGACGGAACCCTTGATTGCGTATTATCGCGAGCGGGGAATCCTCCTCCAGGTGGATGCTGGACAGGACGTAGAAGGGGTCGCTTCAGAAATTGAAAGTAAATTGGAAAAGAAGCAATGGTAGTGGTCAAAAACGAAGTCATCAAAAACGATCAAGAGATCGCGGTCATGCGGGAAGCCGGGAGGATCAACGCCCGCGTCTTGAAAGAGGTCAAAGCCTTGATTGAACCAGGCATCACCACCAAAGCTCTGGATGAATCCGCGGAAGAGATTATCCGCTCTTATGGGGCGATTCCCACCTTCAAAGGATATCCGGGACCCTATCCTTTTCCAGCTACGCTGACGGTGAGTTTGAATGAAGAAATGGTGCACGGCATCCCAAGTGGAAGGACCTTGAAAGAAGGGGATATCGTCTCCGTCGACTGCGGGACGACTTATAAAGGATTCATCGGCGATTCCGCGTTTACAGCCGGGGTGGGAGAGATTTCGTTAGAAGCCAATCGGCTGATCCAGGTCACGAGAGAGTCCCTTTACAAGGGAATCGAACAGATGAGAGCTGGAAACCATGTCGGGGATGTTTCTGCAGCCATTCAGGCATATGTCGAAGGGAATGGATTTCACGTGCCAAGAAAATACACGGGGCATGGTGTGGGGAGCAAAATGCATGAACCACCGCAGGTGCCCAATTTTGGAGTTCCTGGCAAAGGGCTGCAGTTAAAAGAAGGGATGACCATCGCCATTGAACCCATGGTCTTGGTAGGCACTCCGAAAACCAAGGTGCTTTCTGACAAGTGGACTGTGATTTCAGAGGACCGTTCATTGACTGCTCATTATGAACACACCATCGCGGTCACAGATAAGGAACCTGTGATACTTACCAGGTTGTAAGCGTTTTAGAGGACAAAAAGTCATTTCCCTAGACTGTAACAAGGGATTACGCTATAATTATATCTTTGGCTTAGGGAATGATTTTTGGAGAAATTTGCTGATTTGAGGAAGGAAGTGGCATTATGAAAGTATCATCATCTGTGAAAAAACGTTGTGATAAGTGTAAAATAGTCAGACGCAAAGGGAAAGTATACGTTATTTGTGAGAACCCGAAACATAAACAAAGACAAGGATAATTATGGCTCGTATACAAGGTGTAGATTTACCCCGTGATAAACGAATTGAGGTCGCGCTGACCTATATCTATGGCATTGGATTATCTCGCGCGCAGGATATCCTGGAGGATACCGGAGTTGACCCCGATATCCGGGTGCATGAATTGACGGATAAAAATATCACCAGCCTTCGGGAGTATATTAATCAAAATTACAAGGTAGAAGGTGATTTGCGCCGCGAAGTCCAGATGAACATCAAGCGTTTGGTGGAGATCGGTTGTTATCGGGGGATCCGCCATAAGAAAGGCTTGCCCGTCCGGGGGCAGCGCACACGCACAAATGCCCGGACCCGGAAAGGACCCAAGAAGACAGTGGCAGGACGAGGTCGACGGCGCGGCATGCAGAAGACATAACCAGGATGATTACAAGCCCTGCGGGTGTGGTCTGTTTGAGCTCCCACAGCGGCAAATATAGCATCTGCGCCCTGAGAAGGTGCCTGGAGTTGAAAGGACAACATTTCCTTCCCGCGTTCTGGTTAGGAAACACCGGGAGCGGATCACGATAAGAATTGAAGTTCGAGAGGTATTATGGCTCAACAATCGAAAGGTTCACGACAGAGTAAATCAAGAAGTAAAAAGAAGAAACTTTCTTCAGGGCAAATCCACGTCCGGGCGACGTTTAATAACACGATCGTCACTGTCACGGATAATCAAGGAAACACGGTCTGTTGGAGCAGCCCTGGCACCGTGGGTTTGAAAGGGTCCCGCCGGAGCACATCATTCGCAGCCCGATTGGCGACGGAGGATGCCGTGAAGAAGGCTATGGGCATGGGACTGCGAGAAGCGGACGCACTCATTCGGGGACCTGGTCCCGGTCGTGAAGCTTCCTTGCGGGCGATTGAATCCATGGGTTTGAAATTGAAATCAATTACGGATGTCACATCTGTACCCCATAACGGGTGCCGCCCGCCGAAAAAACGTCGGGTATAGCTTCTTGTGAGATCCGCTTCGTCCCTCTGAGCTTGAGAGGATGAAATAGGATAAAAGGTAAGTTAAGAAAGAAGAGGAATATTATATGGC
Source organism: Anaerolineales bacterium (assembly GCA_018335275.1). GTDB lineage: Bacteria > Chloroflexota > Anaerolineae > Anaerolineales > UBA11858 > B10-G9. The sequence goes on along the minus strand of JAGXKM010000010.1, from coordinate 30,622 downwards.
TAGATATCGTGGGCCGAAATGCAAAGTGTGCCGGCGAGAGGGAGAAAAACTGTTCTTGAAAGGAGAACGGTGTTACTCGCAAAAATGCGCCTATGAACGCCGCAGTTACCCCCCTGGTCAGCACGGCAGATCTGCCCAATACCGACGCAGCAGAGAATCTGATTTCTCACGTCAACTGCGGGCAAAACAGAAAGCACGAAGAGTATATGACATTTCAGAGCGGCAATTTAGACGTTATTACGAAAACGCTCAACAGCGACGTGGGTTGACGGGTTTGAACTTACTGCAGATTGTGGAATCCCGTCTGGATAATGTGGTATACCGTTTGGGATACGCTGCAAGCCGACCTCAGGCGCGCATGTTGGTTACCCATGGACATTTCAATGTCAACGGTCGTCGCACAGATGTTCCCTCCGTCATTTTATCCCCTGGGGATGAAATATCGGTCCGAGATGGATCTAAGAAACGGACCTTTTTTAAAAATTTGAGGGAGGAAGCAGAGAATCGGACGCCAGTGGAGTGGATTGATCGTAATCTTGATTCGCTGTCTGGTAAAGTTATTCGGTTACCGGAACGGTCTGAGATCAACAGTAATCTCAGCGAACAATCGATCGTCGAGTTTTATTCCCGGTAATGGTTTTCGCTTAAGACACGATTTAGCGAATAGGGTGAGGTGATCCGTGTTAGGAATGAAAAATATGGTAACGCCAAAGATTGAGCGTGTGGCTGAAGCTCGCGCGTATGGCAAATATGAAATTGAACCCCTGGAACGCGGGTATGGTATCACCCTGGGCAATGCTCTACGCCGGACAATGTTGTCATCGATAGAAGGTGCTTCCGTGACATCCATTCGCATTGCTGAGGTTGACCATGAATTCGACACCATTCCAGGTGTCCAAGAGGACGTGCTGCGCCTGATGTTAAACGTCAAGCAATTGCGCTTGAACCTTTTTGAAGGCGATATGGCCAGCATGCACTTAGAGATTGAGGGGGAGGGCGTGGTGACAGCGGCGGATATCGTCGTCCCTGCGGAAGTAGAAATTGTCAATCCAGACTTGTATCTCCTCACCGTCGACGGCCGCGATACACCTCTCACCATTGAGATGACTGTCGGACGGGGCAGAGGGTATGTTCCTGCGGAAGAAAGGAAAGACCGCTTGCCGATTGGAGAGCTGCCGGTCGATGCTATCTATAATCCGGTCGAAAGAGTCAACTTTGACGTCAGTTCAGCGCGTGTGGGCCAGAGTACGGATTACGATAAGTTAACCATTGAGGTCTGGACGGATGGGACCATTGAACCAGAGGAGGCCTTAAGCGACAGCGCCAAAATCCTCATGGGCCATTTACAGCACCTGTCTGGTGTTACCGCCGAGTCGCTGGCAGAAATGGTGGAAGATGAAGAGCAGGTGGAACCGGAAGAGGAAGTTGTCGAAGTCCCCATTGAGGAGTTGGACCTTTCTGTCCGCGTTTTTAATTCCCTGAAGCGGACGGGGATCACTACAGTGGGTGAGGTCTTAGAACTTCATGAGAAGGGAGATGATGCCTTGCTTTCCATTCGAAACTTCGGTGTAAAGAGCCTGGCTGAATTGAAAGAGAAATTAGAAAATCACGGCTTTATTGAAGCCGAAGAAGACGAGTCGGAGTGATAATATGCGACACCGAGTAACGGGAAAAAAATTAAATCGAAGCTCTGCCCAGCGCGGCGCTCTACGGCGAACGATGATTGTTCAATTGTTTGAGAATGAGCGCATGCGCACGACCCGTGCGAAAGCGGAATTCGTCCGGCGCCCTGCAGAAAAATTAATTACGTTGGCAAAACGTGCGCAGGATGCTGATGAAGATGCAATGGTGCATGCCCGACGGATCGCCAGTTCGCGTCTGGGAAACAATAAAGAAATTATCAAGAAATTGTTTGATGACATCGCCCCGCGATACATGGATCGCCCTGGAGGATACACGCGCATGTTTAAACTGCCGCCCAGGACGAGCGATGCCGCGGAGATGGTCATCTTGGAGCTGGTAGAAGAATAGACCGCAGCTGGCTGGAATGAAAGATCGTTATCAGGTTACTTTAGCTTACGATGGTACGGACTTTCACGGCTCGCAGCGCCAGCCAAATGTGCGGACTGTGCAAGGCGAAGTTGAGAAAGCGCTCCAGGAGATCGCGTGGAAGGGGCGCACGACGTACTTTGCTGGTCGAACGGATGCCGGTGTGCACGCAGCAGGTCAGGTCGCTGCCTTTGATTTAGATTGGGCGCACACAAAGGAAGATTTGCAGCGCGCACTGAATGCCAATCTTCCCAGAGATATTTCGGCCAAAAAGGTTGTCAAAACGAAGCAGGGTTTTCAACCCCGTTTTGATGCCCTTTACCGCCGTTACAGATATCGGATCCACTGTGATCCGATACGGGATCCTTTACAAGATCGATATATATGGCGCGTATGGCCGGAAGTGAACCTGGCGCGGATACGGGAGGCCTCATCTCACTTGCTGGGAGTGCATGATTTTGGCGCCTTAGGAAGTCCTCACCAGGAGGATGGGAGCACGATCCGCGAGGTTAAAGAAGCTTTCTGGCGGAAAGAGAAGGATACATATACCTTCCAAATCGTGGGTAATGCGTTTCTGTACCACATGGTCCGTCATATCGTCATCCTTTTGGTGGAGATTGGCCAGGGGCGAAAACGGGTGAACCATGTGGCAGCCCACCTTGATCGACCGGGGGGACCGCCGGCCAGAGGATTAGCGCCAGCCCGGGGGTTGACCTTGTTGGAGGTCGTTTACCCGGAAAACGAGGTCATATCAGGTTGAAAATTGAACAGATATTCATTAAGAATGTTGGGAGCAGATGATTGTGAGGAAAACATATTACCCGAATGCAGATAACGTATCCAAAGAATGGGTATTGGTGGATGCAGATGGAGAAAATTTGGGTCGTTTGGCGACAAAAATTTCCACCCTCATCCTTGGGAAGCATAAACCCCAATTCACGCCCGGCGTGGATGTCGGCGATCATGTCATCGTCATCAACGCGAAAGGTGTGAAGGTCACGGGAAAGAAACTGGATCAGAAAATATATTATCGGGAAAGCGGTTACCAGAGCGGATTGAAGCAGATCACTCTCCGGGATCAGTTGGAAAAGAAACCGGAACGCGTCATAGAACATGCGGTGTATGGTATGCTTCCCCACAACCGCTTTGGAAGGAAATTGAGGAAGAAACTAAAAGTATATGCCGGGCCTGACCACCCACATCAGGCGCAGCAGCCGAAACCGATCGAAGAAGTCCTCTCCTAACGGAGGGGAGAAGCACGAAGAACAAACGAGATCTCTACAGTGAGATCTTGGGTTTTGAACGCAGGAAGGAGAAGGTATGACTGAATATTTTGAAGGCGTTGGCCGCCGAAAAGAAGCAACAGCACGAGTCCGCATCCGTTCCGGATCCGGGGAATTCGTGGTAAATGAACGGAACTTAGAAGAATACTTTACCCGCGTGGGTGATGTGGCTGAAATTGTGGATCCTTTAGATGCTGTAAATTACAGCCGGTCAGATTTTGACATCAGCGCGTATGTCAAAGGGGGCGGGGACACCGGACAGCGGGACTCTGTGAGCCTGGGATTAGCGCGGGCTTTATTGGAGATGGATCCAGATTTGCGCACCACACTCAGCCAGGGTGGATACCTGACTCGTGATGCGCGCGTAAAGGAACGCAAGAAACCAGGGCTCAAAGGCGCACGCAAAGCTCCTACCTATACCAAGCGGTAATTTTCCCCGAAGCAAAATCTTTTCTGGGGAACGATACCTCGTTTCGTTACAAACTGCGCGAAGACACCTCTGATTTTCAAGTGTTCTTCGCGCTTTCTATTTAGATTATGGATGAAAAGCAGAATATTAAAGAGAAGCTCATCATCCTAGGCCTTGGGCCCGGGGAGGCAAAGTTTTTAACCCGGGAAGCCTGGGATGTCCTATCCACAGTATCCGAGGTCTACCTCCGGACGCAAGAACACCCCACATTGGGTGGGTTCCCCTCCTCTCTCAAGGTGCGGTCATTTGATGATCTTTATGAGCAGGCGGATTCTTTCCCAGAGGTCTATGAGGGGATTGTCAAACAGGTTTTGGCTTTAAGTGAACGGCCGGAGGGGGTGGTTTACGCGGTTCCTGGGGATCCATTCATCGCTGAAGCGACCACACCAGCGATCATCCGGGAAGCAAAGACCCGGGGTATCCCTTTTCGGGTTGTCTCCGGACTGAGTTACGTTGAACCCACCTTTTCGGCCTTGGGCCTCGACCCGCTGCCGGCCACAGCCCTTTTAGACGCCTTAGAATTGGTTGAACAGCACCACCCGAACTTTCCCCCGGATATACCGGCCTTGATCGCCCAGGTGCACTCTCCTTGGGTAGCATCTCATCTTAAATTGTGCCTGATGGCGGTCTATCCCGATCAGCATCCGGTTCGGTTCATTCACAGAGCCGGGATGGATGGTGAAAAGGTCGAAAGCCTTTCTCTCTATGAGATCGACCGCAGTCCTGATATTGGCTTGCTGACCTCATTGTATCTCCCTCCCCTGAAGGAGAGGACGTCTTTTGAATCCTTTCAAGAGATCATCGCCCGCCTCCGGGCGCCTGATGGCTGTCCTTGGGATAAAGAACAGGATCACCAGTCCCTGCGCCCTCACTTGCTGGAGGAGACCTATGAGGCGCTGACAGCGATTGATGAAGACGACCCGGAAGCGATGAAAGAAGAGTTCGGCGATTTACTGCTTCAGATTGTGCTCCATGCGCAGATTGCCAGCGAATATGGAGAGTTTGACATGGCTGACGTCTTGCATGGTGTTCATACGAAAATCGTCAACCGCCATCCCCATGTCTTTGATGACTTGGATATCGACGAGACAGAAGATGTGCTCCAGAATTGGGAACGACTCAAAGCGGAGGAGCGTCATCACCAGGGGGATAGGAAAGATGGCTTGCTGGACGGCGTTGCTCCTGCCTTGCCCTCCCTTTCCAAAGCCCAGATCTTTCAAAAAAGGGCTGCACGTGTGGGATTCGATTGGCCGGATTTGAGTGGAGTTTTGGAGAAGATTTCCGAAGAGTTAGGGGAATTAAAACGGGAGAAGGATCCCCAATCCCAGCAAAAAGAATTAGGGGATTTGTTATTTGCCGTCGTAAACCTCAGCAGGTGGTACGATCTGGACGCGGAAAGTGCCCTTCGCGGGGCGAATCAGCGCTTTAAACGACGATTTTCCTATCTGGAAAAGGCTGCCCGGTCCCGAGATCATGATCTATCTGACTTGAGCTTGAAAGAATTTGACGAGCTTTGGGAAGAAGCCAAACGGCAGGAATGATACCGCTTCTTTTACCTTTTTTTTCATCGCGCGGAAAAGGTGATCAAAATCCCAGCCAAAAAGAATGGAAACCCACTGACCAGGGCAGCGATCAGGTGGTTGTGCCCTGATGAGATGTATGCGAAGATGGATAAAGCAAGACCGTTGCCTGTGGTCAATAAACCGCCCACGCTTAAGTTTCTCCAGCTTAAACCCCCACTGGCACTCGCGCTGAGGACCAGAAAGGCAAGAAGGGGGCCTTCGATTGAAGTGGGTAGCACGCCCTCATTAAGTTCGTGGACAGCGTTTAGGATGAGAGAGACTAACCAGAACCCCCCCGCCAATGTTCCCAGGATAAGCCCTCCCCACTTCAATCCGGGAATAGGCTTCCGGTCAGGATCGGACACGTTTTGCCTCCTGAGCATATTTAATTGTTGGATTCGTCCCCGGCGGATTACAATCCGCTGATGATATCCCCTAGCACCTCGCCTCCCAACCCTGAGGCACCTTTGCTTTCTCCTTTATTGTCTGTTCGCGCAGCGACCGCGATCCGGTCTGCTAAACGGGATAGGGGAAGACTTTGCAAATAGACCTTACCCGGGCCGGTTAATTTCGCTAAGAATAAACCTTCGCCTCCGAATAAAGCGTTCGAGAACCCACCTATAAATTGGATGTCGTAATCAACGCTGGGAGAAAAGGCCACCAAACATCCCGTATCCACTTTAAGGACCTGCCCTTTTTGAAGCGTTTTTTCGATCACCGTACCGCCTGCATGTACGAATGTCATCCCATCTCCGACTAATTTTTGGAGTATGAAGCCTTCGCCGCCGAAAAGTCCTGCACCTAATTTTTTACTGAACGTGACTTCAATTTCCGTCCCCCGGGCTGCACATAAAAAGGAATCTCGTTGGCAGATGAAGGAACCGCCCAGGGAAGCCAGATCCAGGGGGATGACCTTGCCGGGGAAGGGAGCCGCAAAGGCAGCGGTTTGCTTTCCTGAAGCCTCATTCAGGAAGGTGGAGATGAAAAAACTCTCTCCTGCGAAAACCCTTTTTACCCCTTTGAAGAGTCCGCCCCCTGTCCCGGTTTGCATCTTCACGCCTGGGTCCATGTAAAGCATTGTACCTACTTCACCTCGTACCCCTTCCTGGGGATCAAGTTCGATTTCCACCATCTGAAGATCATCGCCGTAAATTGTGTATTCAATCGCATCAGACATGCTTGTTCTCCTTATAAAATTCATATCCAGTTCTTTTCAAATTGTACTATAGAAAGGTGGGTTAAAAAAAGCCCTGATGGATGGGACCATCAGGGTCATCAGCTGGGGGCCAGGGATTCGAACCCCGATTTACGGTTCCAGAAACCGCTGTCTTGCCATTAGACGAGCCCCCACTAACTTGTGATATTTTATCACTTCCCACAGGGTTCGTCAAACTTTCTGCCAGATTTCAGAGACGATCACGGAACAGAGAAGGGATGGCTTTTAAAATTGTTTAAGAATCCGGATTCCAGAGCTCTCTGGGAGGTTGAACCTGGAGGAGCTGCCCGGGCTCCGATGTTTCCTTTCAGGGGTTGGGGTTTACAGTGCGGGCATGAGTGCAAAGGAGCGGGGCCTATTACCGGAAAAGCGAGAGTATGCTAAAATTTGGTGGAGGCCATGATCCAAACATTTATTGAAGGTAATGAATCCAGGAAATTGAGGAGTGATTATGATGAATGACGAGAAAGTGCTGTCTGATTTTATACGCGATATTATTGAAAGGGAAATGGAAGAAGGTAAACATGACGGGCGAGTTCAGACGCGTTTCCCTCCTGAACCAAACGGATATTTGCATATTGGTCATGCCAAGTCCATCGTTTTGAATTTTGGGATCGCTGAACAATATGACGGCAAGTGTAACTTGCGCTTTGATGACACGAACCCCACCAGAGAAGAAGAGGAGTTCGTGAGTTCCATGATCGAGGACATCCATTGGTTGGGGTATGACTGGGATGACCGTTTGTTTTTTGCCTCGGATTATTTCGGGCAGCTTTACGAATGGGCCGTCCAGCTCATCAAGGACGGCAAAGCATATGTGGATGATCTCTCTCCGGAAGAAATCCGGGAATACCGGGGCACGCTGACCGAGCCGGGGAAAGAAAGTCCTTTCCGGGACCGGTCTGTGGAAGAGAACCTTGACCTCTTTCAAGGCATGAAAGAGGGCGAATTTATGGAAGAAGAACGCGTGCTGCGAGCCAAAATCGATATGGCTTCCCCGAACATCAACCTCCGCGATCCTGTCATGTACCGCATTCTTCATGAAACGCATCACAGGACGGGAGACGAGTGGTGCATATACCCCACCTATGATTGGGCCCACGGGCAGTCGGATTCCATCGAAAAGATCACGCATTCCTTGTGCACCCTGGAGTTCAAAAACAACCGACCTCTCTATAATTGGTTTTTAGATCAATTGGGGATCTTCCACCCCCGGCAAATCGAGTTTGCTCGCTTGAACATCACATATACAGTGCTCAGCAAACGCAGGCTGATTCAACTGGTGGAGGAGGGTTATGTCAACGGCTGGGATGATCCCCGCATGCCCACTCTCTCCGGGATGCGTAGAAGGGGCATCACCCCGGAATCCATCCGCCATTTCATTGAGCATGTCGGCGTAGCCAAGAAGCAAAGTACCATTCAGCGGTCGAAATTGGATCATTTCATCCGCGACGACCTTAACGCCAGGACGCCGAGGGCCAACGGTGTATTGCGCCCGCTAAAAGTCGTCATCACCAATTACCCTGAAGACAAAGTAGAAATGATGGAATTTCCCAACCATCCCGGGGATGAGAGTTTTGGGACGCGGGACGTGCCCTTCTCGAAGGAAATTTATATTGATCGGGATGATTTTCGCGAGGACCCTCCCAAGCGGTTCTGGCGCCTTTCTCCGGGGAAAGAGGTCCGTCTGCGCTACGCCTACTTCATGACCTGCCAAGATGTTGTCAAAGATGAAGATGGGAAGATTGTAGAGCTGCGGTGCACGGTTGATCCGGAAACCCGCGGCGGGGCCGCACCCGACGGCAGGAAGGTCAAAGGCACCCTGCACTGGGTGTCTGTCCCGCACGCCCTGGATGTTGAAGTCCGGGTGTATGATCGCCTGTTCAACGATCCCTTCCCGCTTGATGCCGAGGAAGGGGGTGATTTTACGGACAGCCTTAACCCCGATTCCCTCCAGGTTTACTCCCATGTCAAAGTCGAACCCAGCCTGCAGGGGGTAAAAGCGGGTGACAGGTACCAGTTTGAGAGGGTAGGCTATTTCTGTGTTGATCCGGATTCGACAGAAGAGAAGCTGGTCTTCAACCAAACGATCGCCCTCTATGATTCCTGGGCTAAAATCGAAAAAAGACAGGAGCAGGAGCGGAAGCGAAGGAAATCCTAACAGTCTAATATCCAAAAACGAACATCGCCCCCTTCGGGGCGATGTTTTTTATTTGGTGATATCCGCTTTAAACCGGGCGAATGAAGAGATGGATTAGCGACTCTTTGATATGCCCTCCAGGGTCTCGGCAGCGTGATCCAGGCGGTCGAGGACCTCTTTTTTGCCGAGGATGGACATGATGTCAAACAGCGGAGGGCTGACTTTTTGCCCGGTGAGGGTTTCACGCAGCAAACCAAAGAGGTGGCCTGCCTTTAAGTCCAGTTCATCAGCCAACTCGCGGAGCGGTTTTTCAACGGTATCCCGGGTGATCACCGGAACTTCATTGAAGAGATTTGCCATCCGCCGGGCTGCATTTGCTGCCTGGGATGCGCTCAGCGCGCCGCTGATGATCCGCTCGGGGACCAAGTTCACCTCCTCTTCAAAGAAGAAACCTGCCATGTCGGTGACCTCAGTTAATTTCCCCGTCCGAGTCTGGATGGCTGCAGCGACATCCGTCAGGATCTCCTCATCCACCTCATATCCCTCTTTCTCGAAGTACGGCTTTATCCGGTGCGCGAAGTCATCCACCTCAAGCTCCCGGATGTGGATCCCGTTAAAGTGATCCAACTTGCTGAAATTGATGGCAGCTGGAGAGGGATTCAGTTTTTCCAGGCTGAATTTTTCGATCAGTTCGTTCATGGGGAAGAATTCCATCTTATCATCATAGCTCCAGCCCATCAAAGCCAGCCAGTTATTGACCGTTTCTGGCAGATAACCAAAATCCTCCATGTCTTTGACGAAAATTGGCTGCCCTTTCTGCCGGGCTTCTTCCATGTCCCGTTTGGAGAGTTTTCCTTTGCCATCCGGTTTGAGGAGCAGTGAGAGATGGACCCATTCGGGCTCCTGCCATCCAAAGGCATCATAAATTAAAGTGTGAATGGGAAAGGTGGGCAGCCATTCCGCCCCGCGGATGACATGGGTGATATCCATCAGATGATCGTCCACCATGGCCGCCAGGTGATACACGGCCAAGCCGTTGGTTTTAATGAGGATGATATCATCCAGCGTTTCATTCTTGACTGTGATCTCGCCCCGCAGCGAGTCACGCGCGGTGGTCGATCCCTGGTTGGGGGATTTGAACCGGATCACGTGGGGCTCTCCATTTTCCACGCGTTGGACGGATTCTTCAGGGTCTAAATTTCTGCATTTTTGGTCGTAGTGAGGGTTTTCATCCTGGGCGATTTGTTCTTTTCGGATTTTATCCAACCGTTCCGGGGAACAGAAACAGGGATATGCATGTCCTTTTTCAATTAAGGTCCGGGCATGCTGCTGGTAGATCGCTTTCCGCTTAGACTGCCGGTAAGGGGCATGGGGCCCGCCTTTGTCGGGGCCCTCGTCCCACTCCAGTCCTAACCAGCGCAAGGAGCGTTTGAGGTCTTTTTCGGAATCCTCCACGTATCGCTTTTGGTCCGTGTCTTCGATACGGAGGATGAAAGAACCGTCCGTTTGCCTGGCCAGCAGGTAGTCATACAATGCAGTTCGGGCCCCTCCAATATGCAGGTACCCGGTGGGCGAGGGGGCAAAACGAACCCGGGCTGGATTTTGAGATTTTTTCATTCCATCTCCTGGTTAAAATATACACGTGAATATCATCCAGAAAACAATCCCTGGACGGATGATTGAAAAAGTTAAAATTCAAGTTCTTTGTGGCGGAGGATGACGCTTTCCACCAGGCCAATGCCGATGAAAAGGGTGATCAACGAACTCCCGCCGTAGCTCACGAAAGGCAGGGTCAATCCGGTCACCGGGAGGAGCTTCAGGTTCACGCTGACGTTGACGATGGTTTGGAACGTGATCAGGGCGGCGACGCCGTATGCGGTCAGGGCGCCGTAGGTATCTCCGGCCATGCGAGCAGCTCGCAGACAGCGGTAAATGATGAACGCCAGCAAGAGGAGCACAGCCAGGGCGCCCGCAAAACCGAATTCCTCAGCAAGGGCAGAGAAAATGAAGTCTGAATGGCGCACTTTCAGGAAACGAAGCTGGACTTGGGAACCGCTGCCGTACCCCCGGCCCAGCCAGCCTCCGGAGCCAATGCTGATCAGGGCCTGCTGAACGTTGTAGATCGCTCCATAGCTGGCATCCTCCTCGGGGAACAGAAAGTTGATGATCCGCCGGATTTGGTAAGGCTTGATCAGTCCTCCGGTTGTTTCATTGCTGTAGCTGAGGAGCATGAGCGGGAACCCCACCAGCAGAGCCATGGCTCCTGCGCCGCTGGCGATAAGCAGTTGTTTGACTTTCAGACCGCTGGCCCACAGCAGGGCAAACCAGAGCACAAGGAGGACGATCGAGGTGCTTAAATCAGGCTGGATCAAAACCCAGATCATGATTCCCCCTGTCACCAGTACGCTGCGTAAGATCGTCAGGGGCTGGTTGATCTTTTCGATGTTTTTGGAGAAGAAGTCCGCCAGGATGAGGATGATGATGATCTTCGCGATCTCAGAGGGCTGAATTAAAATCGGGCCCAATGTAAACCAGCGGGTGGAACCAAAAAGGGTGGCGCCGAAGAGATATAAGACGGCTAAAATGCCGGCGGTGATTAAATACAAGAAATTGCTCACCGCGCTCCAGTAGCGGTAGTCGATGACCGCAGTCAGGAACATGACCGCAAAGCCGGCTGCGGCAAAGATCATTTGCTTTGTCACGGTATTGGCTTCCACCAGGGTGGGGTTTCCGGCGATGGCGGAGCTGATCATGGCCACGCCGAATATGGTCAAAAAAGCCACCGCACCCAAGAGCCAGAAGTCAAAGTGACGCCAAGAAATATTTCGCATAGGCTAGTATCTGCGCTGTTCTCCGCCGGTAATGGGGATATCGGCGATTAATCGCTGTTCTCGCCCTTCCTGGGCGATGTCTATTTTCACGGACTTCGGATCGATTTTAATGTACTGGGAAATCACGTCCAGGAGATCGTCTTTTAAAGAATCCATCGTTTCGGGCGTCAGGTTGGTCCGGTCGTTTATCAATACCAGCTGCAAGCGTTCTTTGGCCTGTCTGGCGCTGCTGGGTTCATTAGAGAATAGACGGGTGAGAAAGTTAGCCATGCTATTATTCTCCTGTTCCGAAGACGTTTGAAATCAAACCGAAAAGTCCGCTTCCTTTGCTGAGGTCCATGAAAGGGACAGTATTTCCTTGAAGCCGCAGGCTCACGTTGCGGTAGGCTTCACCAGCCAGGCTTTTCCCGTCCGTGGCCACGGGGACCCCGGTGTTGGTGCTGATGATCACATTTTTATCTTCCGGGATGATGCCTATCAACTGGATGGCCAGTAAATCGACCACATCATCCGCGGAGATCATGTTCTTATGCCTCACCATCTCCGGATTGAGGCGGTTGATGAGCAGCTTCGCTGGACCCTTTTCTTCCGCCTCGATGATCCCGATGATGCGGTCCGCGTCCCTGACAGCGGAAACCTCGGGATTGGTGACCACGATCACTTCGTCCGCGGGTGCCAGTGCGTTTCGAAAACCGCGCTCAATGCCTGCGGGAGAATCGATCAGGATGTAATCCATCTCAGAGCGCAGTTCATCACACAGGCGGATCATATCTGTGGGAGAGACCGCATTTTTATCCCGGGTTTGGGCGGAGGGGATCAGGAATAAGCCCGGGATATGTTTATCCTTGATCATGGCCTGCTTCAGCCGGCAGCGGCCTTCGACGGCATCAACCAGATCGTAGACGATCCGATTTTCTAAACCCATGACCACATCCAAATTGCGCAGTCCGATATCAGCGTCTATGCAGGCCACTGTATGCCCGCCCTTGGCAAGGGCGGCGCCGATGTTCGCGGTGGCGGTTGTCTTGCCGACTCCGCCTTTTCCAGAAGTGATGGTGATGACTTTAGCTGCCATACGCTGTTCCTCTTTGCCTTGTCCTAACCTGATCTGCTGTTCCAGTTCCTGGCGATCACTTGACCGTCCTTTAGTTGGGCGATCTCGGGCTCCACCTTTCTATCCTCTGCTGGGGAAATGCTGATCTTATCCGCGATCCGCAATTGAGTGGGGGAGAGCTGCAATGCGCATACCACAGCCTCTTCATCACCCTTGGCGCCCGCGTGTACGGTCCCCCGCAAACGTCCCCAGACGATGATGTTCCCGCCGGCGACGATCTCTGCCCCGGGGTTGACATCACCGAGGATGATCACATGCCCTACGTGTTTAATTTTGTGCCCCGAGCGCAGTGTGCGCTGCACGAACACCGCTTCCTCACCTTCAATGGTGGAAGAGGGAAACTCTCCTTGTTGTTCCGCGGTGGATTGCTGGATGCGGATCGACAAGCCCAGGTTTTGCGCCGTGCGCTCCGTGACCAGGGAAGAGCTTTTCACGGCCCACAGGGTGATGTTTTGGTCGGAGAGGGCATTTCTCAGGGAAGCCAGGCGGTCCGTTTTCAGTTTGTGGCTGCCGACATCCAGCGCTAAACGCCCTCCTTTGAAAAACTGTTTGTTATTTTTTATGTGGTCCAGGAGTTCTTTTTCCCTTTTTTTCCAGTCGCCAGAGCTGATTTCGACCAGAATACCGTCCCTGATCCCTTTAATTTCGATGTTTTTTTTTCCCATTCCCCTGTCTCCGGCACGAATCATGATAGGTTTGTGCCTTTTATAGAATACATGTTCTTACGGAAGGATTATAGCACGATTGATCAGGGATTTCCTGCTCGAGTGTCAATGGTTTTCAGTTCGAAATAGGCTTCGATCGTCCGCCTTACAATGGGACCGGCCACGCTGGCCCCTTCCCCTCCGTTGTAAACAAATGCCACCACGGCGATTTCAGGGTTTTCATAGGGCGCATAAGCTAACGTCCAGGAGTGTGTGGGCCATCGTCCGGGCACACACAAGCCTTTCTCGTTGGCCCATGTGTCGCAGTATTCTCCGGTCCCTGTCTTTCCCGCTGCCGGGATACTCATGTTCTCGAAAGGATCTTCCAGGGTGCCGTCCGTGACCGCCAACCGCATCCCCTCTTGCACCTTTTCCAATACCCAGGGCTCAACAGTGGTTTTCTCGCCGGTCATTTTCGCTTCACATCCCCCCGCACTGGTCGGGTTATTGAAAACGTCGATCATTGGATCCTGGGTGATATCCCACTTTTCCTCTGCCTGGAAGGGAACGATGGTTTCCCCTTTTTCGTCTGTGATTTCCCGGATGATGGTGGGTTTCATCAACCGTCCGTCGTTGGCAATGGTTGCCCCCGACATCAAGACCTGCAGGGGAGTAGCGGTCACAAACCCCTGCCCCACGCCGGCGATATAAGTATCGCCTGTGGACCAGTTTTCACCGTGGGCGATGCGCTTCCACTTCGGTGAAGGGATGATCCCGTCCTCTTGATAGGGAAGTTCTATGCCCGGGTTCTCACCGTAGCCCAGGGCCCGGGCGTAGGTACCAAGGCGGCAGATGCCCAGCCCTTCCGGGACCTCACCGGGGACCCCTGTCCCCGTTTCTTCCGCGTCACCTCCGCTGAGCTGGTAAAAGTACACATTGCTTGAGTTTGCGAGCCCTTCCAGGAAATTCACCGATCCGAATCCCTCGTCTTTCCAATCCACATAGGTTTTGCTCCGGCTGGGATCGTTGGGTGTGTATTTGTTGACCAGTTTGATTTCCGGTGGGGCTGTGATCTTCTCTTCCGGGTCCACGACCCCTTCGTTGAGGGCGCCCACAGCTGTGGAGATCTTGAACACGGACCCCACAGGGATCTCCGCTGCCACGGCCTGGTTGATGAGTGGGTCCCGGACATCCGCGTTGAGCTGTTCCAGGTAATAGGCGGGGATGATGCGGGCCATGCGGTTGTTTTCGTAGGTCGGGTAAGAAACCATTGCTAACACTTCCCCCGTCCTGGGGTCCATGGCGATCACCACGCCGCTGGTCATCCTCAGTTCGCCGAGATATTCGTTCCAGTCATTGATCTCTTTAAGCAGGATGGATTTGGCAGCCTGCTGCAGGCGGGTGTCAATGGTCGTGTGAATATTTTGTCCGGGGATGGAGGGGATGACGGGTTTCGCGTCCCTGATGATCTTTCCTGCCACGTCCACCTCAACGAGGCGTTTACCCGGTTTCCCGGAAAGGAGGGATTGAAAGGAAAGTTCCAGCCCTGCGTAGCCGACCTTGTCGCGGTTGGTCACGAACCCTCGTTCTGTGTAATATTCCTCTTCAACACTGGAGATGGGGCCCAGGAAGCCGACGAAATTGGCGGTAAGGTCTCCGGTCGGATACTCCCGGACAGGTTCAATTTCGATGGAGATCCCCGGCCAATCGATGGCGTTTTCCTGGATCAGCCGGGCAGCTGTTTCATCGATGTTGCAGGCGATTTTCACTTCCCGGTAAGGGGCGCTCTGCTCCCCGTAACGGATGATCTGGGAGATGCCGTGGTCCGACAGGCAGGGCACGAATGGGTTTTCCTGCGTGATCTGGCTTTGGTTGATGGGGACGTCAATGTACTTCGCCAGGGAGCGGATGATGTCCTGAATTGCCCCTTCATCATCTGGAAGCTGGGCTGCTGTAACCACCACATTGTAAGAGGCCACGTTTCGGGCCAGGACGATTCCGCGCCGGTCAAAAATCACTCCCCGGGCCGGGGCGAGGCTGATCTCCCTCAGCCGGTTTTCCTCCGCCTGAGCGGCCCAGGTCCCTCCATTCAGGATCTGGATCGTGAACAGACGAAAGACGAAAACAAAAAAGATTCCCGCCACCAAGATGGCAAAAGACAGGAAGCGGTTGTTTTCAAGTTTGTTTCTTGCCGTGGATGTGTTTTTCATAATTCAACTTCTTCAGGGTAAAGCTGGTGTGCAAAATCTACCATGATGATATATACCGGGAGCGTCAGCATCAGGTTTAACAGCAAGCTGGGGAGGGTGATCGATTGCAGCACACGCAGGATCTCTAAACTTGTCCCCTGGAGGAACAGCACCAGGGTGGAGATGATGTGTACCAACATTGTACCAAGCAGGGTCAAAAAAAGCTGAATCAGAAATGAGAATTTCCATAAACGCTGGCTCATGAGCTGGGCCAGCACGGAAAGGACCAGGTAGCTCAATGTGTACACTCCGAAGGGGAGACTGGAGAAAAAATCCATCAGAATCCCCCCCATAAGCGCCCACTGCCAGGGGTATTTCACGCGCCTTTGGAGGGCCCAGGCGATGATGACCACCATCACCAGGTCCGCTGTGCCCTGAACGAGGGGCATCCGGCTCACCACCGCGGATTGGATGATGGTCACCAGGCTTAATATGGGGATGCTGAGCAGGATTGAGATCATAAAGTCAGCGAGGACCTCTTTGTATCAGGGTCAGGGGGCTTCGGGGGTGGGGATCAGAGGTTGGATGTCGACAGGGTTGAAATTGGTAATCACCAGGACGATGTCCAGATCCGCGAAGTCCGTCACCGGCTGCAAGGAGGCGCTCTGAAAAAGGGCGGCTTCCGGGTTCCGGACGCTTGTGATCTGCCCGACGATGATGTTGGGGGGGTAATTTCCTCCCAGGCCTGAGGTCAGGACCAGGTTACCCGGGGTGACGTTTGTGTTCTGGGGGATCTGCTCCAGCCGGATGTCTCCCGTGATCGTCCCCGTGAGTACCGACTCGCTCTGGGAAGGCTGGACCTGGACGTTTATTTTCACGCTGGGATCGGTGATTAACTGCACCCGGGCGCTCTTAGCTGAGACCTGGGCGATGCGCCCCACCAGGCCGTTCTGGGAAACCACGGGCATCCCTCGCTGCAGTCCGTCATCTGAACCGCGGTTGATGATCAGGTAATCCAGGAAGGGGCTGGGGTCCCGGCCAATGACTGTGGCCCCAAGGTACGTGTGCTCCGGCTGGGCCCGGGCGAAATCAAGCAGGGCGGAGAGGATCTCAAACTCCAGAAGCTGCTGTTGGAGCTCGATGATTTGGGCTTCCAGGCGGGCGTTTTCGGCCTCCAGGTTCTGATTTTCCCTGCGAATAGCAGCCACATCCCGCGGGGCGGATATGAAATCCTCCAGACCCTGAAACTGCTGGGAGATCCAGGTTTGGGAGGACGTCAGGGGGATGAGGACCGCCCGGGTCAGGGTAGGGATATATCCTCCCAGGGCGAGGAGGAAGATCCCCAGGGCAAGCAGGCTGAAGACGAATATGCGGATGGAATTTGGAAACTGCTGGTTCATAAATCAACGATTGTGAATGTTAAAGGGTTGAATGAATTTTGTGATTTTCTTTTCCCGTGGAGTGTTTTAGGTGAGTTGCTCGGGGGTGCCTGAGGCCGCTGGAAGAGGTGGCCGATGAGCAGCGATTTTCATTGCCCGGGTTGGCGTTCCAGGCCTACAAAGAGGCCGCTCCATTTAGCAAAATCTTCCAGAGCGATCCCTGCGCCGCGGGCTACGCAGCTGATGGGATCCTCCGCTAGCCAGGCCCGGAAAGAAAGTTCATCTGTCAGTCGTTGGTCCAGCCCGAGCAGTTGGCTTCCGCCGCCTGCCAGACAGATCCCGGTGTCCATTAAGTCCGCCATGATCTCGGGTGGAGTTTCATCCAGGGAGTCTTTGATGACGTCGATGATCGTCTGCACGGAATCCGCGATCCCTTCCCGAAGTTCGATGGAGGATATTTCCACGGAATCCGGCAGGCCGGTGATCAAATTCCGGCCCCGCACAGAAGTTGTTCGTTCCTCTTTTAATGGGTACGCAGAGCCGACGGCAATTTTCGCTTCCTCTGCCATCCCCTGGCCGATCAGGATGTTGTATTTATTGCGGATGTATTGGATGATATCCTCATCCAATTCGTCCCCAGCCACGCGCAGGGAGCGGGAGTTGACCACCCCGCCCATGGACATGATAGCCACTTCGGAGGTCCCGCCTCCGATGTCCACGACCATGCTCCCGCGCACTTCGTCGATGGGCAGGCCGGCGCCCAATGCGGCAGCCACCGGTTCTTCAATCAAGAAGGTCTGCCTGGCCCCGGCTGCCATGGAGGCGTCGAACACGGCTCGTTTTTCCACGGCGGTCACACCGGCGGGGATGCCGATCACCACCCGGGGGCGCGGCACAGGGACAATGCTCTGTTGATGAGCTTTGGCGATGTAATACTCCAGCATCGCTTCCGTGATCTCAAACTCGGAGATCACGCCGTCCCGCAGCGGGCGCAGGGTGACGACATTGGTTGGCGTGCGGCCGACCATTTCTTTCGCGGCAGCTCCTATGGCAATGGGCTCGTTAGTCCTTTTATTAACCGCTACCCAGGAGGGCTCGTTGATCACGATCCCTTTCCCGCGGACGTTGATCAGTGTGTTTGCGGTGCCTAAATCGATCCCAATGTCCAGTGAAAAGCGTCCCAACAGCCAATCGAAGGGAGAAAATGCCACGATTCTGCTCCTTTTTTAATACCAGGATGATTATACCAGTTTAATAGCATGATGATAGGTGGTTGGAGGGGGTGAAAACCGGATGATTTGGGGTTGAAAACCCCCCTTTTTATGTTCCCTGAGGGGGTGGAGGGGCTATTTTTGGTGGGTTTCGCCTCCTTTTCCGGGATGCTGTAGTACATGGTAGCGTCTTTTAATCGCTGTTTCAAGGATCCCCGCTTCAAAGTGGATTTTTACTGGGGCAGCAGGCCTGATTTGTGTATAATGGAATGTGGAGTTATTTCAATCAAAGGAGGAAAACGTGGAAGAGACCGTGACCGCAGATAGCTTGAAAACGATGATCAGCTTTCCGTTTCGAGACGAACGCTGGGTTGGGAAATTGCTCCTGGCCAGTGTCTGGGTTTTCCTGAGCTTTATCCCCGTTCTCCCCCAGGCCCTGCTGCTGGGGTATGTGGCCTTGATCATCCTCCAGGTTGTGGAAACCGGGGAGCCCTCACTTCCTGCCTGGGACGATTTTAGCCGCATTTTCAGACATGGGCTGCGGCTTTTCGGGTTGGGGTTTGTGTACCTGCTTCCCGTCATTCTCCTGGTCCTTATTGGTTATGGGGCCATGTTCCTCTCCGTGTTCACCCTGGAATCCAGCGCTGTCCCCGAGGGTGCGGCTGTGGCCTCGGTGATCATCAGCTATCTGGTCGGCTTTGGATTGATGGGCATAGGAGCTTTGCTGGGGTTCGGGATCAGCCTCTTTTTACCCGTTGCCGGCTGCCATGTCGTGGTCGAGGATGAGTTCGCCGCCGGGTTCCGATTTAAAGAGTGGTGGCCCATCTTCCGCGCCAACTGGGACGGGTTCCTGGTTTCCTTCCTGCTCCTCTTTGGCGGGGGGATGCTGGCCTATTACGCCTCCCAGTTTTTGATCTTTACCGTCGTCCTGTGCTGTTTTTACCCCCTGATCATCGGATTCCTGGGCGCTTATTTCCAGATCGTGGGTGGAGCCCTTTTCGCCCGCGCCTACCGGGTGGGGCGGGAGAATCTGAACCAAGTCTCGGAGTAAAATCTTTGAACAATATTTTCCCATTTCAAAACATCAACCAGTCTTTTACGGTTGGTGTTTTGTTTTAATACCCGTTTCTCCTGCAAAAATTTGATTATGAATATCTGTTTTGTGTATCCATGTCACGTTTATTGTTGTTCATGAATCACAAACAGGTGACAGGCTTGAAATCCAAATCGGATTGTTGTACATTGAAAGTAACGATGCTGATCCAGGGTGGCTGAAACGTAAGCGAAAAACGCGCTGATCCGTTAACCGTGATCCGCGGTTAATCTGGACAAGGTGGGAAATCGTGCGGCACGCCACTTTAAGGGGGAAAGGGAAGTTGGTTTGGGTCCTATGCCTTTTCTGGTTGATAGGTCTCATAGCGGGTTGTTCTGAACGAGAAGCGTTGATTCCCATTTGTGAGCTTCAAGGAAAGGGGTTTTCTTCGCCTTATAAAGGTGAAGAGGTGAAAACAAGGGGGGTCGTGTACGCTTTAAATTTGGAACCTCTGCAAATCGGGTTTTTCATCGAAACGATTGGTTGTGATCCCAGGGACCAAACCTCTGATGGGCTTTTTGTGGCTTTGGAAGAGATCCCCAATAGTCTTTCCGTGGGAGATGAGATCATCGTCCGGGGAACGGTGAAAGAAATGGACGGGCTCACGGTGCTTGAAGCGAAAAAGGAAAACTTAAGAACCCTCTCTGTGGGGAATGTCTTACCGGAACCAATCAGATTAGGTCCTTTGTTTGTCAGGAGCGAACCCTATCCCCGGCTTGAGAATTGGGAAGGGATGCTGGTTCGTGTGCAGCGGGGTATCGTCACTGGACCCACGAACAGGGAAGGTGTGTCTTGGTTTCTACCTGGCACGCTCCCTCAAGGAATTGATGTTCACCAGGTTGCAACCCGATCGCGTCCTCCGCTGTGTCTCTTCCAGGGGAAGGAAATCCAGCCTGAGAAAGCTCTAAAGGTTGGGGATCAACTGAATTTCCTCACGGGCGTTCTGGTAGATACCCGGGACGGATATTGTCTTTTGACCCTCGATGATCCGGATGTGGAAAAAGCCCTCCCGCCGCCGCTTTCTCTCCCTCCGCTTTCGGGTCTTACCCTGGCCAACCTCCGGGCTCCGGGATTATTCCGCCACTCTGATCCTGTTCACCCGGTGGGAGACTTATCTGGAAGGCAGGCAGATTCTCAAGCGTTGGGGAAAATGGCCCGGGTCATACGGGAAGGCCTGGGAAATCCGACTTTGGTCATCCTCCACGATGTGGAAAAAGAGGATGTATTAAAAGCGCTTGTCTCCCTGGAAAGGATCGGGGCAGAGTATGATTATGTGTTCCCGGTTGGATTGTCCCCCACGTCCTTAAACACTGCTCTGCTTTATAAAAAAGGCCAGGTGCGGATTCTGGAAGAGAAACGCTGCCAGGGGTGCACGTCTTTGCAGGATGGGTTAGGGCCGGATGGAAATAGGTTGGATGTCAACCCCGCCAATCAACTCACCTGCGATCGAAATGGGGATGGGAAGCTGGACGGCAACCGCTTGTTTGCCAGGCCGCCTCTATGGGTCAAGTTTAAATATAAGGAAGA
The DNA here is from genome assembly GCA_018335275.1 of Anaerolineales bacterium. GTDB lineage: Bacteria > Chloroflexota > Anaerolineae > Anaerolineales > UBA11858 > B10-G9. The sequence continues at coordinate 9,915 of JAGXKM010000010.1, read as the reverse complement.
TGAAGATCCTTATCTGTTGATCATCATCCGTTGTCTGGACGGAGGACGAGATGGCGAGCGTTCAGCCGCGCGGCATTTGGAACAGGCCCGGTTCATCGCCGACTTGGCAGGCCAGGTGGATCAGGAGAAATGGATTGTCATCGGTGCGCTTAACGCTGGATGGGACTCGCCGGCTGCGGAACTACTGCGTGATCGGGGGTTATCTGATCTGCTCAGAAAGGTGTCTTTGGAGGATCGTTACACCGTTGTCGAATGTGGTTTGCCCTGCCTCAAAGATTATGTCTTTGTGCGGGAAGATCTCCGGGATGCGTTTCGCGTTTTACCCATTCATATCAACGCTGATTTTCCCGCTTCCTTCCAAAGGGACCCGAATACACTGTACGGCATATCCACCCATGACCCCCTGCTGGTGTTTATGAACTATGGGAATCGGGGATGGGATCCTGATGGTGGCAGCCCGGGGCCTTTCCCTTTTTCAACTCCCTCCGCTTCCTCCATTTTGCCCTCTGTAACTCCATCTCTCACTTCGACAAACATACCCACCTTGACCTCCACGCCGTATCCTGCTCGGCTGCTCATCTCCGAGTTCCTGCCCAACCCGCCCGGAAAGGAACCCGAGGGGGAATGGATTGAAATTTATAATACGGACCCGTTTGATCGCTTGCTGACGAATTACAAACTGGGTGATGCCGAGAAACCCAACGACCGGGAGGGAATGCTTCTTTTTCCCCCGGGCTATTATATTGAAAGCGGTGAAGTGCTGGTGATTGCCAACCACGGGGAGACGTTTTATAAAACCTATGGTTTTGATCCGGATTTCGAGATCCAGAACAGCCTGCCTAGGGTGCAGGACATGTGGTCGTATTACGGGTGGGGCAGTTCCCGCGTTTCCTTAAGCAACCGGGGAGATGAAATCCTTCTCTTGGATTGGGCGGATCGGATTGTTGACAGTGTATCTTATGGGAATTCCGCCTGGAAACCCTTTCAACCTCCCGTGCCGGCTCCGTCCCAGGGCCGCTCTTTGGAAAGGTATCCTCCCCGCAGGGACAGAGACAAAGCCAAAGATTGGAGGGTGAAGGATGTCCTTTCGCCGGGAAGGTTAGATCTCAGCACATCAACGCCTACATCTACACCTACGCCAACGTCGACCCCATCTTTCACTCCTTCCCTCACCCCGACAGGGCCAACGCCAACACCGGTGCCTGTGAAACTTTTGATCAGCGAAATTTTGGCTGATCCGCTGGGGTCGGAGCCGGATGGGGAGTGGATTGAGATCTACAATCCCGCTTCCTATGCCGTCCCCTTGGGGGAAGTCAAGATTGGAGATGCCGCTCAGGTAGGGGACCCTGAGGGGATGATGGTTTTTCCAGAAGGTTGGAACCTCGGCCCAGGCGCAGTGATTGTGATCGCTAACCAGGCTTCCGCCTTTTATGACCGGTATGGTTTCCTGCCTGATTTTGAGTGCCGGCCTTCTCGTCCGGATGTACCGGATTTGAATAAATATTTAAACTGGGCCACGGGCAGCGTGCGTTTACGGAATGACGGCGATGAGATGCTGGTTCTGGATCAGGGTGACCAGATTGTGGATCAGGTGGCATATGGGGACTCGGCGTATGGAGCGTATCAACCTCCTGTGGAGAAGGTTGGGGAAGGGACATCGCTTCAGCGTTATCCCCCTGATGCGAATTCAAAAACCGCTTCAGATTGGCGGGTGGGACTTGATCCTTCCCCATGGGAATTGGATTTCCCCACACCCACCCCTCAACCCACAGGGACCCCCACACCGAGTCCGACCATAACCCAAACTTCGCATGTCTCGCCGATGCCCACGTCGACTGCTGTTCCGGTCCGGCTCCTGATCAGCGAGGTGTTCCCCAATCCCGATTCCCTGGAGCCGGATGGGGAATGGATTGAGATCTACAATCCCCAGGGGTATCCAGTGCCTCTACAGGGTGTAAAAGTGGGGGATGCGTCCATACCGGGTGACCGGGAAGGGATGCTTCTCTTCCCCCGGGATGCGGTGATTCCACCCGGTGGGGTGATCGTGATTGCCAATCAAGGGACCGCTTTCCTTTCTCAGCATGCTGTTCCGCCTGATGTCCAGATTTTCGAGATGAAACACTCCCTCCCGGGTCTGCCCGATATGCAAAAATATGTATCCTGGTCTGCTTGGAATATGGCGCTCCGGAATGCCGGCGATGAAATCTTGATCCTGAACAGGGAGGACCAGGTGGTGGATCTCATGGCTTACGGGGATTCTGAGCATCCCTTATTTCAACCCCCGGTCGGGAAACCTGCTGAAGGGTATTCCCTGGAACGGTTTCCGCCTTCCCGGGACAGCGGCAGTGCGGATGACTGGCAGGAGCAGGAGTCCCCTTCTCCTGGAAAACTTACCTGGACTCCCCTGACACCCACACCTAGCTTTACGCCAAAGCCGTCCGAAACACCTACATCCCCACCAACCAGGACACCGACCTCGACCCCGACGCCCTCCCCGACATCTGAGCCGTCAGAGACACCCACTTTCACCCCGACCTTTCCACCTGTGCTGACCCCAACTCATACCCTGACACCGTCATTTACTCCCAGCCTGACAGCTTCCCCTACCAAAACGATCGCTCCCACACCGGTTTTGAGTCAGACACCCTCTCCGACTCCGCAGCCGGTTCTTATCGTCCTCAACGAAATCCATGCTGACCCCCATCCGCAGGACGGGGACGCAAACGGGGATGGGACGCGTCACAGCGATGATGACGAGTTCTTGGAATTCGTAAATGTCAGCGGGGGCGCGCTGGACCTCAGCGGGTGGGCAATTCATGATGGGGTGGGGGAGAAACACCGCTTTCCAGAAGGAACGGCGCTTTCCGAAGGCTGTGCCGTCGTCGTTTTTGGCGGGGGAACGCCAAGTGGAGATTTTGGGGGCAGCCTCGTCCAGACGACGGGCACATTGGGTTTGAATAACGGGGGAGACACGATTATTTTATACGATGGGGAGGGGCGGGAGCGGGTCATTGTCAGCTACGGTTCCGAAGGGGGTCATGATCAGTCTCTGACCCGGCATCCGGATCTCCTCGGAGCGTTCGAGAGACATTCTGAAGTTCAAGAGGGGGTTCTCTTCTCACCAGGTGTGATGGTGGATGGGTCTGCTTTTGGAAGCTGCCCGTGAGTTAAAGGTGGTCCGGATGAAAATTTTTCGCAGGGATCTTGCATTAAAGGAAAAAACCGTCTTGAGGAAAAGACGGTTCTTTCCAGTGCGGAGATAGGTAGAAATATTCCTTTTAGATCTGGCGGATGATCAGGACCACTTTGCCCTGGATTTCCAGATCCGTGGAGGGGTCAATATAAATGGGCTCCATGGTCGGGTTGGCGGGCTGTAAGCGCACCCGGTCACCTTCAAAGTAGTAACGCTTCAATGTGGTTTCGTTTTGATCTTTGAGGCGGACCGCGACCATTTCCCCGTTCTCGGCCTGCTGGGCCGGTTTCATGATGATGATGTCCCCGTCGTTGACCATGGCGTCGACCATGGAATCACCTTCGACTTCCAGCGCGAAGAGGGTTTCTTTTTCGACGTTGCGGGGGATGAGGCTGACTGCCACGTCCACCACGGATTCAGCGTCGAAGAGGTTGAAGTCTGATTCCGGGATGGGCACCGGTTCACTGGCCACAATCCGTCCCAGGATGGGGACGTTTAATGTCTTGGTAAGGGAGTCCGCCGCCTCTTTGACTCTACCCAGGGCTTGCTCCACTTTCTGTCGGGCTGCATTCCTGATCTTTAAACTGCGGGAGATGTTTTCCTGGCGCTCAATGATGCCCATCTCCTCCAGCTGCTCCAGATAATAATTGACCATGGATGTGGAGGTGATGTCGGTTTGAGCGCAGATCTCCCGGTAGGAGGGGGCATAGCCGTGTTCTGCGCGGTAATCTTCGATCACTTCCAGGATTTGCTTATGGCGGTCCTTTAATTTCTGACTGGTTTTCGGAGCCATAACGGTCCTCCCGTGTTCTGGTTGCGTTTAAAAGTAGAATATTTGTGCTATACGGGATTATACACGAACAAAAGTTCGATGTCAAGCGCAGAAATCGTGTCGTTTTGCCACCTAAGTGGTTTTATTTCACAAGATTCTGGTAATTTCTAAACTTTTACCTGTGATATTAGGAATTTTTCTCAGAAGGACACAATGTAAATATTCTGGATGTAAACCTTCAAACGTTCTAACCCATCTCCACATCTTTGCTGGCTTCCAGCGCCGCCAGGTTGTCTTCCGCGTAGCGGGGTGACAGTTCGATGGCCGCTTGGAAAGCCTCGATGGGGTAGATCTTCGACGCTCGCAGGTAAACCCCCAGAGCCATGATGGCCCGGTATTCTTTTTTTCTCCCCCAGCGTTTTGCGGAACGAAAGTCCAACCGCCACGTTTGTGCCGCGGTTTCCACCTCTGGCAGATCCGCGTTGAGGATCAGGAGGTCCTCTGGGTTGAGAGCCTTGATCTGCTTCTGGACTTTCGCCAGCCCCTCGGGAAAGAGAGCAAACACTACCTCAGGGGTTTCGACCCCGGTATAGTAAATCTCCTCCGGGCTGAGGATGACCTCAGCGATGGAATGTCCGGTCTTGACAGTCACCGGGTAGTCGTTGCGTTGCGTGGCCTGCAGCCCCGAGAAAATCGCCCCCTGGCTGAAAAGCGTCCCGGCGGTGCTGATCTTTGCCCCCGCAGCCCCGGCGATGATCAGGCTTTTTTGCCGTGGCAGGGAGCTTTCGAAGGAGGGGTCGAGGGATGTCAACCCCACCACGTTCTCCCGCTTCCCTTCGCTGACGGCTTTCTCGCGGTAAGCGCGGCTGAATTCCGGGCGCTGCCTGTCGTGGAGCACGCCGGTTTCGAAATCCAGCTTTTCCAGCGTTTCCTGCATCCTGGCTTTGCTGAACCGGTTCTGGATCACGAAATACGCTGTGCACAATTCCCAGATGTCGACCAGGGAGAATCCCTCATGCTGGATGGCCTGGGTCATCAGATCCGCCAAGTCTGGATCGAAAGTCGTGGTCCGGGCTGCGAAATTGGCCCCGTTCACGCCCACGCTGGCGGGGATGTCCAGAGGCTGCTCCAGCTGACCGTAAGGCGTGGTTGAGGTCCGGGCTTCAAGCGGCGTGGTCACGGAGTGCTCGCCGCCCGTCATCCCGTAGTTGAGGTTGTTGAAGACGAAGACGTTGACCCCGATGTTGCGCCGGGCCGCGTTCAGCATGTGGTGGCCGCCAATCCCGAACCCGCCGTCGCCGATGAGGACGATCACGGTCAGCTCCGGCCGCGCCATCTTGATCCCTGTGGCGTAGGTCACGCTCCGCCCGTGCAGGCCGTGAAAGGCGTGGGTGTCGAAGTATCTGTCGCTCAATCCCGCGCAGCCGATGTCGGAGACGATGACCACTTCCTTGGGATCCAGCGCCAGGTCAACCAGAGCTTGATTCAGCTTCTCCAGGATGGTATGGTGCCCGCATCCGGGGCAGAAGGGGAAGGGCAGGGTGTCCGGGTTGAGGTAGGTTTCTCTTTTCGTGTTCACAGCACACCCCCTTGTTCTATGATTTCCTCCGGTGTGATCAGCTTCCCGTCCACGCGGTAGATCCCGATCACCTCCTGATCGTTTGTGGCCAGGCGCTGGATCTCCCGTGTATACTGTCCCAGGTTGAGTTCGGGGACGATGATGCGTTTCACTCCCTTCAAGGCTTCCCGGATGGCATCCTCAGGGACCGGCCACAGCGAGTAGACTGTGATCAAGGTGGCCTTTTTCCCGCTGCGGCGCGCTTTGCCCACGGCTGCCTTTGCGGAACGGGCGCTGATCCCGTAGCTCAAGACCGCGGTTTCCGAGCCCTGGTCCGCGTCCACGTCCAGCATGGCGATCTCGTCCGTATGGGCTTCGATTTTCGCGGCCAAATGCCGGTTGAGGCGGTCCAGGGCCTGCGGGTCCTTGGTCAGGTAGCCGTGTTCGTCGTGGGAGGAGGTTGTGAAGCGCAGTTTATGAGGGCCTCCAAAAGGGGTCATGGCCGGCACTTCATCCAATTCTTCGATTCCCAGAGGCACGAACTCCGATTCAGTTTCCGCTGTTTTCCGGTCCCGGACGCGGGGCGTGTGTTCGCGTTCGATGTGTGTGGTCGTCTTTGTCAGGGCCGTCTCCTTGTCGGTAGCCAGGAAGACGGGCACGCGGAAACGTTCCGCCAGGTCAAAGGCTTTGATGGTCAGGGTGTAGCATTCCTCCACGGTGGTGGGCGCCAGGACGATCACCGGGTAACCCCCACTGGTGCCCCAGCGCAGGAACTGAATGTCGCCCTGAGCCCCGGTGGTGGCCGCCCCGGTGGCCGGACCCATGCGCTGCACGTCCACGATCACCAAAGGCACCTCGCCCATGATCGCCAGGCCGATGTTCTCGCTGTACAGGCTGATCCCGGGACCGCTGGTGGCGGTCATCACCCGCCGGCCGCTCATTGCCGCCCCGATGCAGAATCCCATGGAGGCGATTTCGTCTTCTCCCTGCAGCACCAACCCGCCCGTTTTGGGCAGGTGCCCGGCCAGGTGGAGGAGGATGCCCGTCGCGGGGGTGATCGGATAGCCGGCGTAGAAATCACACCCGGCATCAATCGCTCCCAGGGCGATGGCTCGATTTCCGTCCATGAATTGGGGCATAGCCTATGTTCTCCCTTCCCACTGAATTCATTCTGTTCCCATTGTACTCATGAAATGATCGGAGCGTAGTGAAATTCATCCTTCAATCGGTTTCCTCTTTTCCCCGCCCTGTAGGATTTCAAGGGCGCGATCAGGGTGAAAAATTTCACAGCCCATCAATGCTTTTAAGGATCCCTGGTAATGTTCCTGTTGAAAATGTAGGGGATGATACGGGTGGAAAATCTCTTATCCCGGGGAGGATGGCCAGATTATGATCATCAGGGATCCCAGCGGGGTTCTGGTTGCAGGGAAAGAAAAAGCGCCCGGGAGACCGGACGCTTTGTTTTCTACAGTTAATAATGGGTGGCTGGGTGCAGCCCTCCGTTAATCATCCTCGTCATCATCATCCGCTTCATCGTCGCTGTCATTTTCATCGTCGTCATCCATGTCATCGCTGTCATCGTCATCATCCATGTCATCGTCGTCATCGTCATCATCCATGTCATCGTCGGCGTCGTCATCATCCATGTCATCGTCGTCATCGTCATCATCCATGTCATCGTCGGCGTCGTCATCATCCATGTCATCGCCGGCGTCGTCGTCATCGTAGCCATCATCCATCTCGTCTTCCGGGTCGTCATCCATATCGTCGTCATCGGAATCGTCATCCAGGTCGTCATCGATTTCCATGGGCAGCGGGCCTTGAGGCGAATCATCCTCCATATCCTCCCCGGAGCTTTCTTCAACTTCCACCGCCAGCAGGGTTCCATCTTCCTGGGTTAAGGCTTCCACGTTCACTACCGTTCCAATCTCCATCTCCCCCTCTACTTCTGTGTCCGGACCAAGTCTGACGGGAAATCCGGCGATGTTCCAAATGGGGTCCGACATTTCCGTGATCGAACCAGTAAATTCGACCTTCTCTGCCGAACCTTGCGAGAGTAATGCCTGAATTTCGTTGATCCTTTTTACATTAAACTGGGTTTCCAGCTTCTCCCTGGCGTTCTCATTAAGGGTCAAGGCCAGTTGGGCGTTTTCCCAGCTGCGTTTCATGCTGTATAGGGGATCCCCGGGCAGGCTCTCGGCGGAGGCGTTCACGCTGAAGAAACTACCCAGCACCATGGTGATCACGGCGTAAATTGCGATCCGGTATGTCAGTTTCATATTGGGTTTCTCCTTTGGTACAAAGTAAGCTCGGACGCTGTTTATCATTCGTCTTGCATAACGAAGGAGGGGGGATTTCGTTTCATCTGTCACGGAATTCGACCTTTTTCGCAACCTTTCGCTGGCGGCGATCACCCTCTCTCTTCCCTGTGACTTTGCTTTTGGATCGGGCTGTGGAGTTTTAATATCCATGCTGAAGGAGGCAGCATTCAGCAAAGGGGCCAGACGCTTGGCGTGTTCTGGGAAGGATGACAGACAGGACTCGACGGATTCCCCTTCCTTTATCCTTTCCAGACAAATTTCTACAATGGCAGCAAATGGTTTCTCATTCAGAGGCATTTTTCCTCCCGGAGCGCTTTTTCTAAAGCTTCTAAAGCTCTGTACTGGAGGGATCGCACAGCTCCTTCTGATTTTTGAAGCAATTTTGCGGTTTCACGGGTGGATCTCTGGTCTATGATTTTGTGGATGATCACCCGGCGCTGATTTTCAGTTAAGTGGTGGAGGGCTTTGGTGAAACAGAAGGACATTTCTTGATCCTGTACATGTTGCCGGGGGATTCCTGTCGATCCTGCGATTCGTTCTTCTTTGATCGGCAGGGGATTTTTTCCATCTTCCTTCCGGTAATGATCGATCACCCGGTTGCGGGCGATGGTGTATAACCAGGTCAAAAACGGCCTTCCCTGGTCTTTGTAGGAGGCCAGGTTGTCGATCATGCGTAGGAACACATCGGCCGTGAGGTCTTCCGCAATGGATAGATGGCCCACCCGGTAATAAAGGTAGTTGAAAATCGCCTCGTAATGCTGGTCATAGAGAGCAGCAATGGCTTCTTTATCTCCACATTGAGCGCGTTGGATGCGCTTTTTCTCATCATCTCTCATGAATATCTCTTTCACTCTTTTTAACGAGCGGGAAGGCCCTTTGTTTTGCCTGCAACGAAAATGATAGGATCCGACAATGAACTTCGTGGACTCATCTCCTTTATATCATGGACAGGAGAGGAATGTCCTTTTCTGGCAGGTGGGTGGAGTGACTATTCCTTTGGATCTCAGTGGTGGGTTCTTTTCCCATTTTCTCTTGCATGCGTTGGCCGTGAACTCTTTGCATCTATCTTCAATCTCACAACACTGCAATACTCTTGAAAGGGTCTTGACAAGGGGTAAGGGACTTTGTACACTGAAAATACCCTCACCGAGGATGGCGGGTGCCGTCCCGGCAGGGGGAAAACGGACAACAAAGGACGAACAATATCCCCGGTCCTCATCACAGCTTCAAAGCCCACCTCCGATGAGGAGAACCCCATGAACAGGCGAGTGAAGATCTACCAGGTGCTGGCAGCGCTGCTGGCTTTGGGCATGCTGCTGCTGGCTGCGGCAGTGGTCCCCGCGGATGTCAGGGCGGAGGGCGAGGGGCCGGATTGCTATGTGAGTAAATGGGACCCTGAACTGGATCCTCTCCGACCATCTGGGGTCCACGGCGGTCACCGCCCACGTGGATGGCATCTGGCGGGGTAGTAGCCTACAAGTCCTTCGGGGAGACCCGCTCAAGACAGGTGACGACCTCCACCGACTACCGTTTTCGCGAAGCATCCCTGTAGGGGGACACCGGGCAGCGCCTGGAAGCGGAGCCTGGGTTATACTTCTACCAGGCCCGCTGGTACGATCCGGCCCTGGGTCGCTTTGCTCAAGCTGATACCCTCATCCCCGAACCGGAAAGGGGGCCAGCCTTGGAAATGCGTCTCAAATCGAAAGTCCCTCAATGCTGTACGGGCCATTCACAAATGAAATGGAGTATTTCCACAGAAAATGAGATCCCAGTGGCTGAAGGTCTGGTACCAGCCCCGATGATCTGTTCAGGAGATTGTAGGCTCAGATCCAGGGGTATAATAAAGGCTTGTGTTTTCAATGCCCCGAGGAATCAAGCATGACTGAGCGCAGCAAAAAATCTTCATCCGCAAACCGGGAATCCAACCTGGCCCTCCAGCTGGGAGTGATCACTTTCAGCCGGACCGTGAACTACACCGGGCTGCGCATGGTCTTTCCCTTCCTGCCCCTTTTGGCCCGCGGAATGGGGGTGACCCTGGAGACCGCGGCCCTGGCCCTCACCATCCGTTCCT
>JAGXKM010000095.1 GCA_018335275.1 Anaerolineales bacterium | reverse complement strand
TTGTTCCGAAACTTGATATGAATACCCATCTCCTAACGTCCCCAGGGACTGGAGGTGCTTTTGAACATATTGGCCACAATTTGACCCGATTTCGTTTTCTTCCCGCTCCCCAATGCTGAGGATGACCTGGAAACCCTTTTCCCTGATTTCATCCAGCAGTGAACCCTCATCATGTTCCCTCTGACAGTCGATATAGGACCTTAAGCCCATCTTTCGCGCCTGATACGTAGGGTTGAGGGGGGTAATCTTGATCAAAAATTTCTCTGGATCAAAATACTTTTTCAAAACCTCTGCATCTAAGGTACTTTCCTCCGCCAGGGCAAAATTCAAGGTCAGTTTTCTGTCCCCTGGGCGGTAATACCTAGCCCCAAATGCTGCAATTTGCATAAAATCCCATTTTCGCACTGGAATCAATTGGTCCCGCTTCTCAAGATCCGTGGTATGAATGGAAAATTGAAGTTGGAACCTCCCCTGGGGATAATAAGCATTTTTGACCTCAATCAAACGGTTAAAGAAATCATCTCTGCCGTGAGGTGCAACCGTGGACAAAGAGGGCATCAACCCCGGTGCCGAAAACCTGTCGGGTAACTCTTCCAGGAGATCCAGCACATGGGGATTCAACGCGGGTTCACCCATCCTTGCAAATTGAATTTTAAATTGCCTGGAAGGGACATGCCCATCAGGATACCGGGTGGAGACAAGAAAACGAATTTGCTCTGCCATTTCCTCTTTGGATAGCTTTCCCCGGTAATGCCCCCCCGCATCACACATTTGACATTGAATCGGGCACCCGTAGAGGGTTGAAATCATCAGGACCCATTTTTCATCCCGTGGAGTTGGAGGCTGGACTGCTTCAACGCACTCCACAAGATTTCCACCAAATTCCACCACATAAACCATGGCCACATCCTGATTTCCCGCACTCGCGACAACGTTCATCCTTTATCCTCCCTCACGTATTTGATCGATCTTCATAGCTGCTTTCAAGCCATCCCCAACGGCGATGGCTGTTTGGCGGAATTCACGGTTCTTCACATCCCCGATGAAAAATATTCTTCCCAAGCCTGACAATGATTCTACTTCATCTTTCAAGGAGGGGCTTAAAAAATCCAGGGCAGGTGTTCGGCCGATTGCTGGAATCAAGAAATCACAATTAAAAGTTTGCTCTTCTCCTTCTGCAACGGCCCCGATTTCCATAGAATGGCTGTCAGTATATTGAATACTGCGCACGACATGCCGGTCATAATAACGAATGCTGGTTACTTTCTGTACCCGCTCCCAGAGCAGCTCCAGCCCTTTCCTTTTCCTGCTTCGATTAAGGATCATGACCTGGTTTTCATCCGCCAGATTCAGGGCATAATCCAGCGCGGCATCCCCCGCCCCGATGATCAGGATGGCTTTCCCCTTGACATGCTGGATGGGAAACACTTCGGAAAAAACGAGTTCAGCAGCCTCTTCAGGGATCGGCACATCCCGGAAAACCTTAGGCTCCGTCCCTGTAGCTACGATCACCATCTCAGATTGAAACATATCCTGTTCAGTCTGGATGGTGAAGTGATTCTCTTTGAAATCCAGGGACCGGACCTTCCTGTGTGTGATCTCCACCCCCCACCGGTCCACCTGGTTGAGGAATTTTTCCACCAGATCAGGCCCTGATATGCCGTCTGGAAAACCAGGGTAATTCTCGACAAGGTTTGCGTTTAGCAGCAGTCCACCCGGACGCTTCCCCTCCAACAATAAAGGCTGCTGCCCCTGACGTTTCAGCTGCAGGGCAGCGGACAGCCCTGCAGGACCTGCGCCTAGGATGGCGATCTTATGCTTCTTCATCTTCCCGCTTCCGGAAATGTATCCCTAATTTGCTGCACTGTGACCAGGGTAGCAAAGCCGTGGCCGAGATTTCGCAGCGTACCAAGGTGGAAAGAACGCCGGTATGTGGCTGTCCCATCCACAAGGAAAAATACATCAAAACCGCGCATAAATGCAGACCGGGCTGTTGTCTCACAACATAAATGCGTCATCACTCCCCCGACCAGAACCTGGTTGACCTCATCTGCTTTCAATCTGTCTTCCAAATCAGTCCGATAAAAAGCGTCATACTGGGTTTTCTGGAAGACCAATCCTTCACCCACCTGCAGTTTGCTGTGAAGCGCATGATAGGGATGGCTTACAGTGATCAAATCCCGCCACCAGCTTTTCATGGAACCCGCATCACTTTCCATGTTCAGATGCTGTGAGAAAAGAACAGGCCGGGCATGCGCCTGAAAGAGTGCTGACAACTGATTCAGTCCAGGGAGTACGGCCTGAGCGCTGGGGATGTAGGCATGGGATTCGGGATGAAGGAAATAATCCTGCATATCCAATACGAGGAATGCCGCTTGATTAAAATCGAATCTCTTACCTCGCTTCTGACCCTCGGGATACAGATCCTCCAGCATCTCCTTGGAGGAAGAGATAAGATTCTCTGCGGTGTAATAAGCTTCTTTCATGGAAAAAATTGTAGCACAGATATCCGTCTGCTGATCAGAAAATCACCCCTAACTCAAACACCAACGCTTAGCCTACCCTCCGGTCCTGGTCAAAACTTGATTCCCGCATCCCTTACTGGCCATAGAGCATTCAGAGAAATCCCGCTGGGGTAAACATCTACCTCGAATAACCTCCTAAATAAAAAACGCCACAGCAAGATCCCTGTGCCGTTTTCCATCTTTCTCCTGGCTTGTTCCCAGCCTTTGATCTTCAAAGAACCGGAATCAAATCTCCCTTTCGTACTTCCATCAGGATGAGCTGTCCTCAAGCCGATGCTGTTTGTTGTTTGCGTTCCTTCTTCGAGAACAAACCCGATATGCTCTGGAGCAGTTCATCCCAGGAAGTCAGGGATCGGATGATCGTGATCACCATTACCACAACTCCCACGATTCCTCCTGCCACCAGGATACCTATCTTGACTTTTTTAGCTTTGACACGGCGTTCCTGAGCTTGATCAATCTGAAGGCGCAATTCAGAGACAAACCCGGTATCCGGTTTGACAGGAACCAGGGCATTTTCTAATTTTTTCTCCACTTTTCTTAGGCTTCGATTCATTTTCTCTTCTTTCCTCATTTTAGAATACCCCTTCCCCTATTGGATAGGCAACGATCCCGATCGTCCCCGGGCCTAAATTCGCTGCAATCCCTGTAGAAACTTCTTCCACAAAAAAGCGCTTCACATTTAAACGCTCTTTTACCGTCTCTCCAAAATCAAGGGCTGTGGCCAGATCATGGGCGTGCATAACGGCTGCGTGGACCGGTATGTCTCCTATTCGACGGGCCATTTCCGCGATGATAAACTCCAGAGAGGCCACTCGTGTGCGAACTTTCTCACCAATTTCCAACATCCCCTCTTCCAGATGGATGATTGGTTTGACCCGCAACAAGGACGCTAATAAGGACTCGATCCGGTTCACCCTGCCGCTTTTTTGAGCGAAATCCAGCGAATCCAGGGCGAAAACAACCTCACAGTGATTCCGGATATCAGCCAACCTGTCCAGGATTTCTTCCAGGGAAGCGCCCTGGCGATCCATGACCCTGGCCTCGCAGCACATATATCCCTGAATAGCTGTACCCGATAGGGAATCAAAAGGGATGATCTCACAAGGCTCATCTTCTAGATCACGAGCCGCAATCACAGCTGATTCATATGTCCCGGATAACTTACTCGTCAGGTGAATGGAGAGGATGACATCCCCCGGTTCCGCGATCTCCCGGTATATCTCTTTAAACTGCTCCGGTGAGGGTTGAGATGATTTTGGGATTTCACCCGTCTCTTCAACCCAGCGGTAAAAATCATCCACGCTGAGGTTCACATCTTCTAAAAATACCTTATCTCCCATATGGACATTTATAGGGATGATATGGATATCGTATGTTTCCATCCATTCCCTCGGCACATCGCCACCACTATCCATCACTAAGCGAAGCATTTTTATTCCCTTTAATCCAATACGCCGTATTCGTCACGGAGGGAAACCAGGGTCCGGTGATACAGCGCTTTGATCGCTCCTTCTGTGCGACCCATGATTTCACCAATTTCCTGATTAGTGAGTCCCTCGACATGTTTTAATATGATCAATTGCTGCCGGTCCTCCGGAAGTTCACGGATGACTTCCATGAGTTCTTCACGTTCGTCTTTCACCTGCACCCTTTTTTCTGCCCCGGCCTCGACGGAAGGGGGCGGGTACTGATCGACGATTGGGACTTCTTCCACCCGGTCTTGGTTTCGGTACCAGTTCACAACCAGATTATGCGCAATGCGGTATAACCAGGCTGAGAATGGGTATCCCCGATCTTCGTAATCCTCAATAGCCCGCAAGGCTCGCAGGAACACGCGCGAAGTTAAATCTTCCGCTTCCTGTTTCCCGCTTGTCCTGTAATATATATAACTGTAAATCTGATCGATATATTTCTCATATAACTGACCAAAGGCACTTGCATCTCCGTTGGTCGCCTGCTCAATAAGGTCAGTCTCCGTCAGATTCTTGTCCGTTGTATGATTCATAACACCATATTTTGTCTTTCGTTACTACCCATCGAAAAGTATATCACAACAAACTTATTCCTAATCCTGATCTCTAATCTCAATCCTTTCTGATCCCATCCCCCTTTATTCCATCATGTATTAAAATAGAGGATAGATTGTTTCGAATCTTAATTTAGCAGTTCTCTCAAATACAATCAAAAAACAGGTGGGGCAACACATGATTGAGAGCATGATTTTTGATTTAGACGGCACTTTAGTCCAGACGGAAAAATTAAAAGCTTTGTCCTACGCCCAGGCAGTTCTTGAGCTCTGTCCCGATGAGATCCAAGAGGATGAGGTGATCTCCGCCTTCAAGGAAGTCGTGGGATTGACGAGGAAAGAAGTGGCGACTTTCCTGATGGACAAGTTCCACCTCCAGGATACGTCAAAACGGCGGATGGAGAAATTTGGGGTGAACACCCCCTGGCAGGCGTTCGTCCAGGTCAGGCTGTCTTATTATCAGGATATGCTTAACGATCCTCAAGTGATCCGGGAACATCAGTGGGAGCACACGATCGAACTCCTAGAAATCGCCCGGAAAAACAATTGCAAAATAGGTTTGGCCACCATGTCGCGGTGCCAACAGGCCAACCGGGTATTGGACATCCTCAAACAAAAGGATACCTTCCAATTCATCGCAACGCGTGACGACGTAAAACGCGGTAAACCCGATCCGGAAATATACCGCCTCGTGGCCTCAGAATTAAAATCTTCACCCCACCAATGCCTGGTCATCGAGGATTCCCCCAGTGGAGTTAAAGCCGCAGTCGCAGCGGGGATGCACTGCATCGCTGTCACCACTCCTTTCACTTCACAGGCTCTCCAAGAACTGGAACTGCTCCCCGCAAAATGGGTTGTGCATGACCCTTCAGATCTGGTGGGAAAAACCCAGGAGATCCTGGATGAACACAGATAGATTTAACCATTTACCTTATCATTCTGAGAACCGGAAGGCATAATGGCCATTATCAAAACCCACTCCACTCCCCAAACCCTCGCCCAGGCAGCAGCTGCCCATATCCAGGATGCAGCCTTTGAAGCAGTCGCTGAACATGGTTTTTTCTCCCTCGCCCTGGCAGGAGGTTCGACCCCGATCCCAACCTATCAAACCCTATCGGCCCCTCCCTACGAGGAGAGCATGCCCTGGGAAAAGACACACATTTTCTGGGGCGACGAACGGTCCGTACCTCCAGATCATGAGAACAGCAATTATAAGATGGCTCGAGATGTGCTCCTGGACCCCCTTTCTTTTCCGGAAGACAACATCCACCGCATCCGGGGAGAATTGAAACCCCAGGAGGCTGCCAAAGAATACGAAAAAGAGATCCGCGAATTCTTCAACGGGGATCCACCGCATTTCGATCTCATACTTTTGGGGATGGGAACAGACGGCCATACCGCCTCCCTTTTTCCCGGCTCCACAGCCCTTCTCTCCCCTCAAAAATCGCGCCTGGTGCTGGCAAATTATATAGATGCCTTGGAATCGTGGCGGATCACCTTCACCCCCCGCCTGATCAACGCCGCTTTCCAGGTCACTTTTTTGGTCTCAGGGGAAAAGAAAGCAAAACGCGTCTACCAGGCCCTGTCCAGCCGCCACCAACCGGACAAGCTTCCGGCCCACATCGTCAATCCTGCGGAGGGAACGGTCACCTGGTATCTGGATGCAGGGGCTTCGAAATACCTGCACGATGCATGACCGGGAAGATCAGATTACGGTCCTTTGGAAAAAATCAACTGCTTAATATCCCCTCAATCTCCTCTATTTCCTCTCTGGACAGCTCCCAATTCACTGCGTTCACATTCGCTTGAACATGCTCCACTTTGGTTGCTCCGGAGATTACGGAACTTATTTGGGGGCGGGCGAGCAGCCAGGCGATCGCCAACTCATTCAAATCCCGATCTCGTTCCCGGGCAAATTCCTTTAATGCTTCCAGCGTCTGGAAATTTTCAGGGGTCATATAAGACTGAACGTATTCGCTGCTTTCACCCCTCGAACCCTCAGGGGGCGATTCTCCCTCTTCATACTTTCCGGTCAGAAATCCCCCGGCCAAGGGAAAATATGGGAGCACTCCAATATTAAAGTATTCACAGGCAGGCAGCAATTCATCTTCGATGCCCCTTTCAAACATATGATAGTGAGGCTGAATGGAAACGAATTTCGACCAATCCTTTAACTCCGCGATCGCGTTTGCATGGGTTAACTGCCAGGCGGAGAAATTCGATGCTCCAATGTAACGAACCTTCCCTGAACGGATTAAATCCTCCAGAGCACGCATCGTCTCTTGAAGAGGCGTTTCCGCATCCCAGCGGTGGATCTGATAAAGGTCAATGGTATCCATGTTTAAACGTGTCAAGCTCTCTTCCACTTCACGGATGATATGCTGGCGGGAAGCCCCCCGCTCATTGGGCCTCTCCCCCATGGGGAAATAAAATTTCGTGGCGATGACTGCCTCCTGACGCCTTTTCACCAATGCTTTCCCGATGAACTCTTCGGAACGTCCCTCCTGGTATATGTTCGCTGTATCGATCAAATTTACACCCGCATCCAGAGCGGTGTTCATGATCTCTTTTGTCGTTCGCAGGTCGACCTTCCCCCCAAATTGATTGGTTCCCAATCCAACAGCGGATACTTTCAAACCGGATGAACCTAAATTTCTATACTTCATCAGCGCCCTCCTTGTATGTAAAGACTGCCCATCCATTGTATCAAACCCCAGTAATGATAGAATAGATTTTGATCTCTTCCAAGCATCATAGATCCTACCAACCACTGATTTTCACGATCCAGATCCGCGCTTGCCCAGGAATCCCCATGAAGAAGAATGGACACTCTATAACCTATCCCAGAAGATCAGCAGCCCGTGGTTTGCTGCGGCTGGTCGGACGGATGATGCTGCCCCTGGTTTTTGATTTTAAGTTTACGGGAAAATCCAATTTCCCCGACCAGGGTCCTTTGATCGTCATCGGAAATCACACCGCAGCCATGGAAGCCGCCTTCTTGACCGTATATGTTCCCTGGCAGATAGAACTCCTCGCGGCTGCGGACATCCCGCCAGAGAAATTCGTCCAATGGTTGAGCGACTTTTACGGTGCCATCCCGCTCCATAGAGGATCTTTTGACCGTGCCGCTTTGA
>JAGXKM010000094.1 GCA_018335275.1 Anaerolineales bacterium | reverse complement strand
TTTTGTTTCTCCAGGATCTCGACCACATCATAACTGGAACAGCCGGCTGCGGCAAGCATGAGCATTTCCGAGGGGCTTACCCCCCGACCTTCCGGTTCGTGCTCCCGTTGATAACCAATAGCCAGGGAATGCCCATTGGAGTCCGTGCCCACGAACATCCGCGATCCCACCCATTCCAAATTCACAGATTTCGGTTTCGTTGCCATTTTGAGTTTCCTTAAAGTAATTGAATTTCCCATTTACAGTTCCTATTATATCGTCCCAGAGAAAATGGAAGATAAGAGTTTCATAGAAATGGTTTGTCGATCCATTCCCATCAGCAATCCAGCCCGAAAAGCTTTCCCTTTGTGACCTTCCCCGAATTCGGTTATACTTTGATTGGATACAAATAGGAATGTTAAAGTCTTGAGGTAGATTATGAATCTAGAAGAGGAAAGAAAGCGCTGGGAGAAGGAAACCTTAGAGCCAACTTTGGCCCGTTTCCCGGAACGAAAAGAATCCTTTGAGACCCTTTCTGGGATTCCCCTGCCCAGGGTCGCTCTCCCCGATAAGGATGGAGAGGCTTACCTGGAAAGTCTAGGGTTCCCCGGCGAGTATCCTTACACGCGGGGCGTTTATCCCACCATGTACCGCGGCCGGTTGTGGACCATGCGCCAATATGCCGGGTACGCCAGTGCGGAGGAGTCCAACCGGCGTTACCGCTATCTGCTGGACCAGGGGCAAACAGGGCTTTCGGTAGCATTCGACCTGCCCACCCAGATTGGGTATGACGCTGATCACCCTCTCGCGACCGGTGAGGTGGGGAAGGTTGGGGTCTCCATTTCATCTCTACACGACATGGAGCGTTTATTCAAAGATATACCTCTCGACCAGGTCTCTACGAGCATGACCATCAACGCTCCGGCTGCCATTTTATTGGCGATGTACATTGCGGTGGCAAAAAAACAGGGGGTGAGTCTGCAAACGCTCCGGGGAACAGTCCAAAACGATATCTTGAAAGAATATGTGGCTCGGGGAACATACATATTCCCGCCCGAGCCGTCCATGCGCTTGATCACGGACCTTTTTGAATACTGCCACCAGGAAATTCCACGCTGGAACACGATCAGCATCTCTGGCTACCATATCAGAGAGGCGGGGTCCACAGCTGTCCAGGAGGTGGCTTTCACGCTGGCCAATGGGATTGCGTACGTGGAAGCAGCCTTAAAGGCCGGGTTGAGCGTTGACGAATTTGCAGGTCGTTTGTCTTTTTTCTTCAATGCCCACAATGATTTTTTGGAAGAAGTGGCGAAGTTCCGGGCAGCGCGGCGGCTTTGGGCCCGGATCATGAAGGAGCGTTTTGGGGCCCAGAAAAAACGATCTATGACACTGCGCTTTCATACCCAGACCGCCGGCTCCACCCTCACCGCCCAACAGCCGGAGAACAACATCGTCAGGGTGGCGCTTCAAGCCTTAGCTGCTGTGTTGGGAGGAACGCAGTCCCTGCACACCAACAGCATGGATGAAGCCATTGGCTTGCCTACAAAGAAGGCGGTCCAAATCGCGCTCCGCACGCAGCAGATCATCGCCCATGAATCCGGGGTGGCGAACACCGTGGATCCGCTGGGTGGTTCGTACTGCATTGAGGAACTCACGGATAAGATTGAACGACAGTGCCGGGAATATTTGGATCAAATTCGGGAAATGGGTGGTGCTCTGCAGGCTATCCGGGAAGGATTTATGCAGGGAGAGATCCAGGAAGCCGCCTATAGACAACAGCGCGCTTTAGAAGAGGAAGAACAAATCCAGGTTGGAGTAAATGCATATCAGGTGGAAGAGGATCTATCCCTGGAGCGCTTACGGGTCGATCCCGCCTTGGAGGCTGCTCAGCGCCAGAGGTTGGCGAATCTTCGAAAAAACCGTGACAAAGCCCGGGTCAGCTCTTTGTTGACCTCGCTTGACAAGGCAGCCAGGGGGGATGAAAACCTCATCCCAATTTTTATAGCTTGTGTGGAGAACGACCTCACCCTTGGAGAAATCACCGGCGCTTTACGTGAGGTGTGGGGAGAATATCGACCGGATGCCTGGGTTTAGCTGGGCAGGGCGGAGGGTTCTCTTACCGGGCCCAGGTTGTGTTTTTCGCACAGAATACAGGATCATTGGTCAGGCTCATGAAAACTGAAGGATAAGCGATGACAGACATCAAAGGCATTGATCATATTGCGATTGTGGTGGAGGATTTGGAGGAGGCCCTCAAATTCTGGAGGGATCGGTTGGGTTTAGCCCTGGACCACATCGAAACAGTGTCCAGCCAAGGGGTAAAAATCGCCTTCCTGCCCGTGGGGAACAGCGAAGTGGAGCTCATCCAGCCCCTGGATGATAAATCCGGCGTGGCCAAATACCTGCGGAAAAAGGGACCCGGGATGCACCATCTGTGTTTTGAGGTTGAAGATATCCAAGAGAGGCTGCGGGATCTTGAATCCCAGGGTGTGAGGCTGATCGATCAAGAGCCCCATGTCATGGACGACGGCAGAAAGCTGGCCTTCCTCCACCCCAAAAGCGCTTCCGGCGTGTTAATTGAACTTTACGAACTGCCCTGAGAGGGAATGATGAAAAGATGGATAAAAACATTTCCCATACAAGGTTGGCTTGGCTTGGCATTGATTGCTGTTTTTTGGCCCTTGAATTGGCTGGGTATGGGGGATCGAACCCACGTGGGATTTTTCCCATTGTGGTTAGGTTACTGCCTGCTGATGGACGGGTTGGTCTATATCCGGAAGGGTGATTCTATGCTGCAAAGGGATGGACGGCGTTATGTCGGTTTGTTCTTGCTCTCCATCCCTATGTGGTGGCTCTTTGAGGCGCTCAACCTTCGCCTTCAAAATTGGCAGTATATCGGCCGGGATCAAATCTCCGGGCTGGAATACGCGGTTTTGGCCAGCCTAAGTTTTTCTACCGTGATTCCCGCTGTGCTGGAGAGCGCGGAATTTGTGGGAAGTTTTCCTATCTGGGGATGGCTGAAACAGGGACCCAAGTTTGACCCACGTCGATGGGTAGAAGTGATCATTTTTCTGGGTGGATGGCTTGGCTTGGTTTTACTCCTCATCTGGCCGCGGTATTTTTTCCCCTTGGTCTGGCTCTCGATCTATTTCATCCTGGAACCCCTGAACCGCTGGCTGGGACATCGAACGTTGCTCTCCTGGACCAAAAAAGGGGACTGGCGGCCGCTTGGCGCTCTCTGGATAGGGGTGTTAATCACGGCTTTCTTCTGGGAGATGTGGAATTATTACTCTTTCCCCAAGTGGGTCTATTCCATCCCATTTTTTGATGTCCTGCATGTTTTTGAGATGCCGTTGCTCGGTTACGGGGGATATCTTCCTTTTTCTTTAGAAATCTTTGCCTTTACCCAGCTGGCATTCAACCTTTGCGGGCTGGCACTGGATGATTATCTACAGCTGGTGGAAGAAGGGGATGAATCTTCCAACCCTGCTAGCACATCTTCTGGATCCAGAAATTCTTTATAACCCTTGTTAATAGTTCGGGAATATCAAAAACTCATTTGGATAACGGCTGGAACATCAATGCCCAATCCTTGATTTGGGATGTTTTGATATTCTTTAGGATTGAGAATCATACTGATCTTGATGGGTGGGAACAGCCATTTTATGTGTCCCTGACCATTCTCTGAGCGATTTTATGTTCTTCCGATTAGCCAGAATCCATGCCCGGCTTCTTAAGAGAGATTAACTTCAAAACTTGTCGTTTGTATCAGCCACGTCCGGGGGAACAATACTCGATTGATTTTCCTTCCTATTGGAAATCCTATATAATTTGGGGTATGGATGAAAACTTGAAAATATATCTTCGAATGGTCATAGTTTGTGTGGTGGGGAGCCTCTTGGCCTTTCGCCCCCAGAATCTGGAGGTATCCCAGGAATATATCCAGTACCAGGAAGCTTATCAGGCGAATGATTATCAGGAGATGGCTCTCAATCTGGCTGATTTAGCCCAACTTTTACCCTGGCAGCCTGAACTGTGGGAGAAGGCAGGCCACCTTGCCCAACGGGCCCAGGATTATAATCGGGCGGTTCTTTACTTTGAACATGCCAAAGACCTGGGTGTGCTGTCCCAGGAAGGCCGCATCGCATTAGGGGAAGTGTATAACGAGCAGGGCGTGTTTTCCCTGGCCGAGGAAAACTGGTCTGCTGTGGAGGACTCTCCCCGTGCGGCGAGGTATTTGGCGGAATTACATCAGGAAGCAGGTGAGTATGCAGCAGCTGTGAAGGATTGGAAGGAGGTACTCTCCCTGGTGGGCGAAGTGGGTCCAGAGGTTCATTTCCAGCTTGGTCTGCTGCTGGCGGCGGAGGATCCACTTCAAGCAGTTTCCCATTTGGAAAAAGCGGGGCAGGCTTACCCTGAAGCGGAGAGATTACAAATCGCTTTAGCTGGTATCGAGAATAAAGAACCTGCTTACCGGCAAGTATTGGCCGGCCGGGCGCTTGCTTCTTTGGAGCGCTGGGAATTGGCGGAATATGCGTTCCAAAAGGCTGTCAGCTACCGGCCTGATTATCCCCTGGGTTGGGCATACTTAGGAGAAGCCTTGCAGCAGGTCCAAAATGAGGGTTCCGAACCTCTGCAGGCGTTGGAAGAAGCATATGCTCTTGACCCTGATTCCCCTGTAATATTGATCTTTTTAGGGACGTATTGGCAGCGAAAAGGGGAACATCAAAAAGCCCTCTCCTTTTTCGAAGACGCAGAGGCGACTTGGCCAGATAACCCGGATGTGTATATAGAGCAAGGGCGGTCCTTGGGGGCTTTGGGGGAACTCGCTGCTGCCCTGTCCATGTACGAGAAAGCCATCCAAAAGGACCCTGAAAATCCGACATATTACCGTTTATTAGCGAAATTCTGCCTTACATATCGTTACCGGATCCAAGAAATGGGGCTGCCCGCTGCCCGTCAGGCAGTCCAGAAGTCCGAGGAAACGCCCCCCAGCCTATTGGTCATGGGCCAGGTAATGGCCGAATTGGATGATGCCCAGAATGCAAAAAAATTCTTTATCCGGGCCTTGGAAGCAAATCCCACATATGCTGAGGCTCATTTTTCGCTGGGTATGACTTATCTTTCACTGGGAGAGAATGAGTTAGCAGACCGTCACTTGCAGGCTGTTCTGCAGCATAGTTCCAATCCAACCCTCAGCGAACAAGCCCAACAGGCCTTAGCCACGTTTTCTCCTTAAAAGTGATCTCCTTGGGATGAGTTTGTATGCTAGAATGGTACCCATTCAAATGACAGATGCCATGGTTCACAACGAATAAGCAATCTCAGGAGGCCCTGTGAGTTCTCAAAGCAGGCTTTTCGCTTTCCTATGTTTGTTATTGTGTTTTGGAGCGGCTTGCCGTCCCTCAATTTTCCCTGAGGATTTTCGAACGATGCCGGGGGAGGCAGGAGCTTTATTGTTCCAGGATTCTTTTGAAGATCCTACCAGTCAATGGGACCGGGTCAGACAGGCCGAGGGAATGACGGATTATGACGGCGGTAAGTACCGGATCTATGTCAATGACAGCAATGCTGATTATTGGGCAAATCCGGGTTTACATTTTACCGATGTCCGCATAGAGGTTGATGCGAAAAGGATTGGGGGGCCGGACAACAATAATTTTGGGATATTATGTCGTTATCAAGACATGAGGAATTTCTACTTTTTTATCATCAGCAGTGACGGATATTATGGGATTGGCAAGGTGGAGAACGGCAGGCAAACTCTGATAGAGCCCGATCAAATGTATCCATCAAAATTTATCCATCAAGGATCGGAAACCAATCACATTCTGGCGTTGTGCGATGGATCCCGATTGACATTGGCGGTGAATGGAGAATTCGTAGCAGAGACAGAGGATAACACATTCTGGGAAGGGGATGTGGGTTTGATCGCTGGTTCGTTTGAGGAACCTGGCGTTGATATTATTTTTGATAACTTTGTGGTCTTCAGGCCGTGATCGTATTTGTCCCTTCACCTGAAAGGGAACGAACATTATTCGTAGGTTTGGACGATTCCCATGAAAATTTATCTCGATATGGTGGGCTGCCGTCTCAATCAAAGTGAACTTGAGTCCTATGCCCAAAAATTCAGAGCGCAAGGTCACATCCTTACCGGTGATCCTGCAGATGCTGACCTGGCTGTTGTCAACACCTGCACGGTGACGGCAGCCGCGGCAGCTGATTCAAGGAAAAAGATCCGACGTTTCGCTCGAAAGGGAGCTAAAGAGATCATAGCTACCGGGTGTTGGGCAACGCTTGAGCCTGAGAAAGCAAGAGAGTTGACGGATCAGACGCGAGTGATCCCCAATGCTGACAAGGAAGATCTGGTTTCTAGCGTTCTGGGCCTATCACCCCGGGTCTTTGACCAGGAACTGCTGCAGCGAGAATTGATCCCAGGTTCCCGTTTACGGACGCGAGCATTCATAAAAGCGCAGGATGGTTGTGACCATCGCTGCACATACTGCATCACCACTTTGGCGCGGGGGGAGGGGCGAAGTGTGCCCCTTTCCAGTATCCTAAAACAGGTCTGTGCTGCTGCACGGGGCGGTGCTCAGGAGGTGGTCCTGACCGGGGTCCAGCTGGGTTCTTGGGGGGATGATCTGGAAGGGGGCCTTGAATTAGTTCATGTCCTGGAAGCGATTTTAGAGGAAACGGACATTCCCCGCGTCCGTGTCTCTTCCCTCGAACCCTGGGATGTAGAACTACCGCTGATTGAGATGTTCACCTCAGATCGCGTGGCTGGCCAAATGCACCTGCCCCTGCAATCGGGATGTGCGGAGACCCTGAAGAGGATGGCGAGGAAGAACACACCCGCTGAGTACAGGGAGTTGATCAACCTGGTGAGGAAAGTGGTCCCCGAGATGGCCATCACCACGGACATCATGGTTGGGTTTCCCGGGGAGACGGGGAAAGAGTTTTTGGAAAGTTTATCTTTTGTCAAAGAAATGGGGTTTGCAGACGCGCACGTTTTCACATATTCGGAACGCCGCGGGACAAAAGCAGCCAGGCTGCCTGATCAAGTGGATCACCGCATCCGTAAAGAAAGAAATGCTTTGATCAGGGAAGCTGTGGCTGCCTCAGCGCGTGCATATCGGGAATCTTTTCTGGGATGCAAGAAACGGGTCTTATGGGAAAATTCCTCCCGGGAGGACGGCCAAAGATGGAAAATGTACGGTTTGACGGGAAATTATCTGCGGGTTGAAACGAGTTCAGGGCAGGATCTTTGGAATCAAATCACGCCAGTAAAATTTGTTTCACTGACTGAGAAGGGGTTGAAAGGGGTGGTCCAGGCATGATTTATAATGATCTGGGAGCGTATGTGAGATTATTGAGGGCAGTGAGGTCAAAGGAGGTCTTGAATGCCGGATTGTATATTCTGTAAAATCATCAACGATGAGATAGATAGTGACAAAGTCTACACAGATGATCAGGTCACTGCGTTTCATGATATCAACCCAGTTTCCCCGGTGCATCTTCTTGTCATCCCCAATAAACACATTGAGAGCGTTCAGAATCTTGAGGAAGAAGATCAGGAATTGATGGGACATATGTTTTCTGTGATTGGCACTTTGACTGAAAAGTTCGATATCCACCGCTCGGGATACCGGTTAATCATAAATAACGGTCCTGATGCTCATCAGGAAGTCCCTCATCTACATGTACATATCCTGGGGGGGAAGACTATGGAACACCCCATGGGATAACGAGGAAAGAGGTATAATATATGGGTATGAGTCTAAAA
>JAGXKM010000001.1 GCA_018335275.1 Anaerolineales bacterium | reverse complement strand
TATTGTTTCTCCAGTATGGGGGTGTGACAGTGTTGATTCTGGAAAGTTGGTCTTTGGAACGTGCGTTGATCAAAGCGGTGGCTGGATGGTTTGCAGTGGCTGTATTGAGTGTTTCTTATTTGAGTTCCGATGGCTGGAAAGTCACCCAGGATTCCGGCCAACTCCCAAATAAATTATTCCGCTGCCTGGTTGCGGTCTTGGCTGCCCTGTCCATTTCCTCCTTTTTCCCACAGATAATGAACTGGTTTATTGGAGCTACGAAGCAGCAGGTTTTAGGAGGCTTGTTGCTGCTTGGAATGGGGATGATTCATCTGGGGCTGGCTGTTCAATCGACGCGTATCATCGTTAGTTTGTTGACGATTTTATCGGGTTTTGAAATCCTCTATGCAACTGTTGAAGCCTCCGTTTTCATGACAGCTCTCTTAGCTGCAAATCATTTAGGATTAGCTTTGTTGGGTTCTTATGTATTAAACATATCTACCCTGGAGGTCAGGGAATGAACGCCCCTGTGCTCTGGATTGTCCTGCCCTCGGTCATTGCTTTTGGGCTCTTATTGCTTTCCAATAAGCCCCTCCTTATTCGCTGGATGGGTTTGAGCAGCGCGCTGTTTTTTGCTCTCCTGGCTGGCATACTCCCCATTGATGAAACCTTCATTGTTGGTCCTCTGCGTGGGGAGGTGAAGGGTCAGCTGGTTTTTTTTGGTCGCCGTTTACTGCTGGAAAATGCGGACCGTCCCCTCCTGCTCCTTATTTATCTGTTACTAGCATTTTGGTTTTTATTAGGTATTGCAGGATCCATCCCTACTAAACTTTTTCCCTTGGGTTTGATATCAATTGCTTTGGTGATCACGGGATATACGGTAGAACCCATCTTTTATGCAGCTATCTTCTTTGGGTTTTTAACGATGCTATCTGTGATCCTGCTCTCCCCATCTGAGGCCCCTCCCACAAGTGGAGCGCTGCGTTTCTTGGTTTATCAAATTTTAGGCACGATTTGTATCCTATTTGCAGCGTGGTTATTGAGCTGGGTTGACCTGGAAACGGTAGACAAGGCGCTGATCGAGCGCACCATGGTGCTCATGGGCTTGGGCTTTTCTTTCCTGTTGGGGATTTTTCCTTTCACGAGCTGGATCTCTATGACCGCTGAGGAGAATCCTCCCTTTCTGGCTGGGTTTATTTTCTTCTTTTATATCAATGGTGTGTTGTTGTTCGCTTTGAAATATCTATCGCAATCCCATTGGGTGTTGGAATGGATCGATGCCTTGGGAGTTATCCAATGGGTTGGTTTAATGATGATCGTCATTGGAGGGGTTGCTGCAGTTTTCGTCACCCATGTGGGACGCATGATGGGGGTAGGGGTGATTGTTGAGCTGGGTCGTTCCCTGGTCGCTTTTAGTTTACAACCAGATGGAACCCAGGTTTATTTCGCGATGCTATTCATCCAGGGGTTGGCTCTGGGGATTTGGTCCCTAGCCCTTTCTTCCTTCCAAAAAAAGGTGGGGGTACTTGATTACCCTCACCTGGAGGGTTTGGCTCGGACAGCCCCTATCACCTCGTTGGGTTTGCTGGGTGGAATTTTCACGCTAGCGGGTTTGCCCCTCGCAGGGGGGTTCCCACTGCATTGGTCGCTGGGGACGATGTTGCAGGGGACCCCATCCTGGTCAGGGGGGTTGTTTTTTATCGGAAACCTGGGGCTGCTGATCGGTGGGATCCGAACCTTATCCATTCTCAGCGGACGGAGCCGAGAACGTTTTGAAAGTGAGGAGCCGTTCGGGGTTACGACGGCAACCATCCTGTTGATTTGCCTGATATTATTGGCGACGGGGTTGGTGCCCCATCTCCTTTTAGGGTGGGTGTCTCCCGTGGCGGACATCTTACAATTCTAAGGGTTAATTTTCGCTGACCATGAGCTGGTGAAGTATTTTCCTGCCGTGCTATAATCACCTTGCTTGATTTGCTTTCAAAATAGGAGTTTTGGTCATGGATCTCGAACAGCTTACAAAACAAGTGGAATGGCTTGATGATGAGCATCGAAAAGACAGTAAAAAGATTAAGGATCTGGAAAATAAAATTTTATCCTTGGAAGGCAAGCTGGATGCTGCTGATAAAAAAAATAAGGAGTTAGACAGCGAGGTCACCAGATTGCGAATGGCGTTAACTCGCGTGGATGATTTGGATGATGAGTTGGCTGGATTTCGCGTAGAACAGGGTCGAAAAGAAAAGGATTTTGAAAAAGAAGTTAAGGGATGGATACGGGAAACAAAAAAGGTGCTTCGTACCCAGATCCAGGGTCAAGAGACGCAGGTGGAAACCCTGCGTGAAGAGTTCTCGAAAGTCGAAGAAATCGAAAGGCAGATGTCCCTCAGGATCGAAGAGGAGAACAAACTTCACAATACCGTAGGGGACGTTCAAAAAGACATTAATACTCTGCAGCGGGAATCTGAAGAACAGAAAAGGCAGATGCGTCTCGCAAAAGAAGAGCGCCAACAAGAGTTAAAGCGGATTACGGATGTTCAGGGCGAGGTGACTGCGATCCGAAAGCGTTTGGATGAACAAAGGGGTCGGTTGGATGTCCGGGAAGCGGACCTTCAGAAACTCACTACCCGGGTGGAAGATTTGGAGCGCATCAGGCGGGAATTGAGGAAAGAGCAAGATGAATTTATCGAACAGCATACGCTGGCAGCTGCGGAACGAGAGAAAAAATGGAAGAATTGGAAAGCCCGGTTTTCAGATTTTGAAAGAAGGGCGGATGAGGTTACGGACCAGGTCCGCAAGCTGGATTCCACGCATCAAGTCGTGAAACGCACGAAAGAAAAGGTAGATAATCTTGCTGAGCAGGTAGAACGACGTATAAATGAGATTACAGAAATGCAGCGCTTGGCGGAGGAACGTTTCCGCCAAGAGTGGACCTCATTCAAGGCAGACGATCAGAAGCGGTGGACTAACTACACATTAACCCAGAACGAGCATAGAAGTGAGATCGAACGCCAAAACAGGGAACTGGGTGAACGGTTGACGATATTGGAAGACGGCGCTCAAGAGATGCATGATCAAATACGCCAGTTGAGCAGTCAATTGGAAAAACAGATGCAGGCTTTATTGTCCTTAATCCGGGAATGGGTAGCAAATCATGAAGAGTTTATGGACAGCATTCGTTAATCGGTGTTTGTCAAGCTGAAGCTCTGAACCATGTCGGTTGGGAAAACCGCATCATACAGATAAGTATGATGGAAGACATCGAGAAAATTTATGCATATTATCGGCACTGCAGGCCATGTAGACCACGGAAAATCGACCCTGATTGAAGCCATCACGGGAACTCACCCAGATCGCTTGCGGGAGGAGAGAGAACGCGAATTAAGCATTGTCCTTGGTTTTGATTCTTTGACGTTGGGAAGCGGTGAGGAAGTTGGCATCATCGATGTTCCCGGCCATCGGGATTTCATTGAAAATATGCTTTCGGGGATCGGCGGGATTGATGCCGTTTTGTTTGTGGTCGCTGCAGATGAAGGGGTGATGCCCCAGACGAAAGAACACCTGGCGATCGTGGATCTCTTGGGTATTGAGGATGGGGTAGTGGCCCTGTCCAAAGTGGATGTGGTGGATGATCCGGATTGGTTGGATTTGGTGGAGATGGATCTGCGGGAAAGTTTGCAGGGGACGACATTGGCGGAAGCCCCCATCCTGCGGGTTTCAGGGAAGACAGGGGAAGGTGTGGAGGAATTGGTAAAGGTATTGGGGGAAACGCTTTCCCGGCGCCCTCCCCGCCCAGATCTGGGGCGAGCGCGTTTGTCGATCGATCGGGCGTTTGTAATCTCTGGATTTGGCACCGTAGTCACCGGGACGCTGCTGGATGGAAAACTGGAGGTCGGGGATGAGATCACCATACTCCCAGAGAGGACCATCGGCCGTATTCGCGGTCTTCAGGTTCATAATAAGGAGGTTGAAAAGGCATTTCCCGGGAGCAGGACAGCGATCAATATCTCCGGGGTAGATGTCGATGGCCTTGAGAGGGGAGATGTGGTGGCGCATCCTGGAGATTATCAGCCGACAAGGCGGATCGATGTCCGCTTTAAACTGTTGACTGAAGTGTTGAAACCACTTACCCACAATACCCCGGCAAAGCTCTTTATCGGGGCGGATGAAGTCATGGCCCGGATCCGGTTGTTGGGAGACGAAGAATTGCGGCCGGGTCAAACGGGATGGCTGCAGTTGGAATTAGAGGAGGCTTTAGTGACGCTGCGGGGGGATCGTTATATTCTGCGCCGTCCCTCTCCGTCTGAAACCATGGGAGGGGGGATCGTCCTTGATCCGCAGCCAGCTTACCGGCATAAACGGTTTGACGAAGGAGTTTTGAATCATCTCCGGGCCTTGTCTGGTGGGGATCCTGAGGACATTTTACGGCAGATCATCCAGCGTTCAGGTGTCCTTAACCGCCGAGAGTTAATCATCCAATCCAGCATTGATCCCCAGACCGCAGCTCAAGCTTTGAACCGTCTAACTCAGGGGGATGCTGCGATTTTCATTGATGATGGAGGGGAACAGGACCAGCTGATTGCGGACCCGGATTACTGGGAGAACGTCCTGACGGGATTAATTTCCGAGGTGGAACGTTATCATGAGACATTCCCGCTCCGTCTGGGGATGCCAAGGGAGGAGTTGAGAAGCCAATCAACTTTTTCAGAAGATGTCTTTCAGGCTGCTTTACATACATTGTCTCAGGAGAATCGTTTGACCGAAAAAGGGCCTCTTGTCGCTTTGCCTTCTCACCAGATACGTTTTAACGCTGATCAGAAAGAACAAATCGAATCGCTGATGGCAAAATTTCAGCGCAGCCCAACTTCACCTCCCACCGTCGATCGATGCTTGGAAGCTGTGGGAGAAGAGGTTTATAGCGCATTGATTTCTCTGGGTGAATTGAAACCGGTTTCCACGGAAGTTGTCTTCAGGCGGGAAACATACCAAAAGATGGTTGCGGACATTAAGGCATGGTTGGAGGAAAAGGATACCATCAAGGTGGCGGAAGCCAGGGATTATTTTGACTCCAGCCGTCGTTATATGTTGGACTTCCTGGAGCATTTGGATAGGGAGGGGGTTACTATCAGAGAAGGGGATATCCGTCGACTGCGGTAGCAGTTTTCTCCCGGCACTCCACTCTCAAACCCGTACTATCAGACACCACGGACAATTCAGGCTTGAGCCTTATGACTATGATGATTCAAGCCGCCAGACCCACTCCCCGTTGACCATGGTGGCCAGGGGGTGGGTGGAGAGAAGGTCTTTGCTGGGGGAGGAGAAGGGGTCCTTTTCTAAGACGATGAGGTCCGCCCAGTATCCGGGCTTGAGTCTGCCGCCCCGATCTTCCTGTCCAGCGGCGTAAGCAGCGCCTGTTGTATAGGCTTCCAGCGCTTCTTCCAAGGATATCCGCTGCTCCGGCCTCCAACCGTGAGGGGCCGGTTCTCCAGAGGGCGTTTGGCGTGTGACTGCTGCGTGAACTCCCAGGAAAGGGTCAGGGGATTCTACCGGGGCGTCTGATCCGAAAGCAAGGGGGGTGCGGTGATCTAACAAGGTCCGCCATGCGTATGCATATTGGGTTCGGGCTCCCCAATAACGCGTGGCGGTTTCCATGTCAGAGGTGGCGTGGATGGGCTGCATAGAGGCGATGATTCCCAATCTGCTCAGCCGATCGCAATCTGCGGGGTCAAGCACCTGTACATGTTCTATCCGGTGCCTGAGAGGGGGGAGGTGATGTCTCTCTTCGTAAGCGCGAATTTGTTCGTAGGCATTTAACACCTCACGATTGGCACGGTCCCCTATAGCGTGGATTGCCAGGCTGAGCCCGTTTTGGACGGCGAGGATGCCTTTTTGGACGATTTCCTCCGCAGGCAAAAGCAGCACACCCCGGCTCTCGCCCCCTTCATAAGGTGTGAGCATGGCTGCGGTTTGCGGCCCCAAAGCTCCGTCTGCGAAGGCTTTGATACCCCCGATTTGGAGCATGGAATTTCCGAAGCCGCTTCTGAGACCGATATCAACTGCCGCATTCAATTTCTGGATGTTTATGTGTTTCGTCACCCGCAGCTTCAGGTCTGCGTTGCCCTGTAATTCTTGAAGGGCGGCGAAACTCAAATGGCGGTCGAAATCATGCGCTCCCGTCACTCCCATGCTCCACAGAGACCGTTGGGCGTCCTGCAGGGCCCGGATCGTCTCTGGGAGGCTGGGCGGGGGAATATGATCCGTGACCAGAGGGATGGCGTTTTCAAACAATAACCCTGTAAGCTTTCCTTTCCGATCCCGGGAAAGGTTCCCGCCTTGTGGATCAGGTGTATTCTTGTTGACATGGGCTGAGGTGAGGGCTGCGGAGTTGACCCAGGCTGCATGAAGCGATTTCGCGGTCAGATAGACTGGATGATGCGGGACAAACTCATCCAGTTCCTCCCGTGACCCATAACCCTCCTCCCACCGGTTTTGATCCCAACCATGTCCCAGAATCCAAGTTCCGGGCTCCAGCTTTTTTGCCCTGGCCGCGACGCGCTGCAGGCACTCGTTTTTCGTGTCCGTTTCACAATCAACTTTCTTTAATGTTAAGGCGTATTGTTTAAGGTGGATGTGCGCGTCCGTGAAACCGGGCAATACGGTTTTGCCATCAAGGTTTTCATGTTTGACATCACTCCGGGTCCCCATATCTTGTTCCTGATGGAGGAGACCTGTGATCATACCATCTTCGATGATCAGGCCCCAGGCTTTGGGGCGCGTTGGGTCAGAGGTGTAAATCTTCCCGTTGCTGAGGATGTGGGTAGTCATTTCTGTTTATTCATTCGTTTCTCCCCCTGTTTGATATCAATCTTCCATGAAAAGGTCCAGGAGGGAGTTGAGTTCCTCTTCAGAGTAGTAATGGATCGTGATGGTCCCATTTCCGGATTTGTTTTGTTTCAAGCGGACCTTCGTCCCCAGGGTGGACTGCAGCTGATCCTGGATATCCTGGATCTCCGGTGACTGGGTTTCCCGTTCCCGCTTTCTTTCTTTTTTCTTTCCCTGTAACCGGTTAACAAGGGATTCAGTTTGTCTGACATTCAGATCCTTGGTAAGGACCGTCTGCAGCGCAGCTGCCTGTGATTTGGTGTTTTGCAGGGAAAGTAAGGCACGAGCGTGTCCGGTGCTTATCTGGCCGTTTCTCAAGGCTTGTTGGACGATATCCGGCAGATCAAGGAGTCGCAGGGTGTTGGTGACCGTGGTTCTGCTTTTTCCAACCCGCGCTCCGATTTCTTGATGGGATAATTCAAAAACCCGGGATAACTTCTGATAGGCGGAAGCCGTTTCCAGGGGGTTCAAATCAGCTCGCTGAACGTTCTCAATTAAGGCCACAATCAGTTGATCCCGGTTTGAGGCTTCCCGCAAGATAGCAGGGACGGTTTCCAGGCCGGCCATTTTTGCGGCTTTTAGACGCCTTTCGCCGGCGATCAAACTGAATTCTTTCTCCCCGCTTTGCCGTTTAAGCAACACCAGGGGTTGGATGATGCCGTGTTCTTGAATGGACTCGGCCAATTCCCGCAATTCATCGTGATTGAAGCCTCGCCGTGGTTGGTGGGGGTTTGAGTTGATGGCCTCAACGGGAATTTCCATGACGCCGGATTGCTCTACAAATTCGTCTTCAGAAGATTTGGAAGGGATCAGGGCTTCGAGCCCTTTACCCAATCCAGGACGTTTTTTAGCCATAACTTGGTAGTCTTCCCTGTGCTGGATGAGTTATTTTAAGTCTTTCATGAACGTGTGTATTATACCTCAGGAACGCGCAATCCATCTCCCAGCATGATTTCCTTGGCCAGATCTTGATAGGCCTTGGCGCCTTTGGAGGATGTGGCGTAGAGGGAGATAGGAAGCCCATACGAGGGTGCTTCTGCAAGCCGAACGCTCCGGGGGATCACGGAGTCAAAAACTTGTTCGGGGAAATGTTTCTTGATTTCTTTGACCACATCGCTGGCCAGGTTCGTTCTGCCGTCGAACATGGTTAATATCACCCCCCGGATTTCCAGGTCTGGGGCTAAGGCCCTTTGTACCCGGTCGATGGTCGAGGTTAACTGACCTAATCCTTCCATGGCCAGATATTCACATTGGACAGGGATGAGGATGCCATCTTTGGCAGAAACGATCCCGTTTAATGTCAAGAGTCCGAGGGAAGGGGGACAGTCGATCAGGATGTAGTCATAATCTTCGTGTAAGGGAACCAGGGTCCGTTTCAGAAGGCTCTCGCGGCCGACTTCATTGACCAACTCCACTTCTGCGCCTGCTAAATCGGGGGAAGCGGGAAGGATGGAGAGCTTCAGCCGGGGGTTGTGAAGGATATACTGCCGTATGCTGGTATCTTCCAAGATAGCTTCATAGGTTCCCCCCTTGATGTCATGTTTATCTATGCCCAAAGAGGAGGTGGCGTTGGCCTGGGGGTCTACATCCACTAATAACACCCGTTGACCGTAATATGCCAGGTAAGCACCGAGATTGATTGTGGTTGTTGTTTTACCAACACCCCCCTTCTGATTTGCGATCGTATAAATTTTACCCATGATTTAGAAAACCTTTTGAAGAGATTGAATTTCCGTCCTGCTCGGCACGCCCTTTAAACCCGGACGTTTCACTGATGCGGCCGCTAATTTGGTGGCGAACTGGGCCGCTTCCAGCAGCGCTCCTTGTTTGACATAGTGAATGAAAAGGGCACAGCCAAAAATGTCTCCGGCTCCGGTGGGGTCAAGTTCCTTTTTGGGGGAGGTGGGGATATGATGGACATGTCCTTGGATATGGATGTCAGCACCCTCTTTCCCCCGGGTCGCGATAAGAAGTGGACATTGACGAGCGTACCGAAAAACCCAGTCTTCTTCGCCTCCAACGTCCTCAAGGCTCAAGATGACAGCAGAAGTGGGTGGACAGGTTTGAAGAGAAAAATTCAACGGTGAGGGGGAAACTTTTCCGTTTTGATCCCATTGGCGCAGCCAACCCTGAAGAGAGATGCCCAGAAACGAATCAGAGAATTTATGGATCATTTCATGATGAATTTCCTTGGCCACAGGGGCGAGATGGACAATGGGTGCTCTCCGCCAGGAAGGAGGTATATCCTGGTAGCTGAGAGGGGGAGCGATTTGCGAGAGGTATTGAACGCGTTTGTTGGTCGTGTAATGGTTTTCAAAGGTCGTGGTTAGATGATGGCTTGATTTATGGATCCGTACACCCTCTAATCTGGAAAGTGAGATCTTATCGCTGGCACCCGTAACTAATCCAACTTCTAATCCCATTCGATGAGCGAGTAATGATGCGTAAGCTGCTGTTCCTCCTAAGTGGCTCCCCTGTGGTGTAATGTCCTGAGTGATATGACCCAGGACAAGGTAATCAATGACATCATTCTCTGCCAATCTGTTCATGTTTGCATTATACCTGAAACGACCTTCCCTTTCGAGGCTGCAGGGGCGGTCAGCTGGGATGATGCGGGGAAGCGGGCTCCCTCTCATAATATCGGTGGGACATTAAGAGTGCGCACCTGGTTTTACCTTAAAAATTAAAAGAAAACACGGGCAGGGATCCCTGCCCGTGTTTAATAGGCTGGCATATTTGATTACTGTTTAGGATAAACAACTACCTTTCGGTTTGGATCTTCTCCGGTGCTTTCTGTGTAGACATCGGGATGATCTTTCAATTCAAGATGGGCAAACCGACGCTCATTGGGGGGCATGGGCTCTAACGCTTGACGATGTTGGGTTTGAGCGACTTGCTGAGCGATCCGTTGGGCTAATTGGCGGACCTGGTTTTCTCTTCTCTTCCGGTATCCTTCCACGTCTATGGTTAGAGGAATTCCGCGTTCTAATTCTTTGCCCATGATCAATCGGGTTACATATTGCAAAGCGTTCAGTGTTTTTCCTCGTTTGCCAATCAGGATACTGAGATCTTTCCCGGTGATATCGATTTTGAGGGGCCGATAGGGTAAGTTGTCGCTTTTCTCACCTAATTCGCCCGAGACATTGGCGGAGATGTTCATTTTTTCAAGAAGTTCGTTGACGACCTGTTCGGCTAAAGCCAGGACAGCAGCTTCTTTTGATTCTTCGTCTGATTCTTCATCCAGAGGTTGTTCTTTTGCTTCTGCTTTTTCTGGTTGGCTCTCAGGCGTATTTAATGAAATCCGGACCCGGGCTTGCCGGGAACCAATACCCAATACCCCCTGGCTTCCCTCGTCCAGCACTTCCACTTCAACAGCTTCTCGGGGTAAACCCAATTCGTTCAAACCTTTTTGGATGGCTTCATCCACGGATTGGGCGATGACTTCCAGTGTGGCACGACTTTTATCCATAACACCTCTTCGCGGGTTATCTTGGGATAGGAGATTTCCGTTATGATGATGAAAAGTTTGGGATCAGGTTTTTAAAATCTCCCTGTCCCAGGATCACATATTGAGCGATCGTTGTCAAATTCGTGGCGATGAAGTACAGGGCCAAGCCAGAGGCGAAGGTCAGAGCAAGGTAGCCCATGAAAAAGGGCATATACAGACTCATCGCTTTGCTCATCTGTGCTCCTTGACCACCATCATCTCCAGGGGCGCTGGTGGATACCATTTTCGTTTGAATGTAAGATGTGATCACGACCAGGATGGCCAAAATGGGCACCCCAAGTCCAAATATCTGCAATCTTTCCGGCTCACTTAGTTCCATCCACAGGAATTGGCTGTTGATGGGGATGAGTTGAGCGCCGTCATTGATATGTTTGGAAAGGTTCACCAGCTGCACGGGGGTCACTGCCAAGGTGCGGATGATGGCTTGATAAAGGCCGATGATGATTGGAAATTGGAGAAGAAGCGGCAAACATGATCCAAAGGGGCTGATGCCCATCTCCTGGTAAACTTCCATTTGTTTCTGGGCCAGTTTCTCTTTATCATCCTTGTACTTTTCCTGGATATCCTGCCACTTTTTTGATTTTTGGAGATCCTGCATCGCTTTGCTGCTCTTTACCTGACGAGCAGTTAAGGGGTACATAAGCAGGCGGACCAGGATGGTAAAGAGGATGATGGCCAAGCCGAAATTCTGGCCGACCAGGTTGTAAATATACAATAAGATGTTGATCATGAAGGTGATAAATGCATCCCACATAGTTTATTCCATTTTTTAGTGACTAATGTTTTTCTAAACGTTCCACAACTCGGATCAGTTACTCAGAAGGGGAAAAGTCCCATCGCTTGACCCCGTCCTCACCATAAGCGATCAAGAGGCTTTCATTGTCGGTGGGGGCGATGAGGATAAGGTCGCCAGCGTGAACCGGGCTGGTGTACAGCTTGCCTTCTAAGGTTTGATTCCTTTGGATGGTTCCATCCTTGCTTGTGAGGATGAAGGCTCCTTCATCTGTGCCAAAGTAGATCTTCTCTTCGGTGATAAGTGGGGCGGAAACAATCCTTCCCCCCGGCTGGATCTGCCATTCCAACTCCCCGGTTTCCTGATTCAGGGCATAGAATGTGCCGGATAAATCACTGGCATAGACTTGATCTCCATCCGGAACTGGGCTGGCCCAGGCCCAATCTTTGGTTTCAAAACGCCACAGCACGTCATGATCTTCAGGGCCAATTGCCAGGATTTCGTTGGCGAATGTGCTCACAAAGACGGTGTTATTTTCAGATAGGGATGGTTTACTGACAATGGGTCCGCCTAAATCTTCTGTCTGCCAACGCAGAGATCCATCGTCAATATCAATCACATAGAGATGGTGATCCATGGAAGCCAGGTAAATGCAGTCGCAGTCTTCCGTTGTGTTGGGAAGAGCCCAGATCTGCTCTTGGGTCTCAAATGGGGGCCAAAGCTGGTTTCCCTGGAAGTCCAACGCGTACAGGTTATGGTCTGCGGAGCCCGTGAAAATCCCCTGCGAGGTCACCAGGGAGCCGGAGATGAAGCGGTCTTCCGCTTCTGTGTATGACCAGTTTTCGTTTCCAGTGTCCGGATCCAGACTGTATACATTACTGTCATAGCTGGTGACGATAAGTTGTCCATCGTCAGTCAGCCCTGGGGCCCCAAAGAACGTAGCATCGTTATCAGCTTCTGAGGGATATTTCCAGCGCAGTGTGCCGTTATTCAAGTTTACCGCGTAAACGTGCTGAGCCGCGGCCAGATACGCTGTCTCTTGATCTGTGGTCAGACCAGGCCAGCCAGACGCGGAAAGCCTTCTTCCGCTGCATGCGCTGGCGGTGAGAGATAGAGAAAGTATGAGGAGAATGAGGATTAAATATTTTTTCATATGCATGGTTTCTTTTTCAATAGTTGTCAAGGAACGGGGTCATGGCCGCCTGATGTGAAAGGGTTGCATCGTAACACTCGCCAGATGGCAAGCAGGCTGCCGCGCAGCACGCCATATTTGTAAATGGCCCGATAACTGTAATGTGAGCAGGTGGGGTAGAAACGGCATGTGTTACCTGGTATGGCGGGGGAAATGAACTTCTGATAAAGACGAATAAGTGCTAAGAAAGGGATACGGGGTAAGGTCTGGAAAGAGATTTCAATCTCATCCAGGGGATACTGGTTTTCTGGGGGGTGGATAGGTTTGTTTGTGACCCTTGTCTCAGTTTTCATCTGCTTGATGTAACAAATTCGCTTTCTTGAAAAGAGATTCTAACGCTTTTTTGGTTTTTTGACAATTCGCAGAGGCCAATGGTTTCCGGGCCACAATGACGATATCCCATCCATCTTTGATTTGGGGGATTAAGTCTTGGAGCGCTGCCCGTATTAAACGTTTGGCGCGATTTCTGTTAACCGCTTTGCCAACTGCCTTCCCTGCGGAAACCGCAAAGAGCGTCCTCTTCTGATCCTTATCTAAGAAATATAAAACAAGAAGCGGGTGGGCAATTGAGGAACCATAGCGCCGCACCCGCTGGATATCGATGGAGCTTGTAAGTCGAAAATTACGTTTCACTCGATATATTCTTGTCTTGCCGCAGAGCTAGGCCTTCCAGTTCGTTTTTTTCACGTGATTGTTTGCCTTGGGGGCGAGTTTATGGCGGCCTTTTTCTCTCCGGCGTTTAAGCACCTTCCGGCCACCTTTTGTTTTCATACGAGCCCTAAATCCGTGTTTGCGTGCTCTGCGTCGTTTTTTCGGTTGATATGTTCTCTTTGGCATTCCAATCGCCTCCTTCTTGCAACCTGCTCAACTACAGCTTGACATTATACCGTGGGAGACGCTTTTGGTCAAATTCGTTTATGGCTGATCTTGTCTCATAGTACATGCTTTTTGGGAAGGGGGTTGGGAGCATTTATATGTTAACTTCAACGGCATTTTGGAATGTTTTTTTTTGGACATGCCCGAATTGCCATTGGGTCCCCAAGGCGAATACTTGATCGATGGGGTACTGAAAAGATCATATAATATATTCAGACATTTTTCAAAAAGGATTTGAGTTTCTGCGAACATATGGCCATGGATTTTCCCGTTCGGGAAAGTCACGTTTTGATGGTTTCTTGCCTGGATCTCAGGAGGGTGTCTTTCTGAGGGTGCCCATCCCAAGACAGTATGGTCAGGAAAAGGACAGGAGCGGTATGAATTTAACAGATGATATTCTCAACACGCTGATGGACCGGAAGGTAAAAAAAGTTCGTATTGGTCTGCGCTGGACCGCGGTGGTTGCTGAGAAGGGCAGCGGTGAGCAGTGCGGTTTGGCGACCTCACTCCCCACGGAACATACTCACGATGGATCATCAGCGATCCCGGAAGCGGGAGAATTGGAGACGTACTCAGGACTTGAAATGGCTCGCTGGATTAAATCTGAGATCCCTATCAGGCGGAGTCTGGGTTGTGCCGCTATCAACGCTCTGATTGACCATCAACCCCAGAGATGGGTGGAAGAGAACGCTTCGGAAGCGATTATCCGGCGGGGGAAAGGGAAGAGAGTGGCCCTTATCGGTCATTTTCCATTTGTGAGTCGTGTTCAAGAAGAGGTAGAAGATTTTTATGTCCTGGATTTGGACCCCAAAGGGGTTGATCTGCCGGCCAAGGCAGCCCCCGATATCCTTCCGGAGGCCGATGTGGTAGCAATTACTGGGATGACATTTATCAACGGGACTTTGAATGAACTCTTAGAGCTGTGCAAATCTGATGCTTATGTGATCATTTTAGGTCCGACCACTCCCTTGAGCCCGGTGCTGCATGACTACGGGGTCGATTTGTTGGCTGGATCAGTGGTTGAAGACATACCAGCTGTTTTTAAGGTTCTCAGTCAGGGTGGAAATTTTTCTCAAATTCATCACGCTGGGGTCCGCTTGGTCCTTCAGTCTTCAATCTGATAAGAATAATCTTCAGCTGTTGTCTATCAGGGAAAAGGACATACTGCATTACGGGAGGAAAATGTGGCGATCGATACTGTTGAATATCTACCCATAGGGAGGATATTAAGCCCTTTTACAAAAGCGACAGGTATGCCTATTCAACCCAGCGCTGCAAAGGGTGTGCAGGGAAAGGTCGTGATCCAAGCCCAATTCCAATCCGGCTTAAATGACTTAGACGGATTCTCCCATTTAATTCTCATCTATGATTTTGATCGTGTGGAAGAGTATAAATTGACGGTAACACCCTTTTTGGATGACCAAGAAAGGGGGGTGTTCGCTACCAGGGCCCCCTTACGACCCAATCCCATAGGGTTATCTGTAGTGAAACTCCTGAAAATCCAGGGGAATGTACTGGAAATTGAAAACGTGGATGTGATCGATCAAACGCCCCTTCTCGATCTGAAACCTTATGTCCCATATTTTGACCGGCCCGAGGGGGTGAGAGCGGGGTGGATCGATCGGGTAAAAGATGAGGTCAAAGATAAGCGCAGCGATGAACGCTTTTCCTAAAATGCTTAAGATGTACTGGGGGATCCCAGCCAACGAAATGCGATGCCTCCAATAAGGAGGGGAAACCAGAATGTCACCCCCCGGTAGGCGAGGGTAATGACCAGGGCATCATTTCCCGGAACATACATGGAACGGAGCGCTAATGTGAGCAGCCCTTCGACCACACCTACACCCGAGGGGGTAGGGGAAACGATGCGGAACAAATATGCCAGGCTGGTCCCGGCGACCAAGGTGCCGATGGAGATAGGGACCTGGAAGGCCCTGAAGATCAAAAAGAAGATCAGGAAAAGGATGCTTTTATTGGATAAGGCTAAAAGAAGCGGGTAAATGAGATCGGTGGGCGTGCGCCTTAACTCAGCGATCCCTTCCACCGCGTCGTGAGCGAAATTCCGGGCGTTCTGCACAGAGAAGCGATCCTTTTTTGAGAAAATGTGAAAGAAACGGTTTCCCTTTTTTGCTAACCAGGCTAGGGCATCAGAAAGAGCTTCCTCAGATTTGAGGCCGAGGTAAAGCAAGAAACTCATTCCCCCGCAGATAAGTAATAAAATGGCAGAGGCGATGATCTGCGTCAAGTTCAGATTATTCCGCCGGAAGAGGACGATTAAGCCCAATCCCAGAAGGAAAAAGAAACCCAGATAATCATAAATCACGTATAAGGCGCCAGCGACCATCGTCCGGGCCCCGGATTTCCCATTTTGTTGGGCATCTGTGATGAATATGGTCATGCCCCCGATCCCCGCGGAGGGAGCGACCGTGTTGATAAAGGTGGCTGCAGCGGATAAGATCCCCAGGCGGGTTAATTTTTCGTCTATGCCGACCGCATGAAAGATTTTTTTATAGGAACCAGCGATGGTTCCCAACCAGGCAAAGACCAGAATGAAGCTGAGGAGAAGGTAACGCCAATCTCCCCTTTGCAAGGTGTTCCAGACCCGTTCTACTTCTGAGAAATGACCAGCGATGAAAACGATCCCGAACAATATAGCTATGGCAATGATAAATTTTCGCATGGGGAGATTATAGCATCAAACATTTCTAGGAGCGTTCTTCTTTCTTTCAAACTTATTTTGATGGGAAGTTGGAGGATATTATCCGGGAGGTTTATTGGTTTTCTGGGGTTTTCCTGACATCATTGAAAGGATTATGAAAGATTTTTATTATGTTTCTAACCTGTTGGGTCCTGAAATCAGTTTGAGGATGGGGGATGAAGGTGCGCTTTGTCCTCATTCATAAAAAGGTCAAAGCGTTTATTCAGCAAGAAAAAAGAAGGAGGGTTGGGGAAAAAATTTTATCCAATATGATTCTAATCAGCCTGCTCACTAATCAGTCCCAGGTTGTTCTCCGAGGGTGACCTCAATTTCTACAGTTTCTTGTTCTCTTATCACAGACAAATTAACTTTCTCACCCGGGGAATGGTCATACAGCGCGTTGATAAACGGGTTATTTTCGTTGAGTTCCCGGTCACCAAATTGAACGATGATGTCACCGTCCTGTAGTCCTGCTTCCTCAGCAGGGGTGTTTTCGGCCACGCCAGATATATAAGCACCCCATTCCACGGGAAGGCTGTAGGCGTCAGCGATCCCCGGCGTGATCCATTCCCACCTGATACCCAGATATGGGCGTGCAAAGTATCCTTGCTGGATGATTTGCTCCGAGACGACTTTAGCCTTGTTGGAAGGGATGGCAAATCCTAATCCTTCTGCCGCTGTGGAAACGCCCCCGCGGACGATAAGGGTATTGATGCCGATCACCTCTCCCTTCATGTTAAATAAAGGGCCCCCTGAATTTCCTTGATTGATGGCAGCGTCCGTCTGGATCAAGCCTTCCATCTGATAGTTTGCACTCACCTGCAGATCGCGGTCTGTAGCGCTGACCACGCCCACAGTGACCGTGTTCTGGAATTTTCCCAGGGGTGACCCGATGGCGATTACCGTTTCTCCAGGAGAGAGCATCTCTGAGTTACCAAACTTGATCGGGAAGCATGCTTGCTCTCTATCGATTTTTAAAACTGCTAAATCATCGAACGCGTCTGTGCCTACGATTTCTGCGGGGAATCTGTTTCCGCCAGCAAGGATGACTTCGACTTCTTTGGCGTTTTCCACAACATGATTGTTTGTGATGATATACCCATCTGGTGAGATAATCACCCCGCTTCCACTTCCCTCTTGATCGGGAGCCTGTCCAAAGATGCTAACTTCTCCTGGGATGTTAACCACGACAGTGACCACCGCAGGGGAGGTCTTTTCCACGACATCTGTGATCGTGGTGGAATAATCCGAGGCTGGTATTTGGGTAGGGGCAGGTCTTGATGTAGGTGGTAAATTTGTAGGGAGGGGTGTCTCAGTGGATAGCGGTTGCGCTGTTTTCTGACCCTCCAACCTCGTATAGGTAAGGTAGCCTCCACTTACCCCTCCAATTACTGCAGAGGTTATGCTCAGGAGCAGTAATCCAATGATCCACACGGGCTTTTTCATGTCCATCTCTCCCTTCAGGGCGCTCTCGAATCCCCCTGTTCTGGTTATCGCCGCCGTCTGCCGCCAGAACCAGAGACCAGTGAAATCCAGTATAAAAGCTGCATCACAGCGGTGAATAGGGAAGCCACATAGGTCAGAGCAGCGGCATTGAGAACTTTGTTTACACCTTCTTTTTCCTTTTGTCCTTGGATAAGACCGGATTGGTTAAGCAGTTTCTTTG
Source organism: Anaerolineales bacterium (assembly GCA_018335275.1). Classification (GTDB taxonomy): domain Bacteria; phylum Chloroflexota; class Anaerolineae; order Anaerolineales; family UBA11858; genus B10-G9. Next base: position 109,745 of record JAGXKM010000001.1, on the reverse strand, counting down.
CCCTGGCTGAGGCGTTAATTTCTACAGGTAGGGTAGCGAGAGCGAAGACCGCGCCCCCAGAGAAAGCGACCACACCCAACCATGCCAGTCCTGTAAGATTGATTAATAAACCGACCATGATCAGAATCCAGCCCAGGGTGGATCCTATGTTCACAGCGGGAACCAGCATGGATCTGAATTGTAAAGGCAGGTATCCTTCTTTGTCCTGCATGGCATGGCCCAGTTCGTGGGCAGCGATCGCCAAAGACGCGACAGACTGACCTTGGGAAACGTCCCGAGAAAGTTTGAGTACCTTTTTCCTGGGGTCATAGTGATCGTTGAGTTCGCCCTGTACGCTTTGGATCTGGACGTCGTGCAATCCACCGGATGACTTCAACCGTTGGGCAGCTTCCGCGCCGTTGATCCGGGAACGGGCCGGCACCTGGCCCCATTTGCGATAGGTCGATTTCACGTACCACTGTGCCAGGAACATGACCAGCAAAGCGGGAGCCATGTAAAGTAAATATTGGGGGTTAAGATAAAACATAGTAACCTTTCCTGCTCTTATTCTTCTAAGAGGTCGTTCATGACCTCGATTGCTTTATCCAGTTGGGGATCTTCTTCATTCTGTATGTCTTCTTCTGTCAATTCCACCTCAAATTTTGGCGTGAGACCTTTTTCGCGGATCTGGCGTTTGTCAGGAGTCAACCAGCGGGCGATCGTGACCCGGACTGCGCCCTGTTCGTTGTCAAGCTCAATCCAATTTTGGACGGATCCTTTTCCAAAAGTGGTCATTCCTACCAGCACGCCCCGGTCAAGATCCTGAATGGCACCGGCAACGATCTCAGAAGCGGAAGCTGAACCCTCGTTGACTAGCACCACTAGAGGGATATCGGTCGCCAAGCCCCCTCTTTGGGCCCGGTATGTTTTCATGTCTTCCTCGTCCCCGAAATCCTCATATAGGATGACGCCTTCATCGATGAATTCTGAGGCAACAGACACAGCGGTTTGTAAATACCCACCGCCGTTATTCCTGAGATCAAAGATCAATCCATCCGGGTCCTGGGATAGCAGGTCTTGTAATGCGTCCCGTAAATCACCGCGTGTATCCTGTCCGAAAGTAATCAACTGCAGATAGGCGATATTCTCACCTTCAAGCATCCGATATTCCACACTGGGGATGGTAATTTTTTCTCGGGTGACAGTGACATCAAAAGGTTCAGGTTCTCCTTCCCTTTCTATGGTCAGCACCACATCCGTCCCCGCGGGTCCCAAAATCTCTTTGATGACCAGGTTTCCGTCTATGCCCGTCATGTCTTCACCGTTTACTTCGATGACTTTGTCACCGGGTTCTAAACCCGCTTCTTTTGCAGGCGAATTGGGCATGGGGCTGATGATTTCGAGGTATTTTCCTGTTGGATCAACCCAGGCGCCGATCCCTTCGTATTCACCGCTCATCGGTATATTGGCCTGTTCATATTGAAAGGGGTCCATGTAAGAGGTGTGAGGGTCATCCAGGGAATCCAGCATGCCAGAAATGGCTCCCCTCATCAGGGATGCTTCATCTACTGGCTGGTCCACATATTGTTCATGAATGATTTCCCATGTTTGCCAGAAGGGTTCAAATAATTCTTCTCTGCTGGTTGATTCTTCCTCCATTGATGGGGTGGTTTGACTGGGAAGTGATATTGAAGATTCTGGAGACCTACCTTCGATAAGGGTCCCAGGCAAGATGCTTTCTGGAGTAAAGACATTACCGACAATCAAACCTGTTGAAAAGCTGCCTGCAATTACTATTAGGCCAGCGAAAATTCCCAGCAGGATGCGTGTTTTTCTGTTCATTGCTTGCTCCATATTCGGGTGAGGTTCAATATCTAAGATAGCACAATGAGGTTAACACGAAGTAAGAAGATTGTCAAAAGTATGTATATTTTGGGGTAGTCTGTGAGAGTTGGTCTGCTCCGGATAGGATCAAGTGGGTATGGAACCAGATCTGAAGGGATTCACCGCTGAGTGATGGATGTGGGAGGAGTAGGGGAGTGAAGTTTCCTTTTCAATCCTCACCTTTCCATAACATAGGCAGCTTGTGGGGCAAATCAAGTAAGGAGTGGATGTGAATATCAGCTGGGTGATCATCCAGGTTATTTTCGTTGACTATCACTGTGTAAAAGCCAAGTTCATTGGCGGGGAGCAGGTTTTGAGATAAATCATCAAAGAGGACGCATTTTGAAGGGGTTTGGATCCTGGCGAGCGCGAGCGCTTTTCGGTATGCCCTGGGATGAGGTTTTGCCTCGAAATCCAGAGCGTGGACGTCCACGATGCCTTGGAATACATGCTCTAAGTTAAGTATATTCAGGACACGTTTTGCGTGCTCACGATCGGAATTCGTGAAAACCCATAATGCCTGAGGTAAACTGGTCAGAATCTCTTTCAGGGCGGGGGAATAGCTGATAAATTTCTCTAAGGGGATATCATGCACAAACTTAAGGTACCCTTCAGGATCTACATGGTGATGGCGCATCAACCCATCCAGTGTGGTTCCATATTGCAGATAATAATCCTCACGCAGGCTGCTCGCTTCCTGCTCTGTCAGCCCCAAATGGTCCATCATGAATTCATGAATCCGGTCCTTGATCTTAAACCACAGCCCGCTTGAAGCTGGGTAAAGCGTGGCGTCAAGGTCGAAGAAGAGGGTGGTATATGTCATGACTGCATTATACATGATGGTGGATCCGATCATGGCTTAGTCGAGCAGGAACTCGTTTTCCTGGTCTTGATGGATTCCAACCCGGTTCCTCCTCCGGTATAATATGCCCATGGCGATCAAGATATTATCTGATGAAGTGGCCTCGCAAATCGCAGCAGGAGAGGTGGTAGAAAGGCCAGCCTCCGTGGTCAAAGAGTTGATTGAAAACGCTCTTGATGCTGGAGCCAGAGAGATTGAGATCCAAGTAAAGGGGGCGGGGAAAGGGCTGATTGAGGTCTCGGACAACGGAGCGGGCATCTCGAGGGAGGATTTATCTCTGACCACGGTGCGGCATGCGACCAGCAAACTGAGCACAGCGGATGAATTGTTCAAAGTCTCAACACTGGGTTTTCGGGGTGAGGCTTTGTCTTCCATTGGCTCCGTTTCCCAAATGAGAATAACATCCCGCAGAAAAGAAGATGAGGTGGGAGGTGCCCTCCGGGTGGAGGGCGGAGAGGCTGGTGAAGTGCAGCCGGTAGGAGGTCCCTCAGGCACGGTAGTCCGGGTGGAAAACCTTTTCTATAATGTTCCGGCACGTCTAAAATTTCTTAAGACGGATCGCACGGAACGCCGCCACATTGACAGGGTGGTGACGAATTACGCTCTCGCCTACCCTGAAGTCCGATTCCAGTTGCGTCATGGGAGTCAGACGTCGATGCAGACCAGCGGAGCTGGCGACCTGCGGGAAGTGTTGGCTGTCATCTATGGAGTGGATACAGCGAAACAGATGATCGCTGTGGTCGCTGAAGAAAATGATATGGGGATTGAAGGGTTCATCAGTCCGCCGGACAAGACGCGATCCAACCGCAGGGAAATGAAATTTTTTGTAAACAGGAGGCCGGTGAAAGATATCGCTCTCAACAAAGCCCTCACGCAAGGCTATCACACCATGTTGATGAAAGGGCGGTTCCCGATCGCTGTCTTATTCTTGGATGTGGAGCCGGAGAGGGTCGATGTCAATGTCCATCCTGCCAAAGCGGAAGTCAGGTTTCGAAACAAGGGGGAGATCTTCAAAGGGGTCAGTAAAGCGGTTCGTCGCGCACTGCTGGCAAATACCCCTGTTCCCGAAGTTGGAAAGCCCTGGGGTCGCAATCTGTGGGGGGGAAGAGGTGCTGAGCGAAGAGAGGTTGACCAAACTATTGACCCTGCCTGGCGGATGTCAGCTGAAGTTGATAAGGCAGATCTCGCAGGATCAGGAAAGGGCTCCGATCAAGGAGCTGCTTCCCTGAAAACACCCATCCTCCGTTTGATCGGCCAGGTAGCCGCGACATATCTGATCGCGGAGGGACCGGATGGCCTGTATTTGATCGATCAACATGCCGCACACGAGAGGGTTTTATTTGAAAAATTTCTCAAGGAAAGAGGGGATACCATCCACTCTCAAAGGCTTCTGGATTCAGTGCAGGTGGAATTTCCTCCAGCGACCGCTGATTTGTTGGAGGAAAAGCTCTCCCTGCTCAATGGCTTGGGTTTCAAGGTCGAAGCGTTCGGTCCCCATACCTTTGTCCTCAGAGCCATTCCATCCCTTTTAGGGGATGTTTCCCCGGCTGAAGCGCTGCGGTCTGTGGTTCAGGAGTTGGAGGTAGATGAAAGCCCTCTGGCAGAGAAAATTGAACAAAAAATCATTGCTCGGGTGTGCAAGAGAGCAGCTGTGAAAGCCGGGCAGGTGTTGTCTTCCACAGAACAAAAAGCCTTGTTGCGGGATTTAGAAGCCTGTGAGTCACCCCGGACCTGTCCACACGGACGGCCGACAATGATCCACCTCCCGGTGGATTTATTGGAAAGGAGATTTGGGCGGAAAGGGCCCTTATAGATTGCCGGTCCTGATGGCGTTCCATCAGAGGAAAAAACAGGTTGATGGCCTGTGTGTAGCTAGCTGCTTTTGGATGTTATCTCTCATCTTGCCCTAGGAATACATCGGGTAAATCGTGGCATTCCCCACATCCTACATGCGGTTCTTCTACAATCCGCTTCGTTTTCTCGCAGTAAGCTTCAATTTTTACCCGGGGTTTGAGGATGAAAAAGGGGCGGTGGACAGTGGGTTTAAGCTTCATGTGTTCGCAGGCGTTGGCCTGCAGGATTCCCGGAACGGGGCACGTGAAACATAATTGCGGATTCCATTCTTGGGGCGGGTTCGCAGAATTTAATAGACGGCATTCTTCGCGGTTCCTGCCGCGGTGATAATCTCCATAAAAGTAACGGCATTCCTGACCAGCGGGTGTTTTCATGATCCATGTCCAGTGTTAATGTTCACCCTCCCTGGGCTGCCATTTAAAACCTTCCCCCTTCTGTTGTATGGTTCCCAGACCGGGGTGCGCCAGGTGATAAAAAAGGGTGAGGTGATGTTCTTCTGCGGCGATAGTTAACATTTCTCTTCGTGTCTGAGCTGCTTTCTTCCCGTCCGTATCAAATCGGGGAGACCAATCAGGGTGTGTGAATTGTACCCTGGTGTGCAGCGTATCGCTGAGGTCGAGGAGAGTCTGGCCTTCGCTTTCAAACAATAGGCCAATGTGCCCGGGAGTGTGCCCCGGGGCGGGGACGGACCAGATGCCAGGCAGCAGTTCTTTTTTCCCTTTGAAAAAGTCAGTTCGTTCCTGGATGGGGTGCAGTTTCGAGCGCAGGGTGTGAGCATACTCTTGATTTGCTTTTTCTACTACTCCTTCCTCACCCATCCAATGCTCCCACTCCGAATCCTGCATCAAGTAATCAGCGTTGGGAAATGTCAATTTGCCTTCCGCATTGACCAGTCCTCCAATGTGGTCCCCATGACAGTGGGTGATGATCACCGTGTCGACCGAGGAAAGTTCTGAGATCCCTTTCAGGCGGTCCATAAGCTGCCCGCTCTTGCCCTCTTCCCGCGGTCCAATGCCTGTATCCACAAGAATATTGTGATCTCTTGTTTGAACGAAAAGGCAGTTCATGGACCAATCCAAAGGCTGCTGGTTTGCGTGTTCTTCTTTAAGAGCTTTGAGAAAAGAGGGGCGGGGGGCGTCAGGGAATAGGTCCGCGACGCTTTGGAAATCACGTTTGCTCACCCCATCCGCGATTGTGGTGAACTGGAATGATCCCATTTTGAAGGAAAAAGTGTCTGAAGTCATATTCTTCAACTTCCAAGAAATATGATTCTGGTGGCTGTTTATGATCAGACCCGGGTCACATACTCTCCGCTGCGCGTGTCCACGCGGATGATGTCGCCCTCTTCAACAAAATTGGGAACATCCACTTCTACTCCCCCCTCTGTTGTCACGCTTTTGGTCACAGAGGTCGCGGTGTTTCCACGGACGGAAGGGTCAGCCCGGACGACTTTTTGATCGACGGTTGTAGGCAGGTCAATATCCAGGGGTTCTCCCTGGTAGAAGGTCAATTTCACTTCCATGTCCTCTTGAAGGAATTTCGTCGCGTCCCCCAACGCTTCGCCTCTCAGTGCTGGCTGCTCATAAGTTTCTGTGTCCATGAAATGGTATGTATCCCCATCCCGATATAAAAACTTCGCGTTGCGGTATGTCAATCGAATGTCCTGGACAGAATCCCCGGAGTTAAATTTTTTCTTCAATCTGATGCCGCTGCGCAGGTCCCTGACTTCTACCCGGATGGTCGCTTTCCCCCGCCCAGGTTTGTGATGGGAGTATTCAAGCACTTTATAGATATTTCCCTCAAGTTTAAAGGTGGTCCCTTTTCTGAGTTCATTTACATCAATCATGTTCTTACCTTTTTATTTTTCCATCGGATCAGGATCGCTTTGTGATTATAGTCTAGGGGCAATGAGGTGGCAAGGGAAGGGTGATCATGCCGAGCTTAGGCCATTCAGGGTTGGAGAGGCTCCAGCTTACTTGCCTTAAGGACCCCTCTCGTCAGCTCTTAACCCGCTCACAACTGGGGCAGGATGTGGCGGTTTTTCCAATAAGACAGTGTATAATAATCCCCAGAAATCAGGCCTGGAGTGAATTAAATTCTGGTGTTTAGTGATAGGGCACATCTTCAATAAAAGAACCGAGATCTTGAAATGTGTGATCCTGATGTGTTTTTCAGGCAGGCAGGGGTGAAACCGCTCCCCACCTATGGTAAACTATCCTAAGCACAGAGAAGGGACAGTTACATATGCCAGAAAAGAAAAAAATACTTTGTATTGAAGACGAACCGGAAACCACAAACCTTGTGAAATTAATCCTGGCCCGGGAAGGATATGAAGTCTTGGGCGCAAATGGTGGTGAAGAAGGCTTGAAAATGGTTCAAGCGGAAACACCTGACCTGATCCTGTTGGATCTAATGATGCCAGACATGGATGGATGGCAGGTCTACCAGCACTTAAAAGAGGATGAGGAGACAAGAGACATCCCTGTGATAGTAGTCACTGCTAAGGTACAGAGCATTGATAAGGTCTTGGGTTTGCAGGTCGCAAAGGTCGATGATTACATAACCAAACCCTTTCGGCCGGAAGAGTTGTCTGAACGCGTGAAGTATGTCTTATCTCAGGTTTCAGACTGAGGGGAATTCCTGACTCACTTTTATTCTCTTTCTATTTTATGAAAGAAGTTTTAATCAAGAAATCCCAGGCACCGGTTTCTCCCCCCATTCGAGCCAGGTATTGTCAGTCATTTCTCTGCCGCTTACGAGGGTTGACTTTTCGTAAGCATCTTGATCGTGAGGAAGGCTTGTTATTGGTTTTCAACCGGGAAAGTCGCCTTGACACAGCGATCCACATGCTGGGTGTAAATATGAATTTAGCTGTGTTTTGGCTGGATCGCGAACAAGAAATCGTTGATCGCCGCTTGGCCCGGAAATGGCACCCCTTTTATATACCGAAAAAACCAGCGTGTTATGTGTTGGAGTTAGCAGCAGATAGACTTGATGATTTTATTCTTGGAGAGACGTTACAATTTGAAGAAATATCTTCTCGTTAGTCTTACGATTCTCTTAATGCTGGGGCTAATTCAACCTGTTCAGGCGCAGGAGGATGTCCCTGCTCAACCTATATACATCATAAAATCTGGGGATACGCTGTGGAATATCGCCCGACGGTTTCATGTTTCTTATCAGGAACTACTTGAAGTAAACGATCTCACTGAAGAAAGCCCGATCCACCCCGGAGAGAAGCTGTCCATTCCAGGACTGGGAGATATGACGGGGGTGTTGACCACGAAAACGGTCCCCCTGGGTGAATCCCTGGATAGCTTAAGCACTCGCTATCAAATCAGCCCAGAGAAGTTGATCAAATTAAATCGCCTGACCTCTCCCCTTGAGCTATATGAAGGGGTTTCGGTTGTCTTAGTGGTCGACGAAGAGGGAACATTACCTGAAAGGAAAGGGAACCGAAAATCTCTCTCAAGGGGACAATCTTTATTTGAAGCCGCTGTGGAGGAGCAGGCTAATCCCTGGGAGGTGGTTACCAAGAATGACCTGGCAGGGACTTGGGATCTGATTCCTGGAAAGGTTATTCGCGTTCCCGGGGGAGAAGACCCCGGCCCAGGAGGGTTTCCCGGTGAGATTGAAGATGTGGCATATGAGCCCGACAGAATCGCGCAGGGTGATACAGCCGTATTTCGGATCACGGCCCCGTCTGGTACAGAGCTGGAGGGCCGTTTGGGTGACCACCAGCTGCACTTTTTCTCCACGGACGACGGATATGTGGCGCTGCAAGGCATCTATGCCAGGGCGGAAACGGGGCTGACACTCCTTTCCCTGCACGGGCAGCTGGAAGATGATACACCTTTTTCCCATCGTCAGCTGGTCAGGGTCAGGGATGGAGGGTTTGGATACATGTCCATTGATGGCTTACCGCCAGAAACCGTTTCGGTTGAACTGACTCAAAAGGAACATGATAAATTAGCTGAGTACGCTTCGCGGATGGAGAATCAAAAAAGTTGGCGCGGCACTTTTGCCGTCCCGGTACCAGAAATTTATAACAATCAAGGGTCTCCATACAGCGAATACGGCACTCGGAGATCATTTAATGGCAGTGGATATCATTACTATCATTCCGGGTATGACTTTGCTGCAAAGATAGGTACAGATATTTATGCTGCTGCACCCGGCGAAGTGGTTTATACGGGGCAGGATTCCCTGATCTACGGCGGGGTGACCATGATCAACCATGGTTGGGGAGTGTTCACAGTCTATGCTCACCAATCAGATATTCTGGTCGCTGAAGGCCAAAATGTCAAAGCGGGGGAATTGATAGGCAAAGTCGGAAATACAGGCCGCTCCACAGGTCCCCATTTGCATTGGGAAGTATGGGTGGGGGGCATACCGGTGAATCCTGTGGACTGGCTGGAAAGCCGATATCCGTGAGGATATTTGGGGAATGGTTCTGAATCACAAAAGGAATAATTTCACCGGGGTCGGTTGTCTTGCTGGATGTGTGGAGTATAATATACAGGCTGAATGGCAATATTTTTCTATACCTTTTCATTGAATTAATGTATTTGAGGCAGAACTATGGCTACATCATTACTCTCCCTGCGTGAAGATTATTGGGAGGAATTTGAACTTGAGGAAGGGGATATCGATTTCCTCTATGAGTACTTGCTGGATCATGAAACTCCGTTGACGACGGAAGAGATGACCCCCATCCTTGTTGAGCAGCGTATTGAGCGTGAAGAAGAACGCCTGGAAAAACAGCGCCTGGATGGGAGGGAGATTTACTTTCCCAAAGAGGAATATGATCCGGGGCAAGGTTTAGTTTTCCCTGCATTTGATTGGCAAAAAGGGGAAGTGGTGGGGACCCGGAAGGGGAGCAATCCGACGATTGGAGAATTCGATGTCATTCAAGTCGAATTTGAAGATGGGGAAGAGCTTGAATTCGCAGCAGGCATTGATGATCATCCCTTGAATGAACCACCGGAAGCTTCCCAATCCGACTCTTTGAAAAAAGAGGCTGTCCTGAAAGAGCAAGGGTCTCTGCTTGAAGACCGAGTGGAAAAAGGTCTCATCGACAAAGAAGAATTTGTCCAGATAGCAGGAAGGTGGTTTCCAAAAGCTTTATTGGTGGATGTCAATATAGGGCATTTGAATTTGGCAGAAGCCGTATTGGATTTAAATGGGGGAGGACCCCTTTCCACGCAGGAAATTCTGGATGAAATTGAGCTTGAAGCGGAAGTCAATCCCAATTTGGTTGAGTTTTCTCTTGACCTGGCTTTACAGGAAGACGATCGCTTTGATGAAGTGGGCCCAGCGGGCATTGTGGCCTGGTATTTAAAAGCTATGGAGCCTGAAGGTGTGCAGAAAACTCCTTTGTACCTCCGGTACTCAGGGATTGATTACGATCGTGAAACCTTGACGGATGAGATGCTGGAACTCGAAAAATCTTTGGATGATGAGTTAGATGACCTGGATAATGTTCCTTCCAGAGCAGAGGGAGAAGTGACGGTGAATCTCATCTTCCCTCACTGGCGAGCGGGAACCCTGCCTTTATCGGATCGTGTTAAACCTTTGTTTCCCACCGCATATGAGGCACCGAGAATTCGGTTCAAGCTGGTGGATGGAGACACAGGGGAGAAGTTCCCCGGCTGGGTTGTTCGAAAGCAAAAATACGTCTATGGATTGCGGGACTGGTATGAAGAGAAGGGTCTCATCCCGGGCGGTATCGTGCACATTAAGCCCGGTCAAAATGATGGTGAAGTGATTGTCCAATCGGAAAGCTCAAGGGCGACCAAAAACTGGATGAGGACCATTCTGGTAGGTTCAGATGGAGAACTGGTATTTGCCACTTTGAAACAGATTGTGACCACGGATTACAATGAGCGGATGGCGATTGTGGTACCTGATGTGGAACCCGTGGATGAGGTGTGGCGGGAGAATCAGAAATCTCCTCCCCCCTTTGAGCGCGTTGTGGTCGATACCGTTCGAGAATTGACAAAACTCAACCCCCAAGGCCATGTGCATGTCACAGAACTTTATGCGGCGGTGAATACTGTCAAGCGATGTCCCCCGGGACCGCTGATGTCCTTGTTAGAGACCCGGCCTTGGTTCATTTATGTGGGAGATTTGCATTTTCAGTTTGACGATTCGGAAGGAAAATAACGCTTTCCGTTAGAGAGGAAGGAGTACCCGGGTGCCAAAACCCAAGCTTTCTAGCTTATTAAAACCAACCGTTGACACGCCGTACCATATTGATTTCGATTGGTGGCAGGAGCATGATCGAGCCTGGCGGGTTCACCTGAGGAGTTGTTTGTGTCCCGAGCATAAAGAAACGTACGCGGACTTAGCTGGCGACGAGAAAGTGGATTGGATTGACCCGGAAACCGCTCAGGTGCAGGAAGTGGATGGACTGCAGCATATTCTGATTTCACACTGCGCGAAAGAGGACTCCTTTATCACCAAACAAACCAGTCTGACAGAAGCGATCTTCCGTTTGTTTTTGGCGAATGGTAATCAACCCATGACCCCTGAAGAATTGGCGGAAGAACTTGATCGCCCACCGAAAAAAATCTTACAGACCATTTCTGGCCGAAGGGTCTATAGAGGGATACGACCCACCTAGAAAGACGGAAAGGAGATGGTTACCCCAACGACTCCCACGTATGCCCCCGTAGCTCAAATGGATAGAGCACCGGACTTCTAATCCGACGGTTGCAGGTTCGAATCCTGCCGGGGGTACTCCTTTGTGAGGAGTTTTTGAGGGGTTACGGATAATATTAACCTTGTATATAAACCTCCTTCTTGAAATTTAGAATCCTCTTTGTGTGCTAAAATTATTTCTTGGATGGTAATGTTACCTCCCTTTAGTATGGAATGTGATTGATGGTAGATGTAATCTTGAAGGTGAAACCCATAAATGCAGATCGATACGTCTTTCGTTCTTTGCAAAACGCCCGATCTGCTTGGCAAATCGTTTCCGGATCGGATGCGTGGTTCCCCCCTACAGATGTCTATGAAACCGAAGATTACCTGTTCATCCGCGTAGAAATCGCGGGAATGGGAAATGGAGAATTATCGGTCACACTTGACGATCAATACCTGCTTGTCCAGGGGACACGTCCAAGCCCTAAAAGGGATTGTGCTTATCATCAATTAGAAATTGGTTATGGAAAATTCCGAAGTGCGGTGAAATTACACAGGCCGGTGATTGTTGAGAAAGCGGAAGCGGCGTATCATGACGGATTTTTAGAGTTGACAGTACCGAAGAGGAGCCCTCAACGCGTTGAGGTGAAGGAATAATTATTCATGCCAGCATCACGTTGGAACGCTGAAATTTTAGATCTATTAGAATGGTTTGACCGGGAGGACCTTACTTTAGAAGATTTCCTCTCAGAAGCGATCATTCCCGATTTAGAAGGACTTGGAGAGGAAGACGATTTTGATGAATCAGGGGATCAGATTGAGAAGATCCCCCGGGAGATCCCCATTTTACCCTTACGGGGTCTGGTGGTGTACCCGGAAACAGCGGTCCCCTTAACTGTGGGCCAGCCCCGGTCCATCAAGCTGGTGGATGATGTGGTTTCCAATGACGATCGCCTGATTGGCCTGGTGGCTTCTAAGGATCCCAGGGATGAAAAACCAGGACCTGAGGATCTGTACCGTGTGGGCACTGTGGCAAATGTCCACCGTTTATTCCGGACTCCAGATGGCAACATCCGGCTCTTGGTGCAGGGGATTAAACGCATTAACATCTTGGAGATCACGGAAAAAGAGCCCTATTTAAAAGCCAAGATTGAAGTTAACTCCAGCCAGGTCGAAACTGGGATTGAGATTGATGCTCTGGTCAGACAGGTACAGGACCAATTTAAAGAGATCACAGATATGGTCTCTTCGATTCCCCAGGAATTGGTCGATGCGGTGATGTCATTAGAAGATCCGCTTCAAATTGTGTACACCATCGCTAACTTCCAGCGCATGGATTTAGAGGATGCCCAAGAATTACTGGAGCTCAATACGATTTCTGAGAAGCTTCAAAAACTGGTCAATTTCTTGACTCGAGAGCTGGAGATGGTTCAAATTGGCCAGAAGATTCAAAAACAGGCTCAATCGGAAATCGAAAAAGTCCAGCGCGAGTACTTCCTCCGTGAGCAGATGAAAGCCATCCGTTCTGAACTGGGAGAAGGGGATAAACAGACTGCTGAAGTGGAAGAATTTCAGCGCCGGATGGAAGAAGCAGGGTTGCCGGAAGAGGCAGAGAAGCAGGTAAAACGCGAGTTGGAACGCTTGTCAAGCATTCCCTCGGCGTCCGCGGAATACGGTGTCATTCGCACGTATTTAGATTGGATGGTCTCACTGCCTTGGTCCGAAACCACGGAAGACAACTTATCCATCGACCACGCTCGGAAAGTATTGGATGAAGACCATTACGGGTTGGAGGACGTGAAGGAAAGGATCCTGGAGTTCCTCGCTGTGCGCAAATTGCGAAAGGAGCGTGCAGATGAATTTGAAGAGGAATATGAAGATGAGATCCGCCAGGTGCGGGAGGGTGTGATTCTTTGTTTCGTTGGGCCGCCGGGGGTGGGGAAGACCTCACTCGGGCGTTCCATCGCCCGATCCATGGGTCGCAAATTCATTCGTGCTTCCCTGGGGGGGATTCGAGACGAAGCTGAAATCAGAGGTCATCGTCGAACGTATATCGGGTCCATGCCTGGCCGGATCATCCAATCCTTGCGGCGGGTAGAGTCCAATAACCCCGTTTTCATGTTGGATGAGGTGGACAAACTCAGTCAGGGTTTCCGGGGGGATCCAACCTCAGCTTTGCTTGAGGTCCTTGATCCGGAGCAGAACTCGGAATTCAGAGATAATTATTTGGAGGTGGGCTATGATCTATCAAAAGTGATGTTCATTACCACAGCGAATTTGCTTGAACCCATACCTTCTCCCCTTCGTGATCGAATGGAGATCATCAAAATTTCGGGATACACCGATAAGGAAAAGATCAAGATTGCCAAAGGTTACCTCATTCCCCGTCAAAAACGGGAGAATGGGCTGCGGGAGGAAGAAATATCCTTCACCGATGAAGCCTTACAGACCATTATTCGCTCTTATACGAGGGAGGCAGGTGTCAGAAACCTGGAGCGCGAGATTGGGGCGATTTGCCGGAAAGTGGTGACCAAAATCGCGGAAGGGCACAGTGAAGCCATGGAGGTCACTCCCGAGTCTGTCCGAGAATTTTTGGGGCGCCGGAAGTATTACGGCGATGAAGAGATCGAAGAGCGAACCTCCGTTCCTGGCGTTGCTGCTGGATTAGCCTGGACATCCACAGGAGGTGAGGTGCTGTTTGTGGAAGCCTCGATTATGCCGGGGAAGAATAATTTCCAACTGACTGGCTCACTGGGAGATGTCATGAAAGAATCTGCCCGGGCTGCTCTTTCTTATGTGCGGTCGAAAGCGGACCAGCTGGGGCTGGATGAAAATTTCTATCAAGATCAAGATGTACACCTCCATGTGCCTGCTGGGGCTCAACCTAAGGATGGGCCATCCGCTGGTGTAACCATGGCTACTGCGCTGGTATCTTTGGTTTCAGGGCATCCGGTTCGATCTAATGTCAGTATGACAGGGGAAATAACCTTGCGCGGGCAAGTACTGCCTGTGGGAGGCATAAAGGAGAAAGTTCTCGCAGCGTATCGAGCTGGATCAAAAACGGTGATTTTACCTAAAAGAAATCAAACGGATCTTGAGGAAATCCCCGAGGAAGTGAGAGAGGCGATTGACTTCATCTTCGCGGAAACAATAGAAGATGTTTTGGAAGCAGCCTTGGGAAATGAGTACGCTTCCGGTTCACCTTCACCTTCCGAAGGAAATTGACTTTTCTTATGTCCCAGGTATTAGTTGTCGAAGACAGAGAATCCATCTTAACCTCCTTGAAAATGCTCTTGGAATTAGAAGGTTATAAAGTCTTTACAGCGACCACAAAGAAAGGGATTGAGGAAACGTTGGAAGCGCACCCCATAGATTTGGTTTTGTTGGATGTTTATTTTCAAAATGATCAGAGCGAGAACACCAACGGATATGATATCTTGGAGATGATACACAGAACGCCCATGTGGCGCGGTACGCGCGTTTTAATGACATCGGGTGAGGATTTTAGGGAACAAGCATTACAGGCTGGAGCAGACGGCTTTTTATTAAAGCCCTATGACCCAGACACATTAGTGAACTTAATTCGATCAAAACTTTTGGAGACTGGATAGTGAACATGTTTTCCTCTTTTGCAGCAGGAAAAACCAGGAACGTGATATTCGTTCCAATCACTTCTCCTCTATTGATTGAAATACGTTCACCATCAGCATCCATTTTAAATGGGGTTCGATAAGCGTGTCATGATGCCTAATATATATATGACTGCTGATGTCCGACGATAACGGTCGGGTATTAAGAAGATATTTTAAATTGCGGAAATTCTGATATGCGCAGTAAAGAGGGGGATCTCTCTGGAATACCGGATCGTTCTAGCATAGAGAGTGAAAAGTGAGTAACAAAAAAAGTTCTGACATGACTTGGTACACAATGGATTTGCATTTACATACACCTGCGTCTGACGACTATTTACAGCCAGAGGCAAGTTATTTAGACATTTTGAAGCAGGCCGCGAAACGGGGTTTAGATATGATCGCCTTCGCGGATCACAATACGGTGGCTGGCTATCGAAGGATGAAGGAAGAGATTGATCAGCTGAACCTTTTGAAAAAACTGAATCGGCTGCTGCCGGAAGAGGAGACCCGGCTGAAAGAGTATCAACGGCTCTTGAAGCGCGTTTTGGTGCTCCCGGGTTTCGAATTTACCGCTACTTTTGGTTTCCATATCTTGGCCATTTTTCCAGAGGATAAACCTGTTAGAGATATTGATCACCTGCTGTTGGAAATGAACATCCCGTCTGAAAAACTGGATCAGGGATCTGTCACTGTGGGAGCCAGTGTGGATGTGTTGACGGCCTATCGCTTGATCAATGAAGCAGGCGGGATGGCGATTGCTGCCCATGCCAATTCCAATAACGGGGTGGCCATGCGGCGTTTCCCGTTTGGAGGACAAACGAAAATAGCGTATACGCAAGATCCCAATCTGGTGGCGTTAGAGGTCACAGACCTGGAAAAGCAAGGTCGGTATGCGACAGCGTCATTCTTCAGTGGGAATAAACCGGAGTACCCCCGGCGCATGCACTGCATTCAAGGTTCTGATGCTCACTTGTTGGTAAAAAGCTCAGAGCACCAAAACAAACTTGGGGTAGGGGACCGGGCCACGGACGTTCGTCTGCCTGATCGTTCCTATAAAGCCCTTAGAGATTTGTTTGAGAGCAACAACTTTTCAAGAACTCGACCCCACCGATCTGGTTCCCAACCCGCATATGATTTCATTCAAGATGCTCGCGGGGAAGGGGTGACGTTTGTTCAAGATTTCCATGAAAAGATGACAGTTCGCGGGGGACACCTGTATTCCATCATCGCTGATGTTTGTGCTTTCACCAACTCCAATGGAGGCACCTTGTATATCGGTGTTTCAGAGGACAGCGAAAAACCTGTAGAGGGGATCTCCAAGCCCAACCAGGCGATTCAAAAGTTAAAAACTGCAATCAGCAAGCGGATCACACCCGAGCTGGATTGCAAATTTGAATCCCATAAAACAAGTAATAAGAATGTGATTCAGGTCATGATCCCGCGTGGAGAAGATCCGCCTTACGCTGTGGATGATAATAAGGTCTATTTGCGTACGGAGACGGAGACAGAGATGGCGGTTAGGGACGAAATCGTGGAATTGGTTTTACAGGGGAAAAAAGAAACCAGGGAACCTTCGACTATAGTCCAGGGCACGCCCTTGCCCATTCCTGGGTCAGAAGATGTGTATCGCATGGTATCCGACGAGCCGGAACCGGAAGACCCCCCGCGAACAGGGGTGGAGATTGTTTCTGTCACCCAACGGGGCGGTGAGAAGTACTACACGGTTCGCGACCTTCGGAACGGAAATGTGGTCAAAAATGTGACCTTGAAGTCCTCTCGCCGTTTATGGCATTACGCGATTTCCAAATATGCCCAAATGCCTAAGGACCCCAACCGCATGGATGTGGAATGGAATGGGGATGTCGGGCTTCTGGATCGCAACAAAAGGGGAAAATATTATAGCTATGATCTCATTCAACGCACCCCGCAGGGATATCGATATTATTTTGGGGTTACGGACGATGGGGTGCATGGGGAATGGGAAGAGCTCATCCGGTAAGGTGGTAAAAGGTGTCCTTCCAGGTTGCTGTCTTGACTGTATCTGACCGCTCATTTGCTGGGGAAAGGGAAGATGTATCGGGCCCTGCTGTGGCTGAAAGGGTCTCCCTTGAAGGTTGGGACGTGATCAAGAGGGATATCGTCCCCGATGATTTGGAAAAGATCGCTGATATATTCCGGGCCTGGTCAGATCAAGAAAGGGTGGATGTTATTTTATCCACAGGAGGGACTGGATTTGCTCCCCGCGATGTCACCCCTGACGCGACAAGGGCCGTTGTGGAACGTACCGCTCCCGGGTTAACAGAAGCGATGCGGGCGGTGAGTATGGATATTACTCCCCATGCCATGCTATCCCGGGCCGAAGCGGGGATCAGAAAAGCCACTTTGATCATTAACCTCCCGGGCAGTCCCAAAGCTGCCGTGGAAAACCTGGAAGTTGTCTTGCCCGTTTTACCTCATGCAGTTGCTCTGCTCCGAGGGGATTCCGATGCGGAGAAAGGGCATCACGATTTGAATCAGGAATGATCCCAAAACAAGGAAATCATAGAGGGGGAAGATAAGGCATAAAAAAGTTCCTGCGGCGGAAACTTCAGCAGGAACTTTTTATTTTCTCTTTGAACACATGGCTGGCAATCAACTCTCATCAATGAGGAGATAGCCAGGTCTTCCTTGGGTTCGGATTGCTCTGGTAAAATTGGGTTGATATGAGGAAAAGGGGTATATCGTCCTTGGCAACCATAAGGACTAAGGAGAACTAGTGTCAAAACCCGTGGTTCTGATCACCGGCGCTTCTTCAGGGATTGGCGCAGAGACGGCCAGGCTTCTGGGCCGCAGGGGTTTTCGCCTGGCTTTGACCGCCCGGAGAATTGAGCGTTTGAAAGCCTTGGTGGAGGAGATCCGTTCAGAGGGTGGGACTGCATCCTCGTTTCAAGCGGATATTTCCAAGTTGCCTCAGGTAAAGGATATGGTCCATCAGGTGGGGGAGAAGTATGGGAACATTGGTATCTTGATCAATAATGCGGGGATGGGTCGACTGCAGTGGTTAGATGAGCTTGATCCTCTTCGGGATATCAGCTACCAGATTGCGGTCAATCTCACTGGAACCATCCATGTCACCCGCCTGGTTTTACCCACCATGTTGGATTGCGGTCAAGGTCAAATTATCACAGTTTCCTCGGCTGCTGCTTGGGTTGCTCCGCCGACGTATTCTATCTACACCGCGTCAAAATTTGGCGTAAAAGGGTTTTCAGAGAGCCTGCGGAGAGAAGTTCAAAATCAAGGTATTCATGTGGGTATGATTTACCCCGGACCTGTGGCTACCGAATTCGACCAACATGCCGGTGTAAGCTGGGAGACGGAGAAAACGACTCCTTCCTGGATGCTGTTGGAGGCGGAGGACGTGGCTCAAGCGATCTATCGCCTGATAAAGACCAAGAAACGCCGGATCATTCTCCCCTGGCCGATATGGGTCGCTGTTTGGGGAAACATGCTCTTTCCCCGCTTGGGAGACTGGGTTTTCTCTAGATTTTTCAAACGGGGAGAAGATTCCTCCATGATATGGGGGGAACGCCGTTAAAAGAATATGCCCGGGATAATACCCGGGCAAGAAAGGATCACCTGCATAGAGCCAATGATTAATCTTGCTCTTCTTGGGTTACCACTTGTTCTTCTTCTAAAATATTGATCCCGTTCCGTACTTGATTTATCACCCTTTCTAAGGCAATTTCCAGGTTCGTCAGGGTTTCCGCGACGTACTCGTCCGCGTCTTCTCGAGTCGCTGTGGCTTGAACTTCCGCTTCCTTTTTGATTTGTTGGGCTTTTTTTCTTGCTTCCTGGACGATGCTGTCCCTGTCAATTTTTTGTTCACTTTTCTCTTGGGCAAGGTTAATCGTCCGGTTGGCTTCTTCCTTGGCCTGAGCGATGATGCGGTCTCTTTGGGATAGAACTTGTTGAGATTTTTTAACTTCTTCGGGGATAGCAACCCGCATTTGATCGATGATATCCAGCATCTTATCTTCATCCACGATGACGTTATGCGTGAATGGGATAGATCTGCTGCGGTTGAATAGTTCTTCTAGGCGGTCGACGAGATGAAGGATATCCATGATGCGTCCTCCCCAATTTTTTTGTTACCTAAGTATATCATGAATCGGTACTAATCAATCACCTCAGTCTCTGAGGGAACTTTGAGGGACGATGTTTTGATCGCTTCCAAGTTCTTTAAATCGTTTTTTAAGAGCTTTCTCCACGATCTCCGGTACGAAGGAGCTGACATCTCCATTTAAGGAGGCAACTTCTCTGACGGTAGAGCCGCTGAGAAAGGTGTGGTCCTTATTGGTAATGAAAGCCACGACTTCAATATCGGGGGCCAGTCGTTCATTGGTTAGGGCCATCCTGAATTCATATTCAAAGTCCGAGAAAACCCGCAGCCCTCTGACAATCACCTGGGCGTCAATTTCGTGGCAGAAATCGACAGTCAACCCACTGTATCCACTGACTTTTAAGTTTTCTGTCGAATTCAGGGATTTTTCCACAAGCTCGATCCTCTCTTGGGGGGAGAAAAGCAGCCTTTTTAGAGGTTGGTCGTAAACCGCAACGACAACTTCATCAAATAAGCGCGCAGCTCGTTTGGCTATGTCGATATGGCCATAATGAACGGGGTCAAATGTACCTGGAAACACTGCTCTGATCATGATGATCTCCGTTTGGACGAACCCTTTTTTCAAAAAGGTGATTAACTGATATCTGCCATGGTTTCCTCTGCCCAGAACTTTGCCATCGCTTTTTTCAATCGCCGGTGTTTTTCTTGGGACAGATGGGGGTCTTCTTGGAATACCTTTTCCGCAAAGCGGCGTGCTTTTTCGATCAAGGCCAGGTCTGTGATCTTTGCCATATTCAATTCCGAATATCCGGACTGCCTGGTGCCTAAGAATTGTCCGGGGCCGCGCTGTTCCAAGTCTCGTTCAGCGAGTTTGAAACCATCGTTGGTTTTTGCCATGGCTTTCAACCTTTCGTTTTCAATGCCCTTCTCGCTTCCGGGTATCAAGAGGCAGAAAGCTTTTTCCTCGCCCCGTCCCACACGACCCCGTAATTGATGGAGTTGAGCTAAGCCAAAGCGGTGGGCGCCTTCTATGACCATGATGGTGGCGTTTGGGATATCCACCCCGACTTCCACAACGGATGTAGAAACCAGGATTTGGATTTCCTGCTTACGAAAGCGCTCCATAACCTCTTCTTTTTGATGAGGGGGCAGTTGGCCGTGAAGAAGACCGACTTGAGAATTGGGGAATACATCTTCAGATAACCGAGCGTGTTCTTCCACGGCAGCTTTCTGATTACTTTTGTCGCTCTCCTCAACCAGGGGATAGATGATGAAGGCCTGATTCCCTTCTTCCAATTGACTTCTAATCAAGGTATACGCCCTTTCCCGCTCTTGAGGATAGAGGACGTGCGTTTCAACTGGTTGTCGGCCAGGAGGCATCTCGTCAATTACAGAAATATCCAGATCGCCGTAAATGGTCAGCGCTAAGGACCTGGGTATGGGGGTGGCGGTCATGACCATGAGGTGCGGATTTTCACCTTTGTTGCGCAGGGTCCCCCGCTGCTCCACCCCGAAGCGATGCTGTTCATCGATCACCGCGAGTTGGAGATCCATGAAGTTTACAGGCTCCTCTAGCAGCGCGTGAGTGCCAATGACGACTTTGATCCTCCCGCTTTCCAAACCCTCTCTGATGGAATTCTTCTCGTTCTCTGGAGTGGAACCGATCAGTAATCGGACCTCCTCCTCGTCCAGAGGGCTGCCTTCGGAAAGTAAAATTCTCTTCAAACTTTGTAGATGTTGTTCCGCAAGAATGCTGGTTGGGGCCATTAGAGCAGCCTGCGCGCCCTGGAAGGTGATGATGAGCATAGCCAGGGCAGCCAATACGGTTTTCCCCGATCCAACATCCCCTTGTAATAAACGGTTCATCGGCACACCGGAGGCGAGGTCCTCCCGGATGTGTTCTAATGCTTTTTCTTGGGCCCCCGTAAGTTGGTAAGGCAGCTCTGCCAGCTGTTTCCTGATCCATTCATCTGAGACGGTGAAGATCCGGCCTTCTCTGCTTTCCCAGGCCTTTTTTTGGCGCAGGACGCCCATTTGGAGCATGAAAATCTCGTCGAATGCTAAACGTTCTTTTGCGGCCTGCAGCGCCTGCTCGGAGATTGGAAAATGGATGTTTTTAATGGCGGTTGTGGTATCAACGACCGCCGCTTCTTTCCGCAAACCTTTTGGTAAAGGGTCCCCGATCAATGGGCTGAGGGTTTGCACTGATTTGTAGATTTTTTTCCGCAGCCACTTTTGTGAAATATCCTTGGTCAGGGGATAGACAGGCACGATCCGATTTGTATGGAGGAGATCCGCGTTGAGCGGTTCCCAATCGGGGCTGTTCATGGTCAATCGACCCAGATATTGTTCGATTTCCCCGGAAAGGACCACTTGACGAGTTCGCGAAAGTTGTTTGGCGATCCAGGGTTGATTGAACCAAGTCACTCGGAGGGAGCCGCTTTTGTCGCTGATCACCGCTTCCACGATCTTCATTTTCCCACCTCGAACGGTGCGGGTTGAGACATCTTTTACAGATCCGATGACCGTCACATCTTCGCCGTACTGAAGCTTGTCAATGGTCTTTAGTTTCGAATAGTCATCATACCGCCGGGGGAATAAATGTATCAGGTCGCTGATTGAGTGAACCCCCAGGCGCTCCAATGCCTGAGATCTTTTAGGACCAATGCCTTTGATCTCCGTTACGGAGGCTTGTAGATCGATGCTCAGCTCAGCTTTTTGAGAGGATTGAGAATCGGGTTTGCCATAGGAAGGAACCCGGTCCGCGACCTTTGATGCCCCCTGATTGGGAGGGTCTTTTTCCTGAACCTCTTCCACTTCAGGTTGAGGAGAGAGTAAACTTTCCGATTTGCGCCCCGCCCCAGTCGTTTTTTGAACCCTTTGCCAGATTCCATTGAGGGCGGTTTTTCGGGATTCTTGACTGAGTTGGTGATAATCGCGCAAACGACTGCCAACCGCCTGAATAAGGCGTTCTGGAAGCCCTTCCTCGCGGGCTTCTCCTTCCCAAGAGGATAAAATGTTGGCCAACCCCCCCATGACCGCTTTATTGTCGTAACCGCGTTTTGCTTCTAGTCTAAAAAACTTCCGTAATTTTGCGATGGATTTTTTCATTGTCTTTTATTTTACCACTGCTGCGAATCCTATCCCCTTTGGTCCCACATGCGTCCCAATACTTGTCGTCACATGGACCAAGAAAGGGGGGTGCGGCAAACTATGATCATAGCAGGCTAAAAATTCTTTTCCTTCTTTTTCAGCGTTTGTGTGAAGCACGGCAAGATATTCTAATGCCCCGAGTTCTTGTATTTTTTGATGTAAACGGGAAATGGCTCGCTTCCTTGTCCGGGAAATCCCGGTGTTGAAGACCTGTCCGTTCTTTAATTGTATCAATGGTCTCAGGTTGAGAAGTGCGCCCAATTTGGCTTTTGCCCACGGGATTCTTCCACTTCTCAAAATATAGTTTACAGTGTCCAGCATGGCATAAACATAAATTTTTTCCTGCAGGGCTTTAAGCAGAGCGATCACCTCCTTGATGGTCGAGTTATTTCGGGCTGCTTTCGCAGCTTCCAGGGCCTGGAAACCCAATCCAAGGGATATCTGTCTGGAATCGAAGGTTTTTACTTGAGGGCCAAATTCTTCTGCAGCTAAACGGGCGGCGTTGTATATGCCGCTCAGTTCACTGGCCACATGTATCGAGAGGATTTCAGAATACCCTTCCGATAGGATTTTCTTGAAAAGAGCCTGAAATTCTCCAGAGGAAGGGGAAGAAGTGGTGGGCAACTGATCAAAATAGGGCAGTTTTTGATAATATTTTTCTCGTGAAATATCCACTCCATCATGAGCCATTTCACCGTTAATGATGATCAGGGCGGGGATTTGATAGATATTGTATTTCTCTCTAATATGTTGGGGGAGGTCTGACGTGCTGTCAGTGACGA
Organism: Anaerolineales bacterium; assembly: GCA_018335275.1. GTDB lineage: Bacteria > Chloroflexota > Anaerolineae > Anaerolineales > UBA11858 > B10-G9. The sequence continues at coordinate 86,855 of JAGXKM010000001.1, read as the reverse complement.
TGGCAAGCGGCAAAGTAAGATCCTTTTCAATGCAGTGAAAGGGAATGAAGGGAGTTCCGTAAGAAGTGCGTGTCTGTGATGGGGATATTTTTGGGGATTCCAGACACAATCAAAAAGGTGATCAATTTTTCTTTACTCAACGGAAAGGATGAATTGGTAATGAGGCTGTCCACCAAATTGGAGTTCAATTATTTGATCGGGGAAATTTTCACGGATCAGGTCTGCAATCTCAATGGCCCGTTGTTTCGAGATATTTTCCCCGTAGTACAACGTGATCAATTCAAAGGATTCAGCATCCGCTTCCTCCAGAAACCGCAAGCAGCCTTCTTCAAGGCTCTCTGTGGAGGTGATCAACTCATCATCGTAAAGGGTAATGATTTCTCCTTCGGATATATGTTGTCCGTTGATTTCCACACTCCGCACAGCGGTAGTGATTTCTCCCGTTCTGACATCTTCTATGGCTGATTTCATTTCCTCAACCACCTCATCCAATTCGTGCCCGGGCATGAGCCGCAACATGGCGGACAGTCCTTCAGGCAGAGTTCGGGTTGGGACGACCACCGCGTCTTTCACCGTCATTTTGGCAGCGGATTTTGCTGCCATAAGGATATTTTTATTGTTGGGGAGGATGATCACGGAATTTGTGGGCAAATTTTCAAAAGCAGAGAGGATCTCCTGCGTGCTGGGATTCATGGTTTGCCCCCCTTTTATGATGGCGGAAGCCCCTAAACTGGCGAAAATTCTTGAAAATCCAATCCCAGGAGATACCGTGACCACAGCAATCTCCCCAGGTTCAACTGAGGGTAGCTTGATACCCTCCTCATCTTCTTTCGCTGTCCGACCTTCGACCTGTTCCATCAGATTTTCAATTTGAACCTTTGAGACCGTGCCCAGAGACATGGTATATTCGATAGGTTCGTAGCGTTTATCTGTAGGGACATGAATATGCATGCGGTAGAGTCCATCCCCTTCACCTACCTGAATGGATGTCCCAATTTCTTCCAGTTTGTCGTAAAATTCGCTCAATTCTAAATCTTGATCAGGGCGGAAATCAACGACAACTTCATAATCCTGCCCCGGCTCCGATGCGAGTCGGGCTTCTTCCCGGCCAATTGCTGATAGCGACTGCACATGGACGGGTTCAACGTCCAGCGGCTCCTTATTCATGAAGCGGATCATCCCTTCAAATATGTAGAACAGCCCTTTTCCTCCGGCATCTACGACCCCGGCTTCCTTTAGGACATCCAGTAACTCCGGTGTCTTTTCTACTGATTCATGAGCCGCGTCTTTGACAATTTCCAGAATATCAAAGGGGTTATTGGTTTCATCAAGCGCATTTTGCGCAGCTTTTGCCATATCTTTACATACGGTAAGGATCGTTCCCTCTACCGGCCTGACCACACCCTTATAAGCGGTCTCTTTGGCTTGGACCAAGCCTTTTACGAGATGTGGTGCGTCCAGAACATCAGCCTTGTCAATGGCTTTAGCGAAACCGCGCCAAATCTGAGATAGGATCACCCCGGAATTTCCCCGGGCCCCCATCAGGGCGCCGTGAGCTAGCTTCTGGGCAAGTGCTCCAACCTTTGTCTCGCTTGCGGTGCTGATCTCATCGTGAGCGGCCTGCATGGTGAGTACCATGTTTGTACCCGTATCTCCATCCGGAACGGGAAAAACGTTTAATGCATTGACGGTTTCCTGATTTGTCCTTAACCACGTCAAGGCAGCTGACATGAGTTGTTTGAAATAAGCTCCATCGATATATTGGTGTGTATGATCCGAACTCTCATTCTGCATTTAAAAACGCTCCTGATTTACCTTGCCGTGATCTTCCCTTCTGGGGTCATCCGTGATTGCTGATCCTCAAACCTTGCACATGGACATTGATTTCATTTACGGGCAGCCCCAGTGATTTTTCAACTTGATATCGAACCGTGTTGGCAACGCTGGCTGCGACGGATTTGATCCGTGTACCGTACTCAATGATGATGTAAATGTCGATGTTAATCAGCTTGTCCTTATACTCCACATCAATACCATGTGTGGGGTCGTGGACCAGAGCATGTGCCAAACCGTCAGCGATGTTTTTAGAAGCTAAACCGACGACACCGTAAGAGCGTTGAACTGCCTGGTAAGCGATGGATGCGATCGCTTGCGGGGTAATGTGGATCTCACCAAGGTCTGTCGTTTGATTGTTCATACACTTTTCTCCATCCTTAGGATGTGAACTATATCATAACTTATCTGTATTCTACCCCCTATCCATGGATGATAACACGACTTGGCGGAGGTAGTTCTTGATAGAAGATTCTATTTATGGTATGATGGGCGGGCTTGACGAAATGAAAATCATGTTTGTTATAATATATTTTGCTTGAGATAGAAAAGTTTTATTCTTGTGTAACTGGAAATTAGTTTTCTCATCGGTACTGTGAGGATATACGAATGGCTAAATGCGAGCATTGTGGAAAAACCACACAATTTGGACAAAATCGTCCTTGGTCGAAAAAAGCGACAAAACGTAAGTTTAAACCGAATCTGCAGAAAGTAACGGTGTACGAAGATGGAAAAAAGGTTCGGAAAACTTTATGCACTCGTTGTATTCGGACCCTGACGAAAGTGTAACCATAAAAGATACATAAAATTCATTTTACGATCTAAGTGGGTTGCAGGCTGCAGAAATGGTAACTTGTAACCCATTTATCATTTAACATGGTTCAATGCGGCAGCGCATCACGTATGCTGGCAATCCCGGCCGGGATACCTTCCGGGTGCCCAAATACAGCGCTCCCCGCGACGAAGATTTCTGCGCCGGCTTCTACGGCTTCAGGCGTGGTTTGGACATTTAGACCACCGTCCACTTCAATTTTGGCCTCCGGATTGACTTCATCAAGGACGTTCCTGACCCAGGTTATTTTAGGCACCATTTCAGGGATAAAGGTCTGGCCGGAGTAGCCCGGATTGACAGTCATGATTAAAACCAAATCAACGAACGGTAAAACCTCTTCTATGCTTCCAGCTGGGGTCCCAGGGTTCAGCGTGATCCCTGCCTGGCAGCCCAGCTCCCGGATCGATTGCAGTGTACGGTGGATGTGGGGGCAGGTTTCAATATGTACAGTTAAAACATCCGCTCCTGCCTGGGCAAAATCAGGCAGTAAACTTTCGGGTTTTTCTACCATGAGGTGTACATCCAGGGGGAGGGAAGTGATATTTTCACAGGCTTTGACGATGAAGGGCCCCATGGTCAGATTAGGGACGAAATGTCCATCCATAACATCGATATGAATCCAGTCTGCTCCAGCTTGCTCGGCTTCCTTTATCTGGGCGCCAAGCCGAGAGAAGTCAGCGGATAGAATGGAGGGGGCAATCAAATATCCTTCTTTCATGATTCCACACATCCTCTTTTTTATTTCGAAGCCACATTATACTATAACATGCTGCCGAAGTTGAACGGGAGGGTTTGTTTAGGAAGTTCTGTTCAGAGGAGGGAGTTGTGGTGGATGTTTGGGTCATCATCCCAGCCATCGTTCGGAGAAAAATGTCTTTTTTTAGCTTTGAGTTTGAGGGTCAGGGATTGACTTGGAAATACACCCACATCCAGAAGGGGATCAAGCCTCCCACAGCGATCAGCGCCAGGAGTCCAACCAGGATGGTGATCCAATCAAGACCTGCTTGCTCTTTTTTTGCCAGAGGTGAATAGTCCAGGTGATATGTGTGAGGAGAGCGCCTGTCCTGGGCTTCCTGTTTTTTTGATTGTGTGAAGTTAATCATGATCCTGCCCAGCTGGTCAGCTGTTCGGTAGCGTTTGCTGGGTTCTTTGGAGAGCACCTTGAGGATGATCTTTTCCAGTTCTTTGGATATACGGGGGTTAAATTCCCGCGGGGAAGGGGGGTCTTTATGACGGTGATCCAAGGCTAACTGCTCCGGATTCGAGGGTGGAAATGGGAGTCTCCCCGTCACCATTTCGTATAGGACGACGCCCAAGCTGTATACATCTGAAGCAGGGGAAGGTGGGGTCCCAGCAGCTTGTTCGGGAGAAAAATATGTGGGGGAACCCCAGATGGCGTTGGTGATCTCATCCGGCTTTATAGAAGCTAAGGCGCGGGCGATGCCAAAATCGGTCACTTTCAGGCGGTTATCAGGGGTGATTAACATGTTATGAGGTTTGATATCACAGTGGACAAGACCCGCGCGGTGAGCATACCCTACTCCAGCGCAGGCTTGGATAAACAACCTCGAGGCGTTTTCAATCGAGAGTCCTTGTTCACTTTCCTTGATATGCTTTTTCAAATCCGTTCCAGGGACATATTCCATGACGATGAACAAACGCTTTTGGTCTAACCCAAAATCGTGAATGGTCACGATATTGGGGTGGGAGAGATTCGCAGCCGCTTTTGCCTCTTGTTTAAATCGTTCCTGGAAAGCGGGTGAACTTGAAAAATCTTCTTTGAGGAGTTTGACCGCAATCGTCCGTTCAAGCATGAGGTCAGTCGCCTGGTAAACGATGGCCATCCCCCCATGTCCCAGTTTTGTTTCCATCCGGTAGCGCTCATTTAGGACGTCTTTCATGCTTTTCATCCCTTTCTTTTGAATCTGTTTGGATTGTACCATTCCCAGATTGACGGTGATCATGTGTTACAGTAAACTTGAAAGCAGTTACCTTTAGGGTGGGAGGAACATACATTGTGCGTGGACTGATCATCTATAATCCTACAGCGGGTCGATTCCCTTCTAAGTCCATGGTTGAAAGAGCTTCCAAGGAGCTGCAGAAACGGGGGTGGGAGATTGATATTGAACGAACAAGGGGGGCGGAACATACAACCTCGCTGGCAGAAAAGGCTGGCCAGGCCGGATATGGAGCTGTTTTTGTAGCGGGAGGGGATGGCTCTATAAACCAAACCGTGGCGGGATTATTGGGAGGCGACACTGCTTTGGGGGTGCTGCCTTCGGGAACAGCCAATGTTTGGGCACAGGAAATCGGTCTGCCTGTTTTATCCTGGACGAATTGGGTAGCTCTGGAAAAGAGCGCAAAGATTCTCGCGGAAGGTCAAGAACGGTGGGTGGATGTCGGGTTATGTCAGGGAACCCCCTTCTTGCTTTGGGCAGGGATGGGTTTGGATGCTTTTGTGGTCCACCATATTGAACCGAGAACGCGTTTGGAAAAGAATATCGCATTCCCGCAGTATGCAGCAAACGCTGCCTGGTTGGCACGGAAATGGGAGGGCATGAAACTTAAGATCGTCATTCAAGATGAGTTGATTGAAGGTACCTATTTGCTTGCTGTGGTCACCAACGTTCATCTTTACGCTGGAGGGATTGCGGAGATCAGCCCCAGCGCAAAGATCAATGACGGTCAGATGGACCTGTGGCTTTTTTCCGGAACGACGCTGGCAGAGGCGCTTCGCCATATGTGGACGCTCTATTCAGGACAGCATTTTAATTCGGATCAGGTAAAACATTTCTTCTGTCAAAATGCGGAATTGTATTCTGAAAAGCCTTTCTACCTCCAGGTTGATGGTGAGCCCCTGCCAGAAAGTCGGAAGGCAAAGATCAACATTCAACATAAGGCTTTAAAAGTGTTAGTTCCTGAAACACTCAATCCGGAATTATTTAGTGAGGAAGCATGATCAGGGAATATATTAATCCTTGGGTCATTTTAAGCTCGGTCGTGGTGGGTTTTATTCTCTTTGCTGGCTTGTTCGTTATTGTCGAGCGCATGCCGGCCCCCGATGAGGATTATGATCAGGGGGACGTGGATTTAACGGTGATCCCCAGACCCACGATAACACCCACAGCTCCCCTCTTGGAAGCAGAGACCCCTTCCCCTGTGCCCAAGGAAGGGATCGAAGTGGGGGGATATGTGCAGATTGATGGAACAGGGGGAGACGGACTCCGCCTCCGGGTAGAACCCTCGCTGGAGGCGGATATCAATTACCTGGGCTTGGAGGATGAAGTCTTCCTTGTTCAAGATGGCCCTGAGGACCAGGATGGGTATCGATGGTGGTATCTGGAAGCCCCAGCTGAGCCGGGCAGAAATGGTTGGGCCGTGTCGAATTACCTTAAAGTAGATCAACCACCATCAGAATAAAAAAAAGGATGGCATCTCGCCATCCTTCATTTGCTTTAAATGGGGTGGGTTTTAATCCTTGGTCAGGTGCACCAGGTGATTCCGAAGGTTGTGTCTCACAGCGTAGGCTGCAGCTTCGGCACGGTTGCTGACGTCCAGTTTGGATAGAATGCTACTCACGTAATTCCGGACAGTGCCTTCTCCTAAATAGAGTGTTTTGGCGATTTCCCGATTTGTTTTCCCTTCTGAGACATGAATCAAGACGTGTTTTTCTTGGTCCGTGAGATCGGAAAATGCGGATGCTTCCTCTTCCCGCGCGGCTTTCCTGACCTCTTTGAAGACGCGTTGTGTGACAGCTGGATCTAATATCGCTTCCCCCCGTCCTACTGCCTCAATTTTATCTACCAACTCATCGTTGCCCACCTGTTTCAACACATACCCGGAGGCTCCAGCGCGAATCGACGAGAAGAGCATTTCATCTTCCGCATAGGAAGTGAGCATGATGACACGGGTTTCAGGGTATTTTTCCGTGATCTCCTCACAAGCCTCGATGCCCGACCCACCTGGCAATCTGATATCCATGATCACGATATCAGGATTGTACTGATCTACTTTCGCAACGGCTTCGGAGCCGGTCTTCGCTTCTGCAACGACTTGAAACTTCGTGTGTCGATTGAGGAGTGATTTCAAGCCCAGGCGGACCACCTCGTGATCATCTACTAATAAAATTCTGTGAATGGTCATGTTTTTCTTTTCTCCCTGCAATCTCGGGGAAGACCCGAGTGTTCAGCAGACAAGGTCTCATTTCATGTGACTTTAAATCTTTATAAGTTTGTTCTTTGTCCCCGAATTTGCTTAAAGTATTATATCGCAGATGCGGTTTGACAAGGAAGGACTTCGCCATGATCTGGATACTGCACGATGCCGGCGGAAAGCACGCTGATCAGACCGCGGTCTTATTCTTGGTTCATCTCCAATGATATCCGATGAATCTTGGAAATGTATAAGTGTTTTATATGCGTTTCCTTGGGAAGGTCGTTTGAGAATGGAGCTTTGATAATATTAAGTTTTTTCGCCCTCTTCCTTTTCATCCGTGTCGTCGTCTCTTCGGAAATCAACGAATCGGTATCCCACCCCTCTCTCCGTGAGTATGTATTCAGGATTGGAGGGGTCTTTTTCGAGTTTTTTCCTCAGGTAATTGACATATAACCTGACGTAATGGGGTTCATCCCGGTATTCAAATCCCCACACCTTGGTCAACAATTGTTCATGGGTGTTCACCCAACCCGCATTTTTGACCAGGTGGTACAGCAATCTGTACTCTGTAGGGCGGAGGTCAACTTTTTCTCCTTCCACCCAAACTTCACGGCGAGAAAAGTCAATTTTCAAGCGGTCATCCACTTCAACTACATCCACCTGGTCCTTTTGAAAGGTTTTCGTCCGACGGAGGACAGCCTTGATTCTGCTCACTAATTCTCGAGGACTAAACGGTTTTACGATATAGTCATCAGCGCCCAATTCCAGCCCTTTCACGCGATCGTCTTCCTCCCCTTTTGCGGTGAGCATGATCACAGGGACATCACTGACTTCCCGAATTTTCTTTAACACTTCGAATCCATCGATGTCAGGCATCATGATGTCGAGTAATACCATATCTGGAAGCTGGGTTCGGACCTGTTCCAGGGCTTCATTTCCGTTATATGCGGTTATTACCTGGAAGCCGTCTTGTTCCAGGTTCAACTGGATGAAGCGAACCATTCGTTTTTCATCGTCAACGACGAGTATTTTATAGTTTGTCATCTTGGCTGCCATATCTTTTACTCTCTTACAAAACTGATGATCTCTTCTTCCTCTTCTCCTGGCAGGATCTCTATAAAGTTAAGTTGGGAAACCGGCCAGTAGACGGTTACCACGTTGTGTTGCAGGAAAATGAGGTCTTTCCCGTCGCGTTGGCGGGGATTGCTGACTTTTACCATCGTGTCGGTCAGCTTGGGGAGTTCTTCGACTTCTCCCAGAACGGGTTCTGTATTTTGAATGTGGAGGATGATTGATGTGGACATAGTTTTTTTCCATTAAGATCGGTACTTTTCGGGGATGATCACTTTTAAGTGAAGTTTCCCTAACGTCAATATATCTTCGTGCGTAAGGGGGACCTCTGAGTTGGCAGGAATTTCATAGCCGTTCACACGGGTGCCGTTTGCTGATCCAAGGTCTAAGACTTGAATCGAGTTCTTTTTAGGGTTCATTCTGATCGTGGCGTGCAATCTGGAAATACCGTTCTCAAAACCATCATAGGGGTCCAGATCAACTTCCGGAGTGATCACCTGACCCTCTATCAAACGGCCCAGGGTGAATTCATTTTCTTCGGGTAGATCCAAGTAGGTTTCGTAGTCAGGCAGGTAAAGGGCGATTTTCCCTTTGGGGATCGATTTTTCAGGGTGGGGGATGTCCCTATAATTGGGGTCCCCTTCCTTGCGGGGGTAGACAACTGTATCATCATCAAGATGGTGTTCCGCAAGAAACGCTGAACCGCATTCACTGCAAAATATTGCGCCTATATATTCCTGGTTTTTACAGACTTTACAAGTGATCATGGTAAGTCTTCGGGGATATTCCCGGGGAGCATCATCCTTCGGGTGCCGTACTTAATTTGTTTTTTTCCATCAGGGCTGAATGTGTGATGAGATTTGATATGATCAGCTTCTTCCATGACTGTCTTTGCCAGGCTGTCTTCCCCTTTAGACATCAGATGGGAGGCAAGATTTATCATCCGTTGGTATGCGACGTCCGGTTTTCCTTTCTTGAGATCTTCTTGGGCTTTTTCTTGCAAGCGATAGAGGGTCAAGCGGGAGATAGCCCGATACAGCATATCTGGAGGGGGGACCGGTTCTTCTTCCTGAGAGCTGATGGGGCGATTAAGAGCGAGAGGGATCGTGAAGGATGATTTTTTCCGTTTTATTTCTAGATGGGCGTCGGCTATTAGAAAGGTTTCTATATCTTCGGGAAGAGGTTTAACTAATAATTCCAATAACAACTGGTGTGGTTTATCATATTTTAGACTCCCGAGTTGAATTTGCGCTGTCGGGGAAAGGGGAGTTACCTCCGGGAGAAGGCGAAATACCGACAGCAAATTAACACCAGCGGATTTATTTATATTTAATGTGATGTTCCTTGAATACGATTTTTTCAGGTTTGAAATGGTGCCTTTCAGGAAATCCTTGACCTCTTTTGGGTGTTCAATATAAAAGCTTTGCCCGCCAGCCGTGGTCGTGACTTCATCCAAGAATTCATCATTCCATTCGTTCCCGATGCCTAACCCGCTGATACCGATATCCATTTCAGCGGCTTTCTCCGCCAGATTCAGACAGTTCCCTTCATCTCCATAAGTGTGTCCATCCGTGATTAAGATGATGTGATTTACGTAGTTATGGGTAATCACCTTTCTGACTTCATGAAATCCAGCTTCCAGTCCTTGAAATATCTCCGTTCCCCCTTCTGCTATCAAACTGTTTATTTTCGCTTCTACTTGAGACACATTGCGTTCATGATAACTGGGGATGAGAACGTTTGCGCGGTCATTAAAGGTGATGATGGAAAACCTGTCCTCTTCGTTCAGATCCCTGGTGATCTCTCTTGTGGCTGCTTTTAATAGCTGCATCCGCCTCCCCTGCATGGAGGTGGAAGTATCAAGGACGATGGCAATGTTAATGGGTAATTCGGGATTTTCCTGTTGTTTCTGCGTTGTGATGATGTGCAAGAGGGCATAGATGATTTGGGGTTCATCGATCCTATATAAAGCCGGCCTGCTGTAGGTCACAGCGGTTTTGACCCTGGAGGGCTCGGAAGGTTCTCTGCCTTCGTCATAGGCTTCTTTCAGTTTAGGATCGGATAAAACCTTAAAAGCTTCTTGAATATCCAGGAACAACCTTGTAGCCCCATCCTGTTTATTGACATCAGGGTGGGCCTTTTTCACAGCCTGCCGGTAGGCTCTCCTGATTTCTTTCTCAGAGGCATTGGGGGATAGGTTTAATCGGTTGTAAAAATCCGTTTTTTCAGACATCAGGAAGGCTATGTTTTCAAGTCGGGAAGGTCAACTAGGATCACGGAGATATTGTCTGGTCCTCCTGCTTGATTGGCAGCTTCAATCAGAAGGCTTACTGCTTCTTGAGGGCTCGGGCTGTTGAGGATGATATCGCTTATTTTCTGTTCTTGGACGATATTCCACAGCCCATCTGAGCAGATAAGTAAATACCCCTCATCAGGTCGTTTCATGGAGATAATTTCCGGCTCAAAGGGTTCCCCCTGGCCGAGAGCCCGGTATAAAACGTTCCTTTGGGGGTGGATGGCCGCCTCTTCAGAGCTAATCTGTCCCAATTCCTGGAGACGTTTCACAAGCGAGTGATCTCTGGTCAAGGCTTCTAAAACGCCTGTTGGATCCACGGCATATACCCGGCTGTCTCCTACATGAGCAATGGTCATTTGCTCGCCAATGATCAGCACGCTGGTGACCGTGGTCCCTCCACCATACGAATTGCGGACGATTTCAGTGTTCGCTTGTTCAATGCCGGTGTGGAATACTTCTTGGAACGAGGAATTTTGCGGCTGCGGATTCAGGCTTAGCAGGGGGGTGAGGATTTCATGAAAGACATGTTCGACAATAGAGCGGATAGCCAACTCACTGGCAATTTCCCCATTTTGGTGCCCTCCCATACCATCAGCCACGATATAAAATCCAATAGGGAGTTCTGTTTCATTATAGGCTAACATGGTTGTTAAAGTGAAAAACGCGTCTTCGTTGTGGTCCCGTTGGATCCCAACCGATTGTCCATGACCCACATTCAATTGGTATGGTTTTCGTTCTTTGGTTCGTGCTGCCTGTACAAGCTCTTCATCCAACGGTGAGGTTTCCTGGACAGCTTGTTTTGGGGGCTCTTTTGTGAGATCTTTAAGTTTATTTATGATTTTTTTAAACATGGTAGCAGGAAGTCAAACGGTAGGTGGAGGGCAGGGGTTAAGCGGGTAAAGCGTAGATGTTGTGGTCGGTTGATCCAACATAAAGAACGTCATTTATGATCTGGGGAGACCCCGTGATAGGTCCCTTGGTGGCATATTTCCAACGCAGACGCCCATTTTGCGCATCAAGGCTGTAGATGATACCATCTGCATTCGTAAAGTACAGCGCGCCTTTATAGTAAATAGGTGAGCTGTTGACCTGATTATCGGTTTGATAATCCCACACCTTTTTGCTGGATTTTGAATTTATACAGTACAATTTCCCATCAGTGGAACCCGCATAAACGTGATTTTCATTGGTATCAGGTGTGGAGATGGAACCGCTATCCATTCGGAATCGCCAGACAACCCACCCTGAATTTGCGTCAATGGCGTAGAGTACAGAATCGAGGGAGGTGATATAAATCATGTTGTCCTTGTGGTGAGGGGAGGCCATTACAGCCCGTTTGGCGGACGTGCGCCATTTGATATTTCCGGAAAAATCGTAGCATTGGATATCCCCCCCTTCATTTCCGATGTAAATTTTGTCGTTGACGACCAAGGGGCTGGATCTCACCCTGGATCCCAAATTAGTCCTCCAGGCTTCCCTCCCGGTCAGAATGTTGAGCACGTGGAGGTATTCATCATCCGATCCGATAAATAGGTGACCTTCGGCAATATAAGGAGACGAGTAAATGGCGCCTTCTGTGGATTGTTTCCAAACCATCTTGCCATTTCGTGTGGAGACACAATAGACGTATTGGTCCGTGGAACCAAAATACACTCTTGTCTCATGAATGGCGGGTTTGGTGACCACCCCTCCATCCGCGGCATATTTCCAGACGAACTCACCGTTTGAAGCGTTGAGCGCGTAAAGATTGTGATCATAGGAACCGATGTAAAGGACACCGTCGTGATAAGTGGGAGTGCCGCGAATCTCATCTTCCGTTTTAAACGTCCAGAGAGGAGCGTGCGTTTGGTCTTGGAAAAATTGCGTAGCCTGGGAGACCGACAGGTCCTCGGTGAGCATGCCGGTTTGTTGGGCTGCGCCAATCAAGGCCTTTTTCATGGTAGTTGCGCTGTCAAAGCGATCCTGGGGATTGTACTGCAGGGCAGTATTGACAATGGTTTCCACTGATGTGGAAATTTTAGGATTGAATTCTTTGATAGGGCGCTCATCAAAGGTAAAGGGCGGTTCGGTTCTGGGGTCCTGGTTTGTGAGCAGATGATGAAGCGTGGCCCCCAGGGCGTAAATGTCCACTTTCGGCGAGGCTTCCCCCCGATATTGTTCTGGGGGGGAGTATCCTTCTGTGCCGATCATGGTCCCTTTCGTGCCGGATTGAAAAGTTTTCGCGATCCCGAAGTCAACCAGGTTGACTCGATCATCTTTATCGATCAGAATATTGGCCGGCTTGATATCCCTGAATATAATGGGTTCGGGGTCATGGGTGTGAAGGTAGTCGAGCACATCGCAGACTGAAACGGCCCAGGTAATCACTTTGTCTTCTGGAAATGGTGCTCCTCGTTCCTGGAGCATGGCTTCCATGTTTTTTCCGTGGATGAACTCCATCACGAGGTAAGATCGGGTCCCCAAGGTGAAGAAATCGTAGATGGTGGGTATGGCCGGGTGATTCACCGTGGCCAGGATGTTCGCTTCGCGTTCAAAATTATCCACGATCGTGGATCGGATCTCAGGATCCGAGGCCTGATTGATCATCTCTTTGACCGCCACGACCTTGCTGACAGAAAATCGGAGATCTTGGGCACGATAGACTGCCCCCATCCCTCCGCGGCCTACGGTGGATAGGATTTTGTATCTTCCTTCTAATTTAGTACCGGGTTTGAGGTATTCCTTTGGTTTGGAACTTTCCTCAAGTTTTTCAGTTATCTTTCTCGTTTCCAGAGTGACATCTCCTCTGTGTTTATCTTCACATTATTATACCGCTTGTAAGCTCGCCTGCAGTTTGATAAACAGCTCATTTTGCGAAAAGTGCCTTTCGCATTGGGCTTGTCGAAAAGTGAAACTTGATCTCTTCGCTGTGGATTGCCCAACAGGAATGAAAAGACTTGGTAATATTATAATGTGAAGTCATTTGGAATGGGGAAAATCTTCTATACCCGGGACTTTTAGATGAGATGTGCCCTTAAGAGGAAGGATAGATGAATACTTTCGCTGGATATCGATCACCTTATGGTTGGCGCTATGGGACTCCCGAGATGAGAAGTATTTGGGGTGAGGTCCATAAACGGAGAGTATGGAGGCGTATCTGGGTGACGCTGGCTGACGTTCAATCTGAATACGGCCTGGTGAGTGAGGGACAGGTAGAAGAATTGCGGGCGCACATGGGAGAGGTGGATATGCAGCGGGCTTTAGAGATCGAGGATCAAATCCATCATGATTTAATGGCTGAACTGCGTGTTTTCGCTGAACAATGCCCCCAGGCTGGGGGGATCCTTCACCTGGGCGCGACGTCGATGGATGTCAAGGATAATGCGACGGTTTTGTTGACATGCGAAGCGCTTAACCTCATTCAACAACGAACGCGGAAGGTCTTGCTTGAATTCTTAAAACTTGTTGAACAGTACGCCCGGATGCCCACCTTGGCTTTCACGCACTTACAGCCTGCAGAACCGACGACATTGGGGTACCGGTTGGCTGGATATGCCCAGGATTTGTGGATGGATGATCAAGATCTACGTCGATTAAAAAAGGGGCTCCGAGGAAAGGGGTTCACGGGTGCTGTGGGAACAAGTGCCTCGTATATGAAATTGCTGGGAGCGGAACGCACTGAAGAATTTCAGGACCGGATTTCTGAAAAACTGGGGCTGCCTTTTTTTTCGGTGGTAAACCAGGTCTACCCGAGGCGTCAGGATTATCAGGTACTGACAACCCTGGCCAGCATAGCAGCTACGGTTCATAAATTTGCGTTCGATCTCCGTATCCTGCAGTCGCCCTCTCTGGGTGAATGGTCGGAACCTTTTGGGGAAGACCAGGTTGGATCTTCCGCGATGCCGTTCAAGCGGAACCCAATCCACGCGGAGAAAATGGATTCCATTGCCCGTTTGTTGGCCCAGTTTCCTCGGGTGGCCTGGGATAACGCCGCTTTTTCTCTCCTGGAAAGGACGCTGGATGACAGCGCCAACCGCCGTTCTGTCCTGCCTGAGGCTTTTCTGATCGCGGATGAACTCCTGACGGTCTGTGAAGAGGTCGTCCATGGTTTAGAAATTTACCGGAAAGGGATTTCCCATAATCTTGACACATATGGTCCTTTTGCAGCCACAGAACCGCTGTTGATGGAATTAACCAAAAAAGGGGCGGATCGGCAGGAAATGCATGAACGCTTGCGTCAACATGCCTTGCTCGCTTGGGCCGCGGTTCAAAAAGGTGAGCCCAACCCACTGGTGGATTTGATCCTGGAGGACAAGGTGCTGCGAACTTTCCTATCCAAAGATACTCTCAGAGAGGTCATGGAGAGTGAAGGATATGTAGGTGACGCTCCCCAGCGGGCCATGAACTTGGTCTCTCAAGTGCGGAGCGAATTGAACGAGAAAAAGATGTAATACGCCCAAGCTTAAAAAGTTAAAGCTCCAGGAGCGGTGAGTTGTCCACCGCCCTCCTGGAGCTTTGTCGATTTACAGTCCTCCCTGACTAGCGAAAATCTCCGGGGAGATCCGGTTTATTATCCAGGATCTCATCGATGCGTTCCAGGAGATCGGGGGAAAGTTTGTCGACGATTTCCATCGCTTTCATATTCTCCTCGACCTGAGAAGGTTTGGAAGCGCCTGTGATCACCGTGCTGACATGAGGGTTGGCCAGGCACCAGGCGAGGGCGAGTTGCGCCATCGTGCATCCCACTTCTTCCGCGAGGGGCATCATCTTTTTCACTTTTTCTATATTTTGTTGGGCGGTTTCACTCGTGAAACGCTCCCGCAACCAATCATACCCTTCCACATTGGCCCTGGAATCCTTTGGGATCCCTTCGTTGTACTTACCAGTCAGAAGACCGCTTGCCAGGGGGCTCCAAATCGTCGTCCCCAGGCCAATTTCTTCATAGAGGCGGCGATATTCTTTTTCGACGCGCTCCCGGTGGAACATGTTGTACCGGGGCTGCTCCATGAGCGGGGGGATCAGGTGTTCTCGTCGCGCCACAGCGTAAGCCTCCATGATCTCTTGAGCGGACCACATGCTTGTCCCCCAATAGAACGCTTTCCCCTGATCTATAACGTGATTCATGGCCCGAACGGTTTCCTCTATGGGGGTGAACTTATCCGGCCGGTGGGCAAATAGCAAGTCAACATAATCAGTCTGCATGCGCTCCAGGGAAGCATCCAATCCTTCGATCAGGTGCTTACGGGACAGGCCGCGGTCATTAGGGCCGTCACCACCCCAGAAGATCTTGGTGGAGAGGACGAGGTCAGAGCGTTTCCAGCCCGCTTTTTTGATCACCTTCCCCATGATCGTTTCCGCTTCTCCGCTGCTGTATACTTCTGCGGTGTCGAAAAAGTTAACACCGGCTTCATAAGCGATGCTCATCATTTCATGAGCTTCATCGACCCCGATCTGGGAGCCAAAAGTAACCCAGGAACCATAGGAGAGAGCGGAAACTTTTAAACCTGATTTACCTAGAAATCGATACTCCATGTTTTCCTCCATATTTATGTTCTATGTGGATTTTTAGGAATAAGTCCTTGTTGTGCCTTTTTCAACAATGATGGGTTTGCGGCCGCTAACGTGACGAAAGGTTTGTTTTGATAATCCACGCCTGGGACGGCAGGAAATGGTTTTCCACCCTTGAGTGTGGTTATGGAACCACCCCCTTCTTTAACCACCAGCCAGGCTCCTGCGATATCCCAAAGTTTGGGAGTGGTTTCTAAGGCGAGAATGGCTGATCCCTTGGCGACTGCGCAAATGTGGTAAGCGGCCGCGCCCAGTGAGCGAGTCTTGTAAGGTATGTTCACTTGATATCGTTGGAAAGTCCTGGAACAATGTGCAAAAAATGACTGGGGCTTGTATTTCTGTGCCTCTGGGATGAAGTGCTTGACCCCGTTGAGAAGCAATCCTTCCCCCCGTTGAGCAGCATATAATTCGTCCACAATAGGGAAGTAGACGACCGCCGTCTGGGGGTGACCATCTCTGATGCGGGCGATGGATACACCCCAATAATGTAATCCGAGGCTGAAATTGGTCGTCCCATCCAATGGATCTACCACCCAGACACAAGAATGTCCACCCGGGTATGATGTATTTTGTTCTTCGCTGAGGATCCCATCTTGGGGATAACTCTCATGGATGGCTTTTCGGATCAGTTTATCGGCTTCTAAATCTGCCTGTGTTACCAGGGAGTGATCAGCTTTTAGACTGCTCTTTACCCCGTTGAGTTGAAAGAAATCCTGCAGCAAGTTTCCTGTCTCTCTTGCTACCTTAACAGCGAAAGAGGTTATTTCATTATTCATCATACTCAGTATACCATTCTGGCTTGATCATTCTTTAAGGTCAGCGGAAAATTTGGGGATATGGATACCTTTTAAGAAATCTTTTACAGATTCCTCCAGCGTGCATTCCCCACTCAAGACTTTCTCTTCATAACTTTGGTTCCAGCGGTTGATGAGAGGTTGTGCTGATAATAATTCATGATAGATGACCTTGACCATGGGACCGCCCTCATCCAGGAAACGAGTCTCATGGAAATCTTTGATAGCTTGCGACCGATCATAATCAAAGCGGCAGATCTCCACCCTTACCTCATCGAGTGTGGTGTAAATTTTTGCGTAACTCGGTTGGGGATTGCCGTCAAAAGGAAGTCCAACGGAGCCTGCGTTGATGACGTGTGTCTGTCCAATCTGGCGGGCAAGCGGTTTATGGGTATGGCCCACGCAAAAGATATCAGGCGCGGGTTGGATCATTTCGCGTATTTTTTCTTGTGGGGTATGGGGGTAGATACCCGCCCGTAAACCTGCCATGGAAGCATGTACTGCCCTTAAATATTGACCCGTGGATAAATGTTCCTCGATTTGGGCAGGTAAACTGCGGAGCGTTTGGATCTCTTCCCGAGAAAGTTTTTGATATGTCCAGTGGACAAATTGGAGGATTTCAAAGCGGGGCCCTGATCGGGGAGCGTCTTCGGTCTCGAACTTCAGGACGTAATCCTCGTGATTTCCATAAATAAGTTTCCAATGCCGTTCCCGGCGCATTTTCACGAGATGGCGCCAGCATTCCCGGGGTCGCGGACCCCGGTTGATGGAATCCCCGAGCACATAGACGGCATCTGGTTTCCAGCGCTGGATTTGTTCAGAAGCTGCCAGAAGGGCAGGGAAATTGGCGTGGATATCTGCCAGAAGAGCGACTTTGGTCATGCTGACTCTGACTCAACGATTAAGACATAATCGTCCGTCCTGCGCTCTTGAGGGGAGACGCCGAGGATGTTGAGCAAATCATCTGCCATTTCCGACTTTTTTTCCGCATCTTCGAGGCTCCATGTTCGGCTTTTCACCTCCAGGAATGTGCCTAAATCTGGGTCATCCAGGCGGTCCACATTAATGTAAAAATCGATTCCATGGTAACTGACCTTCCACCGCAAACGGTCTTTTTCAATAAAGGTTTCTCCTGTGGGTTGGAAGTATTCTCTGTAAAAGCGGAGGCTGTGGGATGCAGGAGCGATGAAGCGGCTCCGGGAAAGGAGGACTTCCTGGGGAAATTTTCGTTCTCGTTCCGGGCCAATAAGCGTCAAACGGTATCGAATATCATATACCTCGCCTCGGTCGTTGATGAATTCATCTTCTCGGTACCGCAGCCAACCCTCCTCCGAATCTTCGAATTCAAAATACGTGTCATACTCATGGTAGTGTCGGTCGTATATGATCTCCAAATCGGAACTCTTCAGAGCTTTAATCACAGCCTGTGGGTCTTCCACTTTTACCTTGGCCTGTACTTCATAACTTTCTTGTTCAACTGCGCCTCCGACCGCAATCAGCTTTGAGTAAACGGACTGCTCGCGCTTGGAAACGAATCGGTCGATTTTCCCGGCGATTTTTTGTGCTTTGGGGAGCAGCTCTTCCACATCTAAAGTCAATAACTCTCGGGACCGCATGAGCCACTTACCATTGACCATAACATCTTGGACATCCGTTGATTTCGCGGCATAGACCAATTGGGCGTAAACGCCGTCCGGGTCATTATGGAAGCGGGGGGAATTATGCAAGGTAGAAATATCGACCATGATCAGATCCGCTTTCTTCCCGGCGCTCAAAGAACCGGTCTGGTGGGCGATGTGGATCGCTTCAGCTCCCCTCCTGGTTGCCATTGCCAGGGCTGTTTTAGCGGGAAGGAGCGTTGGATCCCCTGTGTTTCCCTTAGCGAGCAGCGCGGCCAAACGCATTTCTTCGAACATATCCAAGTCGTTGTTCGAAGAGACCCCATCTGTGCCGATGCCGACATTTAACCCAGCGTTCAACATAGCCGGTACAGGGGCTATGCCTGATCCCAGTTTGAGGTTTGAAGTCGGGTTGTGGGCGATACCTACATTGTGGTGATTTAAAGTGTGCATCTCGCTTTCATCAATGTGGACACAGTGGGCAGCGATCGTTTTCGCCGAGAACAATCCTTGTTTTTCAAGATAGTGTACGACCCTCATTTCGTAGTTTTCGATGCATTCTTCCACCTCGTTGCTGGTCTCTGCGATGTGGATGTGGAGAGGGACATCAGAAGAAACCGCGAGTTCTCTTGAGGAGGCTAAGATGTCTTCTGTGGAAGTATAAGCTGCGTGCGGGGCGACAGCCGGGGTGATCAGGGGATGCCCCTTCCATTTCTTGATCAAGGTTTCCGCGGAATCAAGGGCTTCTTCGTACGTGGAGGCATCCGGGCCCTTGAATTTGAGGATGGTCTGGGAACACACCCCCCGCAGGCCAGCATCGGCCGCGGATTGGGCTACTTGATCTTCAAAATAATACATATCCGCAAAGGCGGTCACCCCGGATCGGATCAATTCCGCGCAGGCGAGGGTGGTTCCCAACCTGACAAATTCCGGGGAGACAAATTCTCGCTCCACAGGCATGATGTATCCCAGCAGCCAGACATCCAGCCGGAGGTCATCAGCCAACCCCCGCAGGAGGTTCATGGCCAGATGAGTATGGGTGTTGATCAGACCGGGCATGACTACTTTTCCCTGGCAGTCCACCACTGAATCAGCCTCGAATTCCTCCCTCAATTTCTCGCTGGAACCCACGGCATAGATCTGGTCCCCCTGAATAGCCAAACCACCATGATCGTATTTTCTAAACGCTTCGTCCATGGTGAGGACGATCGCGTTGGTGAGTAAAAGGTCGATCTTGGGTTTCATTTTTCTTCCTTATTTGAATGTAAGATTTTCGGGATTGCAAGACTTTGTTAAAATGTGATTGTAACATCCTTTCATTCTTATTCACAAGTTGATGTTTTGTGTGTGGAGTGCAGAGAGGGGGGAGTTACTAGCTGCTGGGAAAGATTGCGTCCTGGATGTGGCCCACGAAAGGGGGATGATGACCAAAAGATCGCACATGTATGGTAAAATAAATGTTCGATGATGAGTAAAGAAAACCGTATGCCTGAGCCCCCAAAAACGTTAAAATCAATACGAATTGGATTTGATGCCATCACACAACATATAGGCTTGATCTTGTTTCCACTCGTCTTGGATTTAATCATCTGGTTTGCCCCTCATATGCGGATTAAGGGGTTAATGGAGGGGCTGATAAAGGGATTTTTCTCCTTTCCAACCCTGGACAACCCGGAGTTGGAAGAACTCGTAACAGCCAGCCGGGAGATGTGGACGGTTTTCGCGGAAAGGTTGAATCTGGTTGCCGCACTTCGGTCTTTTCCGGTGGGGATCTTTAGCTTATTGAGCTCGGTACTTCCGATTTCAACCCCTCTTGGTGAGCCCATGTTTGTGGAAGTGGAAAGTCCAGGAAATGCCTTTTTATTCGTACTCAGTTTTCTGTTAGTGGGCATGGTCTTGGGAGTAATTTATTATGCGGCAGTATGTCAAGCTGCGCTTTATGATCGTGTCCGGTGGCGCGAAGTAATCGCCCGGGGGCCGTGGTTGATCAAGCACACTGTGCTGCTGAGTTTGATCTGGCTGGGTTTGTTTTTTGCAGTCTCTTTACTTGGGGGTTGCTTGATTACGGGCGCGGCTCTTGTGAACACCTTGCTTGCCCAAGGGGCTTTACTCATTTTCAGTTTCTTGTACCTGTGGATGATGTTTCCGCTTTTTTTCTCGCCTCACGGCATTTTCACAGGAAAGAAAAGAGCTTGGCGTTCGGTATATGAAAGCATCCGCATGACCGGGCTATCATTTTTACAGACGGGTTTTTTCATCATTCTGGCGATATTAATAACCCAGGGATTGGATGTCGTATGGCAGGTTGCCCCTGGAGATTCCTGGTTGATGTTGATCAGCGTCACCGGTCACGCTTTTGTGACTACTGGAGTGTTGGCAGCCAGTTTTGTTTATTATCAGGACATGTCCCGATGGTTGAAGGAAATCATCGTTTGGAAGGAAAAGGAAATGCCTTTAGGAAAAGGCGAACAGGGAAATCAAACATGATAGCTTTCTTCGGTAATCGAACAAGGAATTGGAGGTTTTTGTGGTAGGAAAAGAAGACTTATCGTCATACGCGGCTAAAGATATTCAAGTGCTTGAGGGATTGGAAGCTGTTCGGCGCCGTCCGGGTATGTATGTAGGGGGGACAGATATCAAGGCTTTGCACCATCTCGTGTATGAGGTGGTTGACAATTCAATCGATGAAGCCCTTGCTGAATATTGCGATGAGATTAATATCACCATTCACCCGGATGAGAGTGTAACGGTCATGGATAACGGCCGCGGGATTCCAGTAGATATTCACCCTGAAAAAAATCGGCCTGCGCTGGAGCTGGTGATGACGTTGCTCCACGCCGGAGGAAAATTCGGGGGATCCGGGTATAAAGTATCCGGCGGTCTACACGGCGTGGGTTTGTCAGCCGTCAATGCCCTTTCGGAATGGTTTGAAATTACCGTCTGGCGGGATGGTAAAGAATATTTCCAGCGCTATGAACGAGGGCTACCCGTGCAGAAATTGGAAGTGGTGGGCGATGCGCCGGATGGAAAAACAGGAACGACACAGACCTTTAAATATGATGAGACCATTTTTAATGAGGGAACCAGCTACAGCTTTGACACCCTGGTCCAGCGCTTTCGGGAAATGGCTTTTGTCACCCGGGGTGTGTATATAAACTTCATTGACGAACGCACTGATCAAGAGATGAATTTCTACTTTGACGGGGGCATTACCTCGTTTGTGCGTTACCTGAACCGGAACCGTGAGAAACTGCATCCGGTCATCCATGTGGAAAAAGAGATCAATGATATCGTCGTCGACGCAGCTTTTCAATACACGGACTCCTACGCTGAATCGGTGTACGCTTTTGCGAACACGATCAACACGGTGGATGGAGGAACGCATCTCACAGGACTGCGGGCAGCGGTGACCCGCACGATCAATAATTACGCCCGTAAGAAGAAATTATTGAAGGATTCCGACCCGAATTTCACAGGCAATGACACCCGCGAAGGGCTGACAGCCATCATCAGCATAAAACATCCTGACCCGCAATTCGAAAGTCAAACCAAGGTTAAGCTCATGAATGCGGAGGTGAAATCTCTTTCTCAACAAGTGGTGGGGGAGGGGATTGAGATATTCCTGGAAGAACATCCCTCGGCAGCAAAGGCCATCGTCAAAAAATGTTTGACATCAGCCAGGGCCCGGAGGGCAGCCCGGAAAGCGCGTGATCTGGTTATCCGTAAATCAGCTTTAGAGAGCCTCACTTTGCCGGGGAAATTGGCGGACTGCTCTTCCCAGGACCCGGAAGTGTCAGAAATTTACATCGTGGAGGGTGATTCCGCAGGGGGATCAGCGAAACAAGGTCGAGATCGGCATTTTCAAGCGATTCTTCCCTTGCGTGGAAAGATCTTAAATACCGAACGTGCTCGATTGAACAGGATATTGGCCAATAAAGAAGTCAAGGCTCTGATCTCTGCCCTTGGGGTGGGGATCGGGGAAAGTTTTGACATCGAAGGCCTGCGTTATGGTCGGGTGATCATCATGACAGACGCTGATGTCGACGGAGCGCATATCCGGACGCTGCTCCTGACCTTTTTCTTCCGCTACATGCAGCCTCTCATCGAGGCCGGTAATCTATATATCGCCCAACCTCCCCTTTACCGTCTCACCTACAGAAATAAAATCCATTACGTTTACACGGAGCAGGAAAAACGCGCTTTGATCAAGGAGTTGGGACTAAACGCTGATAAAGCTCCCCTTCAGCGGTATAAGGGTCTGGGTGAAATGAACCCGGATCAGTTGTGGGAAACCACCATGGATCCCGAGAACCGCACGTTACTGCAGGTGACGATTGAGGACGCTGCTGCTGCGGATCGGACCTTTGATATGCTGATGGGGAAATCTGTTCCCCCCCGGCGTCGCTTTATTCAAACCCACGCCAACGAAGTGCGAAACCTCGATATCTGATGCTTCTTGTGTCTTGCTTGCAGGTAGAGATGGGATTCGCTATGATTGGATTTTAGGTGAGTGCTTGCTTGCAGAAGATATATGTTTGATGATGGGCGCAGTCCGGGGAATGCGGGCGTTTGACTCTTCATTTCACAGGGCGAAGGCAGGCCCATACAATTTTTGAACAGGGTGATCTCTTCCTATGACCCTCAATCAAGGTTCTCTCCTTAAAGATCGATACCGCATTATCGAAGTCCTTGGTCAGGGGGGGATGGGTTCCATCTACCGTGCGGTGGATGAGAACCTGGGGGTAGAGGTTGCCGTAAAAGAGAATCTGTTCACCATCGAAGATTATACCCGGCAGTTTAAGCGGGAAGCGGTCATCTTGGCCAGTCTGCGGCATCGAAATCTGCCTCGTGTGACAGACCACTTTTCCATGGAAGATCAGGGGCAATACTTGATTATGGATTATGTAGAGGGGGAGGACCTTCAGGAAAGGATGGAGCGCTATCAGTTCATCCCTGAAGAAGAAGTGGTTGTGATCGGGGCCGCGATTTGTGACGCGCTTGCTTATATGCACTCTCACGATCCTGTGGTATTACACCGTGATATCAAACCAGGCAACGTCAGAATCACGCCCCGAGAAGAAATTTATCTTGTGGATTTTGGGCTGGCGAAGATCATCCAGGGAGATAAGACGACCTCAACGGGTGCCCGGGCGATGACTATGGGGTTCTCTCCACCCGAGCAGTATGGGGCTGCTCGAACAGATCCCAGGACGGATATTTACTCCTTGGGGGCAACCTTATATACAGTCCTGACAGGGATCACGCCTGAGGACAGCCTGGCGCGAACAATGGATCAGGAGGAGTTGACCCCTGTCCGGGAGCGGAACCCTAAAGTTTCCCGGAGAGTGGCGGATGCCATTGAGAAGGCCCTTGAGGTCCACCCCGGGAACCGCTTCCAATTGGCAGCAGAGTTTAAAAATGAATTGTTGAAAGCGCAGAGCGGGCGGTTCTCACTCAACTTCAGCAGGCCCCGGGATGAAGTAAAGGAAAGGGAAGGAGAGGCTCAGGAGGGTTCCAGCCCTCCCCGGATCATCACAAAAGATTTAGGTGACCACGAGCAGGAAAAGTCCTCTTCCCTTTTGGTGAAGAATGAAAATGGATCATCCTCCCCATCCCGGGCGGAAAGGTTTCGAGGTGGATGCCTTGCTTTATTGGCACTTTTAAGTCTGATCTTGATCCTGGCATTTACTGTCTTTGGTTTGTTGTATCCTTCCTTGGCGAATTATCTCCTGGGCATGAACTTATTCTAAGCTTTCCTGAGCTGCGTCCCTGGCGGGTAGGGGGTAGTCGATAAGATGGGTCCCGGGGAAATGTGGGGGCATTGTCTATCCACGGACGAAATCCCATTCTCATCAATAACTAATTGTCAGACAATTGACAACCCAGACCCTTTTTGATACACTTTCAATTGTCAGACAATCGGGTTGTTCAGGATTAACAAGTGGATGAATCTAATGGGCACTTTATTGATCAAGAACGCAGATATTTTAGTCACGATGGATGACCACCGCCGCGAAATCAAAGGCGGTGGTATTTTTATTAAGGACGGGTTCATTGAAGCGGTGGGACCCACTGACTCTTTGCCTGGTCAGGCAGAGGAGATCCTTGATCTTTCCGGGCATATTGTTCTCCCTGGGCTGGTGAACACGCATCACCATTTTTATCAGACGTTAACCAGGGTGATCCCGGATGCTCAAGATGTAAATCTTTTTCACTGGTTGAAAACACTTTATCCCATCTGGGCGCGAATGGGACCGGAGCATATCAGGGTATCCACGAAGACTGCCCTGGCTGAGTTGGCTTTATCGGGCTGCACGACGGCTTCGGATCATCTCTACTTATTTCCTAACGGCTCTCGCTTGGATGATGAGATTCAAGCTGCCCAAGAGATCGGTTTGCGATTGCATGCTTCTCGGGGTTCGATGAGTCTGGGGGAGAGCAAAGGAGGACTTCCCCCGGACAGTGTGGTGGAGGGTGAAGATGAAATTCTCCGCGATTCGCAGCGGGTGATTGAAGCCTATCATGATCCTGAACCAGGTTCCTTTGTGCAAATTGTGCTGGCGCCGTGTTCACCTTTCAGCGTCACGGGTGATCTGATGAGGGAAAGCGCAGCGTTAGCCCGTGACTATGGGGTGCGTCTGCATACCCACCTGTCGGAGACAGAGGATGAAATCGATTTTTGCCTGGAGCAATTTGGCCACCGCCCTGTAGCTTATATGGAAGAGGTGGATTGGATCGGACCCGATGTCTGGTTCGCTCATTCCGTTCACGTCAATGAGCAGGAGCTGGATGTGTATGCGGAAAATCACTGTGGGGTTGCCCATTGCCCGAGTTCGAATATGCGGCTGGCTTCGGGAGCGGCCCCCATCCTGGATATGTTGCAGGCTGGGATTGATGTGGGTGTGGGGGTGGATGGTTCAGCCAGCAATGACAGTTCACATATGCTGGAAGAAGTCCGGCAGGCGATGCTTTTAGCTCGGTTGAGAGCGGGGATGTTAGGCGCTTCCCGCTCAAATGAAGAACACCTCCCGATCATGTCTGCGCGGCAAGCGCTGGAGATGGGAACCCGCGGGGGAGCAGCCGTGCTGGGACGTTCTGACATCGGATCGTTGGAAGAGGGGAAGGCCGGCGATTTTATAGCCCTGGATTTGAGCCAGGTTAGTTATGCGGGTGCGCTGCACGATCCGGTTGCAGCCCTGCCTTTTTGTGCACCGCGGGGAGTCGCTTACAACGTTGTGGGTGGAAAATTTGTGGTCAAGGAAGGTGCCCTGGTCACCGCAGATGTCGACCAGTTGATAGAAACTCACAACCAATTAGCGCAGCAGTTGGTCCAATGATGACGGAGTTTATTCTCAGGTCCTGGTTTTACTTCCGGGAGTGTGTAGAATGCACGTAGATGACATCCGTGAACGAACACAGAAGCTGGTAAACGTATCGATGGGAAGAACCCCCGCTGACCTGGTGATCACGGGAGGGCAGTGGGTGAACGTACAATCGGGAGAGATATTGCCCGGAATAGATGTGGCCGTTGCTGGAAAGCGAATCGCTTTTGTGGGGGAGGATGCGTCTCATGCTGTGGGGGATGAAACGGAGGTCATCCGGGCGGAAGGTCAATATCTGGTCCCTGGCCTCTTGGATGCTCATATGCATATTGAATCGGGCATGGTTACCATCACAGAGTTCGTCCGGGCGGTAGCACCTCAGGGGACGACGGGCATGTTTGTCGATCCTCATGAAATTGCTAATGTGTTTGGGCTCAAAGGTGTCCGCCTGATGGCAGAAGAGGCGGAAAAACAGCCCATTCATGTTTGGGTGCAGGTTCCCTCTTGCGTTCCCTCTGCCCCTGGATTGGAAACGCCGGGTGCTCGCATTGGACCGGAAGACGTTAAAGAGGCCATGGCATGGGAGCGGATCATCGGATTGGGAGAGATGATGAATTTTCCCGGCGTCTTCCAAAATGATCGAAAAATGCACGCTGAAATGGCTGCCACCCGGCATGCGGGGAAAGTGATCGGAGGGCATTATGCTTCTCCTGATCTTGGCTTACCATTTCATGGGTATGCGGCAGGTGGCCCTGAAGATGATCATGAAGGGACGCGGAAGGTGGATGCATTGAAGCGTGTTCGACAGGGCATGAAAGCCATGCTGCGTTATGGGTCCGGCTGGTTGGATGTCGCTGCTCAGATTAAGGCTGTCACTGAGGAAGGTCTGGACTCCCGGCATTTCCTGCTCTGTACGGATGACACTCACTCTGAAACCCTGGTCACCGAAGGACACATGGATCGCGTGGTCCGGCATACCATCGATTTGGGTGTGGACCCTCTTACTGTGATCCAGATGGCGACTTTGAACACAGCGGAACATTTTGGTGTGGCCAAGGATATGGGTCAGATTGCCCCCGGACGCTTTGCGGATATCCTCCTGGTCCCGGATTTGGACGATTTCCATGTTCAGACCGTGGTGGCCAAGGGCCATGTGATCGCGGAGAGCGGGAGCTTGGTGGTTGATTTGCCCGAGGTGGAATATCCACGCTGGGCGACACACTCCGTGAATGTCAAAAGGTCGCTTCAGGCTGAGGATTTCCGTTTGCGGGTCCCGGAGGGAACCGCTGGAGATAATCTGGTGGCTCATGTCATAGGCGTCATGGAAGGTCAGGCCCCCACCAAGCATGTACAGGTTTCCGTTCAGGCCGAGGACGGCGAGATCAAGGTGGATTTGGAACGTGATTTGGCGAAGATCGCCCTGGTAGAAAGGCACAATGCCACGGGGGATGTGCAGGTGGCACTGGTTCAGGGATTTGAGCTCGAAGCGGGATGCGCTGTCGCCAGCACGGTTGCCCATGATTCCCATCACATGATTGTGGTGGGCACGGATGAAGCACAGATGGCGCGCGCAGCCAATGAACTGGTTGAGATGCAGGGGGGACAGGTCGTGATCAAAGAGGATGCTGTGATCGGAAAGGTCCCTTTGCCGATCGCTGGCTTGATGTCTGATAAACGGGCTGAACGGGTAGCTAAAGAAGCTGCCTCGGTGTTAGAGGGATTCAGGCAGTGCGGGTGCACAATTAAAAATCCAAATATGCAGCTCAGTCTTCTGGCGTTAGTGGTCATTCCCGCTTTACGGATCTCGGATCTTGGATTGGTTGATGCAGAGAAATTTGAACTCATTCCAGCAATTGAAGAAGTGAAATTATGAGCGGACAAGGAGTATCAGAAACCGTCAAGGAACGCTTAAGTGTGATCATAGCTGACATGGAGACCGGGGAACGGCTGCCATCGGAACCCAAACTCGCGGATCAACTTGACGTGTCCCGCGCAACGCTCAGGGAAGTGATGAGAACTTTTGAAACCCGAGGATTGCTGCGCAGGAAGCAGGGGGTGGGCACATTTGTGATCCACCCTACACAGGTTTTTGAAAGCGGGCTGGAGCATTTGGTCAGTCTGGAAACCCTGGCAGAGAGAATTGGGCTTCCCGTTTCCATGGGCGAACTGATCGTGGAACAAAAACCTGCGTCTGAGGAAGCAAGGGAAGCGCTCGGTTTGGAACCTGGAGCAGAAGTCACCCATGTGTCACGGGTTATCATGGCAGAGAACCGTCCTGTTGCCTATCTGATTGATATCTTACCCATGGATATCTTATCGGCAGCAGAGATCACGTTGGATTTTACGGGTTCGATTCTGGATTTGTTATTAAAGAAAGATCAGCCTCTTCTGGCCAGCTCCCGCACGGAAATCAACGCCGCCGGCGCGTCTTCAGAAATTGCCAGTGCGCTGGATATCCAGCGGCATGCTCCTCTTTTAGTTTTCCGTTCGGAGTTATGTTCTACGAGGGGACGTGTGGTTGATTATTCTTACAGCTACTTTTTACCGGGTTACTTTCATTTTCACATCGTCCGACGCGTGGGAAATGGAATTTAACCAAGGATACGAATTGGATGAGAAAAGTTAATTTATTTCAAGGAGTTAAGACATGAGAAGTTTTTCAGGACGTGACATATTATCGTTAAAGGATTTTGAACGCCGCGAATTTTTGCGAGTTTTCGAAGTCGCGGATGAACTGGCCCCCATCGCTCATAACCGCAAGAATGTGGATTTGCTCAAAGAGAAGACGCTGGTGACGGCTTTCTATCAACCGTCAACGCGCACTCGGCTGGCCCATGAATCCGCCATGCTCCGTTTAGGTGGGAAAGTGACGGGGTTCGCGGATGCCACAGTGACCAGGGCGGGCGATTTCTACCAGGAGTCCATCAAAGACACCTTCAAGATGTTGGAGCATTACGGCGATGTGATTGTCACCCGCCATTTCCAGAAGGGTGCCCCTCATGAAGCGGCCAAATGGGTCAGTGTGCCGGTCATCAATGGGGGAGACGGCTGGGGCGAACACCCCACGCAGATATTGACCGATCTCTACACAATCTTGAAGGAGAAGGGGACCATTGACGGTTTGAACTGGGTGGCTGTCGGGGATATGCGCATGCGCACCATGCACTCCCTGGGTCATGCTTTGACCCAGTTTGACTGCCCTTTGACCCTGATTTCTCCTGAGGATATGTCCCTGCCCGATGAGTACCGGGAAGATTTCAAAGCGGGCAGCCTGGATTTCACCGAAGGCGATGATGTCCGTGAGGTGATCGCTGACGCGGATGTCATCCTCGTGGAACCCGTGGTGCAGCCCGATTACACCAAGTCCCGCGATGAGCGGAAGGGTGAAGTACCCCAGACTCCGCCTGAATTCAAGATCACCAAGGAACTGCTGGAAACCAAGGCGAAGTCAGATGCTGTCTTGCTCCACTCCCTGCCCCGCATGGATGAGATTCCCCCTGACGTGGACCATACCCGTTGGTCCCGCTATTGGGAAGAAGGGTTCAACGGCGTAGTCATGCGCATGGCGCTTATCGCCCTGGTGCTGGGCGCAAAAGAGTAGACGGCGTAATCCGAGCGTACCAATAGAGGGCCAGAGCTGAGGACCTGATTAATGGCTCTGGCCCCGGGATAGTTTGACTAGAAAGAGGAGTAGGAAATATGATTACTGATTTGAGAAATCGGGATTTGATCAGCGATCTTGATTTCAGCAGAGAAGAAGTGGAAACGGTGTTGGATGTGGCTTGGGACCTGAAGAAAAAACGGGCCCTGGGTCAGCCTCATGCCTATCTGGACAACAAGACATTGGGCATGTTGTTCTTCTTTTCCAGCACACGCACGAGGTCATCTTTCGAGTCCGGCATGGCCCAATTAGGCGGGCACGCTGCTTTCATTGAGAGCCGCACCACGCAGGTCTCCCATGGAGACACGGAGAAAGAACTGGGCGAGATCCTGGGCCGGTATTTTGACGGGATCGCCATCCGCCATGTGGATTGGGGGATCGGCAATAATTATCTCAACAACGTCGCATCCGCTTCCCGTGTCCCCGTGCTTAACATGCAGGATGAGTTTTACCATCCTCATCAATGCCTGGCCGACATCATGACCATTCAGGAGAAGAAAGGCAAGGATCTGCGGGGAAAGAAGATCGTCGTCTCCTGGGCTTACGCTTCCTCCTATCTGAAGCCGATTTCCGTTCCCCAATCATTGATCCTGCAGATGCCCCGCTTTGGACTGGATGTAACCTTAGCTCATCCTCCGGAGTTTGAGCTCATGCCTGAGATCATGGACCAGGCCCGGGAACAGGCAGAGAAATTTGACAGTAAATTTGAAGTTGTGGATGATATGGAAGCCGGTTTTGAGGGTGCGGACATTGTCTATGCAAAATCATGGGGTCCTTTGCTGACCACGCGGGACCAGGAAGAAGGCAAACGCATTCAGGATCAATACAAAGATTGGATCACAGATGCCCGGAAAATGGCGCTGGCGGATAAAGATGCTATCTATATGCATCCCCTCCCCGCAGACCGTGATGTCGAAGTCACGAGTGAAGTCATGGATGGACCTCAATCTGTTGTCTATGATCAAGCGGAAAATCGTCTGCATGCCCAGAAAGCTGTTATGGCTTTGACCATGCGCTGAGAAGGAGAGAGAATGAGTGAGGAAAGAAAAGTTGCAGTTGTTGCCATTGGCGGCAACTCGTTAATCAGAGATAAAGATCACCAGACCGTAGAGGACCAGTACCTGGCGGCAAAAGAAACCGCCAAGCACCTGGTAAACATGATCGAGCAGGGGTGGGATATCGCCATCGGGCATGGGAACGGACCGCAGGTGGGGTTCATCCTCCGCCGCTCGGAAATTGCCCACAGGGTGGAAGGCATGCATGAGCTGCCTTTAGATGTCTGCGGCTCAGACAGCCAGGGCGCGATTGGATATGCCTTACAGCAGAATATACAGAACGAACTCAGGAAACGCGGGATTGACAAGATAGCGGCCACGGTGATCACCCAGGTTCGGGTGGACCCAAATGACCCCGCTTTTCAGGAACCATCCAAGCCTATTGGCAGTTTTATGGAGCAGAAGGAAGCCCAGCGCCGAAAGGAAGAAGATGGATGGGATGTCGTGGAAGACGCTGGGCGCGGGTGGCGGCGGGTTGTGCCTTCACCCCTTCCCCAGGAAATCATGGAGCTAGAAGCCGTGAAAGCCATGATTGAGTCGGGGACGATCACCATCACTGTGGGCGGCGGCGGTATCCCGGTCATTCGGGATGGCGACGAGGTGCGGGGGACCGCAGCTGTGATCGATAAGGATTTCGCGTCTGGCATGTTGGCCAATGAAATCGATGCGGATTTGTATCTGATCTCAACGGATGTTGAAAAGGTTGCCCTGAATTTCGGGAAACCCGATCAGGAATGGGTCGATCAGATGACCGTTGCGGAGGCCAAAGCATATCTCGAAGAGGGGACGCACTTTGCGAAAGGTTCCATGGAGCCCAAGATCAAAGCCATTGTGCATTTCCTGGAGAGCGGCGGCAAAAAGGCCATTGTCACGAATCCGGAAAACATCGGCCGAGCTTTACAGGGAGAAACCGGCACCCATATCGTCCCTTAAAATAAGTTAAAATCAATCCTATTTGGGTTGACAAGAGATGGATGAAAGCGCATAGTTTATTTATGAGTGTTTCTCGTGTATACTAAACAGAGAAAATTGTTCGCTGGATTAGCATCGGAGGTCACCCGCATATTCAGGGATCGATCTCCCTAGTAAACCTAGTTTAGTTAAAGAGGAGAGCAAGTTATGGAAAGCAAGAAAATATGGATATTGCTGAGCCTGTTACTTGTGGCTGTGTTAGTAGCCACAGGCTGCCAGGCTGGGCCCGGCGCAGAAGAGGATGAACTGCAGGTGGCCTTTATCTATATTGGCCAACCCGGCGACCTCGGCTGGACCTATGAGCATGAGCAGGGCCGGTTGATGGTGGAAGAGGAGCTTGGAGATCAAGTGAATACCTCTACCGTTCCTGATGTGCCGGAAGGACCTGATGCGGAAAAATCCATTCGCGATGTGGTCAATCAGGGTGCGGACGTGGTGTTCACAACCAGCTTTGGATACATGGACCCCACACTGACGGTGGCCCAGGACAATCCTGAGGTCATTTTCGAACACTGCTCGGGGTACAAGACCAATGACAACATGGCGACATACTTTGGGCGCATGTACCAACCCCGGTACCTATCCGGTTTGGTAGCCGGCAGGATGACGGAAAACAACCAGATTGGTTATGTGGCAGCTTTCCCCATTCCTGAGGTACTACGCGGCATCAATGCCTTCACGCTGGGTGTGCGGGAAGTTAACCCTGAAGCCACGGTGAATGTGGTCTGGACCAATACCTGGTACGACCCAGTGAAAGAGCGCGAAGCGGCTCAGGCCCTTCTGGATGAAGGCGTCGACATGATCGCTCAGCACCAGGACACCACAGAACCCCAGAAAGCGGCCAAGGAAGCTGGTGTTCTCAGCATAGGCTATGACTCAGATATGGCTCAGTTTGTGGGTGACACCGTGCTCACCAGCCCGGTCTGGAACTGGGGCACATACTATGTGGACACCATTCAGGAAATACTTGATGATACCTGGGAACCCCACCAGTTCTGGGGAGGCTTGGAAAGCGATGTCGTCAAGCTGGCGGATCTGAGCCCGAAAGTTCCCGATGACGTGGCAGAGAAGGTTGACGAGGAACGGTCACGGATCATTGACACCGAATGGGATGTTTTCTGCGGCCCGATCAACGGCCAGGATGGCAGCGAGATGGTTGCCGAGGGTGAATGCATGACTGATGAGGATATGCTTTCTATGGATTGGTTCGTAGAAGGTGTGGAAGGCACCCTTGAGTAGTTGAATCTAAGACTTGCGCTCTCCCTGTCCCTCTGCGAAGGAGGGGCGGGGAGGGCGTTATGATGTATAAAAGCAGGGAGAAATGGGAGAATCAGAAAATTCATATGCGATCCAAATGCAGGGGGTGACCAAACGATTTCCCGGTGTGGTTGCTAATCAAGCGGTTGATTTGTCCGTCGAAAGGGGCCATGTGCATGCCTTGTTAGGTGAAAACGGGGCTGGAAAAAGCACCCTGATGAACGTTCTTGCGGGTTTATATCAACAAGATGAAGGGCAGATTTGTATTTTTGGTGAACCAGTAAACATTCAATCTCCAAAGGATGCCATTGAATTGGGGATCGGCATGGTTCACCAGCATTTCATGCTTGTGGAAAGCCTGACCGTAGCGGAAAATGTCATCCTGGGCTTATATCCTACCGGCCTGGTGATTAATGAGAGGAAAGTCAAGCAAGAGCTCCGTGATCTTGCGGACAGCTATCATTTGAATGTGGATTTGGATGCGTACATCTGGCAGCTTTCGGTGGGAGAGCAGCAGCGGGTGGAAATTTTGAAGTTGCTCTATCGCGGCGCAAAAATATTGATCCTTGATGAGCCGACCGCTGTCCTTACCCCTCAAGAATCGGACCAACTGATTGATATTCTCCACAAAATGGCCTCGGAAGGCAAGACTATTATCTTTATCACTCACAAGCTGCATGAGGTGATGGATTTTTCAGATCGGGTTTCCGTGTTGCGGGATGGCGAGATGATCGACACCCGGGTTACATCGCAGACGACCAAGAACGAATTAGCAAAACTGATGGTTGGCAGGGAAGTTTTATTTAATTTCCAGGAACGGGCCCACGAACGGGGAGATGTGGTCTTGAAAGTGGAAAATCTAAAAGCGCTGAGTGATAAGGGTCTCCCCGCTCTAAAGGGAGTCTCCTTAGAAGTGCGGGCCGGGGAGATCGTCGCTGTGGCAGGCGTTGCCGGAAATGGCCAGCGTGAATTGGCGGAAGCCATCACCGGTTTACGGCGTGTGCAGGATGGAAGGATCTGGATCCGGGGGGTGGATATCACCAAGAAGAATCCCTGGCAGGTAATCAAGGCGGGATTGAGTTTCATCCCCGGGGATAGAATCGGACGGGGTTTGGTCCCTAATTTACCCATCTCCGACAACCTGGTCATGAAAGTGTATCGCAAACCCCCAATTTCCAACGGTCCCTTCATTGATTACCAGCGCGTGGAAGGTTTTTCAGAACGCCTGGTTGATGCCTTCAATATAATCACCCCTTCTGTGAAAACCAATGCCCGCTTGCTCTCCGGAGGAAACCAGCAAAAAGTGGTTTTAGCCCGGGAAATCGATGCCAGCAGCGGTGCGTTGGTGGCCGTGAATCCTTCACGTGGGTTGGATATTGGCGCCACGGAGGCGGTTCGGAAAACATTGCTTGAACAGCGCGATCAAGGGGCAGCCATTCTCCTCATCTCAGGAGAACTGGAAGAAGTCATGCAGCTTGCAGATCGGATTTTTGTGATTTATGAAGGTGAATTTATGGGAGAGTTAGATCGAGAAGAAGCCGCGGTTGAAGAGATCGGATTGATGATGGCCGGAGAGAAAAGAGAACGGCGAACTGACGAAATATCACAAAGCAGCGGAGGTCAGTAAACAATGAATATTGTTCTGGAGCGCCGATTGGAAAAAGCCCGCTGGGCTGTTGTCATCGTGCCGATCGCTTCTTTTTTATTAGCGCTTGTCTTTGGTGCCGTATTATTATTGGCTTTTGGCATTAACCCGCTTCAGGCATACCGCGTCATGGTCAGCGGATCCTTAGGAGATCAGTACGCCCTGACGGAAACGCTTGTCAAGGCCATCCCCTTGATATTGACGGGGCTTGCTGTGGCCATCGCCTTCCGGATGCTGTTTTGGAACATCGGGGCGGAGGGTCAATTGGCCATGGGTGGTATTGGCGCCTCCTATGTGGCTTTATTCTTGAGTGATTCCCTACCTGACCCGCTGACCATCCCCGTGATGATCCTGATGGGCATGCTTGCGGGAGCCCTTTGGGCTCTGATCCCCGCCCTCCTGAAAGCATACCTGGAGGTCAATGAAATTCTGACCACTTTGATGATGAATTACATCGCCATCCTCCTGGTGGAATACCTTTATCTGGGTCCCTGGAGGGACCCTGAAGGGTATGGGTTTCCAGGTTCAGCACCTTTCCCGCAGGAAGCCCTGCTTCCCAGGTTATGGGGGCGGGTCCATTTGGGAATTATATTCGCTGTCCTGGCTGCGTTCATCATCTGGCTGATCATGAACCGGTCCCAGTGGGGGTATGAGATCCGGCTCATCGGTGAAAACCCCCGGGCAGCAAAGTACGCTGGTATCGATGCCAAAAGGAATATGGTCTTGGTGATGCTTTTGTCTGGCGCGCTTTCCGGGCTGGCGGGGATGGCGGAAGTGTCCGGGATTGCCCGGCGGCTTTACCAGGGACTGACCGTGGGATATGGATTTACCGCTATCATCGTGGCTTGGATGGCTAATCTCAATCCCTTGGGTGTGGTCTTTGTGGGCGCATTTATGGGTGCTTTGACGGTGGGTGGAGACCAGCTGCAGGTCGCGATGGGGATCCCCGCTGCTGTATCTTTGGTTCTGCAGGGGGCCATCCTCTTTTTCGTCTTAGGAGGTTGGGTATTTATCAACTACCGCATCCGAATCCTGAGATCTGGTAAACAAAAGCAAGCAGGAGAACTAAATGAATGAAGCGATGATTGTTTCCCTGTTAACGATCACGATCAGGGCCGGTGTATCTCTGCTGTATGCCACGCTGGGCGAGATATTCACGGAACGGTCCGGCATTCTCAACCTGGGCGTGGAAGGGATCATGATGACGGGCGCAGCCACTGCCTTTGCGGTGGCTTTTCACAGTGACAGCGCCTGGTTAGGATTGGGTGTCGCCATGCTGGTGGGCGCTATGATGTCCTTTACGCATGCCTTTTTAACTATTACTTTACGGGCAGATCAGGTTGTGACAGGACTGGCGCTGACATTATTCGGCACCGGCCTGGCAAGTTTTATGGGCCAGCGTCTTGGACCCGGAGGGGAGACCATGGTTGGTTTGCAAGGCCCGGTCTTTCCGAGAATACCTATTCCAGTTTTGGAGGACATCCCCATCCTTGGTCCCTCGATGTTCAATCAAGACGTGCTGGCTTATGCGCTGTACTTGCTGCTGCCCTTGATGTGGTTTTACCTGCGTAAGACCCAGCCTGGGCTTCATTTGAGGGCTGTGGGCGATAATCCAGCCGCGGCAGACGTCCTGGGTGTCCCTGTTAAACTTTCCCGATACCTGTACACTATTTTCGGAGGGTGTTTAATGGGAGTGGCGGGTGCTCATCTCTCCATGGCCTACCTGCAGGGGTGGGCTCAAAATATCACAGGGGGCCGAGGTTGGATCGCGATTGCTCTGGTGATTTTTGCCACTTGGGATCCATTGCGGGCAGCAGTTGGAGCCTTGCTTTTTGGAGGAATCAACGCCCTACAGTTCCGCCTTCAGGCTGCGGGAACGACGATCCCGTCTTCATTCCTGAATATGATGCCCTATTTCTTCACAATCCTTGTCCTCGTGCTCATCACCTGGGGAGAAGCGGTCAGGAAACGTTTAGGGGCGCCGGCCGCCCTGGGTATACCGTACATCCGGGAGGAGAAACACTAAAGATTCCTTTTGGGAATGTGTCTTGGGGGAATCCGATCTAGAATTCTGGTCGTGATCGATGATGTACCACCGCTGTGAATTGCAAACAGCTGTGAAGCAAGGATAAATTGCTGGGAAAACCTTACCCCTGTGAGGATGAGGTATGACCAAAATAATATCGCTGATTGGCCCGGAAGTCTTGCTGGCTTTACAGTCAGAATTGACGAGTGAAAAAAACAACAGGTGTGATCCAAGGGCCATCCGCAAAGCAGGTGATTTTATGAAAAATAGAAAAGGTCACTGTTTATGAGTAAACCCAGTCAAGAAAATTGGTACGCAAAACTGATTGATATAGCCCTGCCGATTTTTGCCACCCTGGCGGCATTGATCGTGGGAGCGGTGATGCTGCTGCTGCTCAATGTCAATCCGATTGAAGCTTACGCCGCTCTCTGGGAGGGCGCCTTTGGCAGCCAGAACGCCCTGGCTGAAACGCTGGTCAAAGCCACACCGCTGCTTCTGGTGGGTTTGGGCATCTGTATTTCCTTCCGGGGAGATGTGATCAATATTGGCGGAGAAGGGCAGATGATCGTCGGGGCGATCATTGGCACCCAGGTGGGCCTGAGAATGGTCGACTCTCCAGGCTGGCTGGTTGTCCCCCTGGCGCTCCTGGCTGGTTTCGCCGGCGGCGCTTTGTGGGGCGGCATTCCAGGACTCTTGAAAGCGTATTTCAATGTCAATGAGATCCTCAGCACGGTGATGATGAATGCCATAGCCGTGCAGCTGATGACTTTTTTGCTCCGGGGCCCGATGATTGATCCAGCCCAGGCCGAACTGGCATCAAAAATCCCTCAGACTGCCCGGCTGATGGAAAATTTCCGGCTTCCACGCTGGATTCCCACCCGCTTACATCTGGGAGCACTGATCGCTGTGGTCCTGGCGGTGCTGGTGTATATTTTGCTCTGGAGAACGACCTGGGGGTACCGGATCCGCTCCGTGGGTCAGAACCCGGATGCCTCCGCCTACGCTGGCATACAAGTCAAGAATTACATCGTCTTGGCGCTGGTGCTCAGCGGCGCCTTTGCCGGACTGGCCGGTGTGATGCAGGTATACGGGGTGAACTACCGGATGATCACCGATGGCTCCGGGTCCGGATTCACCGGCAGGGCCGGCTTCAACGGGATTGTCGCTGCTCTTTTTGGCCAACTGCATCCGCTGGGGACCATCCCGGCTTCCATTCTCTTCGGCGCTCTGCTGGTAGGGGCCAATAAGATGCAGCGGGTTGTGCAGGTGCCCTCCGCGCTGGTGATCGCACTCAACGGCCTGGTTGTGGTCTTCGTGGTCAGCAGTGAAATCTGGCGCAGAAAACGGCAGCGCCGCCGTCTGGCCGCGGAAATGGCTTTGCAGGAGGGTGCTCCGGGGGAGAGTGACGGTAGCGAAGCTGCTCACTACGGTGGGGAGGTGGACTGATGATATCTGATCTCTTCTCCATGACTGTCCTGGTGGGTATTTTAGCTTCCGGCATTCGCCTGGCCACGCCTTATCTCTATGCTGCTATAGGAGAAACCTTTGGTCAGCGCAGCGGGGTGCTCAATCTCGGCGTGGAAGGCCAGATGCTTTTAGGAGCTTTCACTGCTTTTTATGTCGCCATCCAGACCGGCAATCTCTGGCTGGGGGTGCTAAGCGCCATGATTGTGGGCGCAGTGATGGGATTGGCAATGGCTTTTGTCACCGTCAATTTACAGGCGGTGCAGGGTATCAGCGGAATTGGCTTTTATTTGTTTGGGCTGGGATTGAGTGACCTGCTCTTCCAGAGGGTCCTTGGCACGGTGGAGACTGTGAAAGGATTTCCGAAATTTAACCTACCGGTGTTGAGCGATCTGCCGATTGTGGGTGAAATTTTCTTCCAGCAGAATATTCTGGTTTATATTTCTTTTGCACTGGTGCCGCTGGCCTGGTTTGTTCTCAATAAAACCACCCTGGGGCTGAAAATCCGCGCGGTGGGTGAGAATCCCGAAGCAGCTGACTCTCTGGGGGTAAGCGTGGCCAGGATACGCTATCTGACGATCATTCTCGGAGGAACGCTTTCCGGAATTGCCGGAGCCTCCCTGTCCATCGCTTTATTGAACGTATTTCAGCAAAATATGACCAGCGGCCTGGGCTTTATCGCCGTTGCCCTGGTTTATTTCGGCGCCTGGCGCCCGTTCGGGGTGCTGGGTGGGGCGCTGCTGTTCAGCCTGGTTAACTCGCTGCAGCTGTGGGTGCAGGTACTGGGCATTCCCATTCCCTCCGATATCGCGGTCATGATGCCCTACATCCTGACTATTCTTGTGCTGGTTATTTCGGTATCCCGGGTGCGAGCGCCATCGGCATTAACAAAACCATTCAAACGAGAGGAATAATCATTCAAGCTGGAGGTGAAACGAGAACGAAGACAGTGCTCAGAAGAAAAATGGAGACCATTATTTAGTAAGGAGTAAAGGATGAAGAAGCTTCGATGGATTTTGATTGTTTTATTGGTAGTTGGACTGCTGCTCAGTGCCTGTCAGGCACAGCCGGCAGCACCCGAAGAAGAGGAAGGGCCTTTCCAAATCGCGGTCGTGATGCCCAGTTCGATCAACGACCTGGCCTTTAGCCAGAGTATGTACGACGCTCTGCTGCGCGTTCAGGAGGAAATGGGCGGGGAAGAGGCTATGACCTTTGATTACTCGGATGGCATGTTCGTGGTGGATGACGCTGCGGCGGCTATCCGCGACTATGCGGCTGAGGGTTACGATCTGGTGATTGCCCATGGCTCCCAGTACGGCAGCTCGTTGCAGGAAATCGCCCCTGATTTCCCGGAGACCAGCTTTGTCTGGGGGACGACAGTGGACACCTTCGGCATTGACAATATCTTTGCTTACGAGGCTGCCTCAGATGAAGGCGGTTATGTCAACGGCGTGATCGCTGCCAGTTTAACCGAGAGCGACGTGCTGGGTGTGGTGGGCCCGATTGAAACCGGGGACGCCAAGCTGTATGTGGACGGCTTTGTAGCTGGCGCAGAAGCCACCAATCCTGACGTTCAAGTTAACGTAAACTACATTGGATCCTTCTCCGATGTCGCCCTGGCCTCGGAAGCGGCCAACACCCACGTAGCAGCCGGCGCAGATGCGATGACCGGAACTGCCCAGATGGTGGTGGGCGCGATCGGCGTGGCCGAGGAAAACGATGCGATGTGGTTTGGCACCCAATCTTCCCAGACCGAATTGGCCCCCGATGTGGTGGTGGCCAACCAGATCTACCGCTGGGAGGTTGTCCTCAACGAGATCATTGATTTGATCGGCGAAGGAACCCTCGGGGGTCAATCCTTCACCATCAATCTGGAAAACGGCGGCGAAGTGATCGAGTTCAATCCTGAATACGACCTGCCGGAAGATGTCAAGGATCTGGCCGATGATACCATTCAAGGGATCATCGATGGGACCATCTCGACCGACGTGAGTGAGTAGGATTCTCACTGCTGGTGGGGAGTGCTTTTCCCTGCCTGAAACTCCGAAATCCTCCCCCTCCTTGCTCCAGCTGTGGAGCGGGAGGGGGAAAGCCGGGAGATCGGCATCTCAGAGATGACGATTTGCCGGATTTACAGGGACAGCGAAAGATACCGGTAACCAGGTACAGGAATATCTCATGACTGAAAGAACCATTTTACCTTCTGGCCACACCCAGATTGATCACCTCTCCATGAAGGGTATCACCAAGCGGTTTCCCGGTGTGGTTGCCAATCATAAAGTGGACTTTGATGTCCGCTCCGGTGAGGTGCATGCCCTGCTGGGGGAAAACGGGGCGGGGAAAACCACGCTGATGAACGTTCTCTATGGTTTGTATCATGCCGATGAGGGCGAGATCATTCTCAATGGTGAAGAGGTGGTCATAGAATCGCCCACCGATGCCATTGAACAGGGGATCGGCATGATCCACCAGCACTTTATGCTTGTGGAAACCCTGACGGTGGCGGAAAATGTTGCCCTCGGCCTGCGCTCCTCCCGGGAGCCGCTGACGGATCTGAACAAAGTCTCCGAGCGTATTCTGGAACTGGCGGAGCTGTACGGGTTGAATATTGATCCGGATGCCTATATCTGGCAGCTTTCTGTTGGCCAGCAGCAGCGGGTGGAGATCATCAAAGCCCTTTACCGCGGAGCCGCCCTGCTGATTCTGGATGAGCCCACAGCTGTGCTCACCCCGCAGGAAGTGGATGAATTCTTCTGCATCATCAGGGAGATGGCGAAGGACGGCCACGCGCTGATTTTCATCTCTCATAAACTGCATGAGGTCATTGACATCAGCGACCGGGTGACGGTGCTGCGCGATGGGAAGAAAGTAGGCACTCATCAAACCGCCCAGGCAACGAAAGCGGATTTAGCCCGCTGGATGGTGGGCAGGGAGGTTGACTTTCGCCCTGAAATTGAACAGGTTGAACCGGGAGAAGTTCGTTTGAAAGTAGATAACATTTCCTGCTTGAGTAATCGGGGAACCTCCAGCCTGCAGGAAGTCGATCTTGATGTGCATTCCGGTGAGATTCTGGGCGTTGCAGGAGTTTCCGGCAACGGGCAGCGCGAGCTGGCTGAAGTGATCACCGGCCTGCGGGAAGCCACAGCTGGACGGATTTTCCTGGATGGCGAGGACATCACCGCCTTGCCGCCGATCAGCCGGACAGATCGTGCTCTGTCTTATATTCCCGAGGAGAGAATGCGGGATGGCATGATCAAGGATTTCACCGTTGCGGAAAACCTGATTCTCCGGGAACATCACAAACAACCCTTCTCGAACTGGGGTTTTCTGAATTTGAAAGCGGTTGAGCAACACAGCAGCGAATTGATTCATAATTACCAGATCAAAACTCCCTCCCAGGAAACCCTGGCGAAAAGTCTTTCCGGCGGAAATATACAAAAGGTAGTTGTAGCCCGGGAGCTTTCCCGGGATCCGCGGGTGATTGTCGCTTCCCAGCCTACCCGGGGCCTGGATGTGGGTGCGATGGAATACGTCCACTCCCGACTGCTGGAAGAGCGGCTGGATGGGACGGCAATATTATTGATCTCCGAGGACCTGGATGAAATTCTCGCCCTAGCAGATCGCATTGCCGTTATTTATGAAGGTCAGATCATGGGCATTGTGCCCCGAGAAGAAGCCACCCCGGAAAAGCTGGGTTTGCTGATGGCTGGTGTCAAAGAAGGAGTCTAACTGCATGGAGAAGTATGTCGGTTATCGGTGCTCGGTTTGTGGAAAGAGATATCAACCCGGTGAGGTCACCTACACCTGCCCGGAGGACGACGGCATTCTGGATGTCCTGCTGGATTATGAAACCCTGGAGGATAAGTCACGGGAAGAGCTGATCTGTTTTCCTGAAGAGTCTCTTTGGCGTTATCTGGCGCTGCTGCCTGTGGAAGAAGCCATCGGGTTGGGAACTCCGCTGGGGGCTGCAGGATGGACCCCGACCTATTCAACACCCCGACTGGCCAGCGAGCTGGGATTGAAGCAGCTCTGGATCAAGGATGAAAGCAGTAATCCCACAGCTTCCTTCAAGGACCGGGCCAGCGCGCTGCTGGTAGCCCGGGCCAGGGAAATCGGTGCGGAGGTGATCGTCACTGCTTCCACGGGAAATGCGGGCGCGGCCCTGGCGGGTATGGCCGCTGCGGTGGGTCATCAATCGGTGATTTTTGCCCCTAAAACGGCTCCGCCTGCCAAGATCGCCCAGCTGCAGATTTACGGCGCCCGGGTGATCCTGGTCGATGATAATTACGATGCCGCCTACCAGCTCTCGCTGGAGGCCACAGAGGAATTCGGCTGGTATAACCGGAATACGGGATATAACCCTTTCACCGCGGAAGGGAAGAAAACTGCCGCCTTCGAAATCTGGGAAACGGTCATTGAGAAGAAGGATTTAGACCGGCCGTTGTCTGTGTTCGTCTCTGTGGGAGACGGGAATATCATTTCCGGCCTGCACAAAGGCTTTAAGGACCTCTCTGAAATAGGGATGCTGGAGCGTATGCCCCGCATCTTTGGCTGCCAATCCACAGGCTCAGCAGCCATCGCCAACGCCTATCAGAAAGGGACAGAAGAGATCGAGCCTGTATCCGCGGATACCCTGGCGGACAGCATTTCTGTCAATTTGCCCAGTGATGGGTTGCGGGCCTTACGGGCAGCGACGGAAACGGAGGGAGCCTATGTAGCCGTTGATGATCAGGCGATCCTGCAGGCTGTCGCTGATTTGGGGCGCGTGGGTATCTTCGCTGAACCAGCTGGGGCCACCTCCTATGCAGGGCTCAAAAAAGCCCTTGAGGATGGCCTGGTCCAGCCCCGGGACCCGGTCCTGGTTTTAAATACCGGGAGCGGGTTGAAGGACGTGGATGCGGCCATGGAAGCAGCCGGGGAAGCGCCTGTCATCAAACCCGATTTAGATGAGGTGAAGAAGCTGCTGGAAAGTTAATCAACCAGGTTTATAACTATGCCTACCTATACGATCATTGCACCCATTTATAACGAAATAGACAACCTTCCCGTCCTCTATCGCCGGATCCGTGAGGTCATGGAGAGGACGGGAGAGAGCTGGGAGTTCGTGATGGTGGATGATGGGTCCACGGATGGGTCTGTGGACCACATACGGCAGCTTGCCGAGAAGGATGACCGCGTACGTCCGGTGATCTTCGCCCGGAATTTCGGTCATCAGATCGCGGTCACCGCTGGGCTGGATTACAGCCGGGGGGAAGCTGTGGTCATCATCGACGCGGATTTGCAGGATCCTCCCGAAGTGATCCTGGATCTGATTCAAAAATGGAAGGAGGGATATGAGGTCGTCTACGCGGTGAGGGAAACACGGGAAGGGGAGAGCTGGTTCAAACTGGCCACCGCTGCCGCCTTTTACCGCTTCATCCAACGCATTACGGAGATCTCGATCCCTCTGGATACCGGCGATTTCCGGTTGTTAGACCGCAAAGTGGTCTCCGTGCTCAACCAGATGCGCGAACAGCACCGCTTTTTACGGGGGATGTCCGTCTGGGTGGGCTTCAAACAAACGGGTGTGGCTTATGAGAGGGAGGAGCGGCATGCCGGTGAAACCAAATACCCTTTGCGGAAAATGGTCAAGTTAGCCAGTGATGCCGTGACCGGCTTTTCAATCTTCCCCTTACAGCTTGCCATGTATGTAGGGTTTGGGGCGACCGGGTTGGGGATCCTGGCCCTGTTGACCACCATTGTTCTGCGATTAGCGGGATCCCGGGCTCTGTATGGACAGGCATTGACCCTGATCCTGATCTTATTCCTGGGAGGGGTGCAGTTGATCTTCCTGGGAGTTTTGGGAGAATACATCGGGCGCATTTACGACGAGGCCAAAGGGAGGCCCCTTTATATCGTTCGGGAGGCTCCCCAGATAGAGGAATGATAAAACACAGGGGAATGGAAAAGAAACACTTTACTTGGAGAAAAGGAATAGAAGCATATGATTGATCTAACTATAAATGAAGAGCAGCGAGAAAGAACAGTCCAACGAGCCCGGGAGCGGGATATCATCATCCCTACCTTTGCACAGATGAGGAACCCGGAATTGATTCCTGACAAGGTCAAAGAGGAATTGAAGGATATTGGCCTGTGGGATATCACTTCGCGGAATTTATTCCGCATCACCTGGAAGAACGAGCCTGTTGAGCATGGGGGCGGGTTTAATGGTGTTAACTATGTAGAGCTCCCTAA
Source organism: Anaerolineales bacterium (assembly GCA_018335275.1). Classification (GTDB taxonomy): domain Bacteria; phylum Chloroflexota; class Anaerolineae; order Anaerolineales; family UBA11858; genus B10-G9. The sequence goes on along the minus strand of JAGXKM010000001.1, from coordinate 43,072 downwards.
AAGTTTGACGGGCGTGGATGCCCGCATCATTGCTTTGGTGGGGAAATGGTTCCCGACGGGATCGCATAAAGTGGGCGCCACCTTTGGATGCCTCGTTCCCCGCCTGGTGACCGGTCAGTTTGACCCCACCTACCATGAAGCGGTCTGGCCTTCCACCGGCAACTACTGCCGCGGAGGAGCTTACGATGCTTCTTTACTGGCCTGTGATTCCATCGCCATCCTGCCCGAGGGGATGAGTCAGGAGCGCTTTGACTGGCTGTCTAAAGTGGCCGGGGAAACGATCGCTACCCCGGGTTCTGAATCCAACGTCAAAGAGATTTACGATAAGGTCTGGGAACTGCGCGAGGAACGGGAAAATGTCTTCGTCTTCAATCAATTTGACGAGTTTGGCAATCACCTCTGGCACTATAACGTCACGGGCCATGCCATGGAAGAGGTCCTGGGTATCGAGATGGGGCCTGACGACAACTACCACGGCGTGGCGCTGACCTCCGGCTCTTCCGGCACCCTGGGCTGCGGGGATTACCTGAAAGAGATCTTCCCCAACAGCAGGATCGCGGTTGGTGAAGCGCTGCAGTGCCCGACCTTGCTGGAAAACGGATTTGGCGCGCACCGCATTGAGGGTATTGGCGACAAACACGTACCCTGGATCCATAACGTCAGAAATACGGATATGGTCATCGCCATCGACGACAACGCGGTGGTCAACCTGGCCCGCCTTTTCAACGAACCGGCCGGCCGGCAGTATCTGATCGACAAAGGGGTCCCTCAGGACCTCGTCTGCCAGCTGGATTTCATGGGCTTTTCCTGCATTGCTAACGTGCTCATGTCCATCAAATATGCCAAGTATTATGAGCTGGATGAGAACGATATCGTCCTCACCGTGTTTACGGATTCCATGGAGCTCTACCAGAGCCGCCTGAAAGAGATGCACGAGGAATTTGGAGAGTACACGGAAATGGACGCCGCCCGCCATCACGCTCGTTACTTGAAAGGGGTGACCCCCAATTATTTACTGGACCTGAACTTTGAAGCTAAACGCCGGATCCACAACCTGAAGTACTACACCTGGATCGAGCAGCAGGGCAAAGAGCTGGAAGAACTCAATACCCAATGGTCCGACAAATCGTATTGGGATGGCTACCACCAGCAGGTTGACGATATGGATGAATTGATCAAAGATTTTAACGACCGAGTGGGTCTGCTCTAGGCCCTTATTCCAGTAAGGAACTTAAAAGCGCCGCGTTCTGAGTCTTGGAACACGGCGCTTTTCACTTTCAATTGGGAGTTGATTCATGGAGGGAAAATGGCTCATAAGATGAGGTGACTTGCTTTGTGTATAATGAAAATAAGAGATAAAAGAACCTTTTGTTTTGCTGTAACAGCTGTTTTCGTCTCCTGACAGCTGACAGCATGTGGGGGTAAGTTATGAAGACCGTGCAACTCTCTCCTTCTGCGCTGATCCTGGTGGCGATCATGCCTGAACCCCGTGATATGCAGTATGCCCGGGTCCTGGGCTGGTATAGGATCCCGGTGTGCACCGCCCCGCGGATTTTGAATGTGGACTATTTGGCTTTTTACCAACCGGCAACCTTTGGGGACGATCGCTGGCGTGTGGAAAGAATCGCTCCTGTTCGGGGTCATGAGTTGACGAGGAGGATTGATCTGATCAGCGAAGACCCCGAACATCCTCGGGCGCATGAGGAATATTACAAGGTTCAGTTAGGACCTTTACAGAACCTCCCTGAACCGATCCTGGCTGGAAACTGGAAACGGTTCACTTTTTTGTACACCACGGGCCAATATATGCGGAAGGCCAGATTGTTGACGGATCTGACGGTGCGTTCCAGTGAACGAAAAAGGCTGTGGAAAGCGCTCAGAGAACGGTCGGATCAAACCAGCGAGTATACGGCTGATGCTGCGGATGAAGACCTTTCCCCGAAGGTCCTGGCTGCCTTATTAGGTCTCAGCACCCACCCGGATGAACTCAGTAAATAGGTGAATATATGCAGGCATGTTCAGGTTCCGCGCTGATTTGTACCAGCTTAAGGAGCTGCTGGATGTCCGGGTTTTTTATCCCTTCAACCCTGCCATGGCTGTGGAAAAAACTCCCGGCTGTGGAGTATAATTTCCCCATACATCATCCTAATTTCAGGGTTATTTGACTTCAGGTAGATTCGTCCTGAAGTAAGAGTATTCTCAAGGAAGGGTTTATGAGCAAGACAATCATCAAAAATGGAACGTTGATTACCGCTTCGGAGACCTTCCAGGCGGATATCCTGATCGAGGGGGAAAAGATCGCGGCTGTCGGTCGTGATTTCGATGAGGCCGGCTGCCGGGTGGTGGACGCAGAAGACAAGTTCGTCTTGCCGGGAGGAATTGACCCCCACACGCACCTTGATCTGCCGATGTTTGATACGGTTTCCTCGGACGACCATTACTCCGGGCATAAAGCAGCGGCCTTTGGGGGGACGACAACCGTGATGGATTTTGTGCCCGATGACAAAAATGATTTGCTGCAAAATGTGGAAGCGTGGCGTGACAAAGCGGATCCCAAAGCAGCCGTGGACTTCAGTTTTCACATGAATATCACCCATTTCGACAAAGAGATCGCTGCCCAAATTCCGGATCTGGTTGGTGCGGGAATCACCACGCTTAAAGTGTTCACTGCTTATAATGGACGCCTCCGGCTGCAAGATGGGGAGATCTTTCAGGTGATGCGCATCGCCCGTGATCAGGGGATGCTGACCATGCTCCATGCTGAAAATGGGGATGTCATTGAGGTCTTGGTGCAGGAAGCCCTGGAGGCAGGGCACACCTCGCCGGAATGGCATGCCCATACACGCCCTGCTTGGGGAGCGGTGGAATCCGTCTTGCGGGGGACCGCGTTGGCAGCTCAGGCGGGGGCACCTCTGTATATCGTGCACATGAATACAGCGGGGGGCGTTGACCAATTGAAATATGCCCGGGATCTGGGCCTTCCTGTGATGGGCGAGACATGCCCCCCGTACCTGTTCTTCACGGTGGATCATCTGCGGCGCCCGGATGGGGCAAAATGGATCTGTTCTCCCCCCATGCGCTCAATTGTTGACAAGGAACGGATTTGGCTGGGCCTGGAGGATAACACCCTCCAGACTCTGGGAACAGATCACTGTCCGTTCTTCTATGATGGCACTACGCCCATTGAATATGAGGGAGAAGAGGTTAAAATTCCCGGAAAAGAGCTTGGCAAAGATGACTTTACAAAAATCCCCAACGGGTTGCCGGGTGTGGGGGATCGTTTACCAGTTCTGTGGACAGAGGGAGTGGTCAAAGGGGCCTTAACCCCGAATCAATTTGTAGCTCAAACGAGCACGAACGCGGCGAAGATCTTTGGCCTTTACCCCCGAAAAGGGTCGTTGATGCCGGGGGCCGATGCGGATATCGCCATCTGGGATCCGGAAAAGACCCTGACTTACGGGGTGGATGTGGCTCACCACCGCACGGATTATAATCTTTACGAGGGATGGGAGTTACAGGGTTACCCCGCGAAAGTGCTCCTGCGCGGAAAATTGATCGTCGATGGTGATGAGTGGTTGGGAAAAGCGGGGATGGGGCAATTCCTGACTCGGCAACCAGATGCAGAAGTGATTTAAAAGGAACCTTTGATGAAAAAAGTCATTGAACATGAATTATCTGTGGGGGATTTCCTTTTTCGTTGGGGAAAGCGGACCTATGTGATGGGTATTCTCAACGTGACGCCGGATAGTTTTTCGGGGGATGGTCTGGTGGGGAAGGGGATGGAAGGAGCGGTGGAACAGGCTCGTGCCTTCGTCAAGGCAGGGGTGGATATCCTGGATGTGGGTGGAGAAAGTACGAGACCGGGAGCAGATCCGGTTTCTGTTGATGAGGAGTTGAACCGGGTCCTGCCTGTGATTGATCGGCTGTCAGATGAGTTCGAGACCGTGATCTCCATTGATACCTATAAAGCGCTGGTTGCCGAGAAAGCCCTTGCAAGAGGGGCGGATCTTGTCAATGATGTCTGGGGATTAAGGGCGGATCCTGAGTTGAAGACTGTCATTTCTGAACATCAGGTTCCCGTTATCCTGATGCACAACCGCAGTGATCCCAGCAACGCGCAGATCAAAGAACAGCTGGGAGGTCGTTATGTGGGGGTGGAATACGAAGATTTACTGCAAGATGTCAAGCGCGAGCTGATGGAGAGTGTGCAGGTTGCCAGGGAAGCCGGCATTCCAGAAAAGCATATCATCCTGGATCCGGGAATTGGGTTTGGGAAGACGGTCAATCAAAATTTAGAACTCCTCAACCGTCTTGATGAGATCCGTGGGCTGGGATATCCCGTTCTCCTGGGCCCTTCCCGGAAGTCCTTCATTGGCTATACCCTTGACCTACCTCCTGAGGAACGCGTGGAAGGGACTGCAGCCACGGTGTCCATCGGCATTGCCAGGGGGGCAGATATCGTTCGCGTTCATGATGTGGCCCAAATGACCCGGGTGGCGAAAATGACGGATGCGATTGTGCGCGGCGGATAACTCCTTCCAAGAAGGGGGAAACGAAATCCGGGAGGGGGAAAACCTGAGGAAAGGTCCATTTTTTTGGCCGTCAATGAGGACTTTATCCTTTGTTGATCCTATTCTTACAACTTTTTAACACTCATTCGATATAGTAGATGTACTTGAACAGTCATGCTTGAAGGAGGTCAGAAATGAGTGTGGGTTTTAAGGATCAGATTCAAAATCCCAGCGACCCCATCGCTTTTGAAACCGAAGTAAAACAGTTATTAAACATATTAATCCATTCTTTGTACACGGAGCGGGAGATTTTCTTGCGGGAATTGATTTCCAATGCCTCCGATGCCCTGACGCAGATGCGGTTCGTGATGGAGACGGAGCGCGAAGTGGTGGACCCGGGGGTGGAATATGAAATCCATGTGGATGTCGATGAGGATGAGAACATATTGGAAATCACGGATACGGGCATTGGCATGACCCAGGAGGAAGTCCGGACCAATTTAGGGACCATTGCCCAATCCGGTGCGCGGGCGTTTTTAGAAGCAGCGGAAGATGAAGAGAAGGATCTCGAAGATGTGATTGGGAAGTTCGGGGTGGGTTTTTATTCCGTATTTATGGTTGCCGATTGGGTGAAGGTAACCAGCAGGTCTTACAAACCGGACGCGGATCCCGCCAGTTGGTTTGCCACCGGCGCGGAGACGTTTATGCTTGGGAGTGCAGAAAAAGATAACCGGGGAACGACAGTGACGGTAAAACTCAAAGATGATGCAGCGGAATTTGCCCGGAAACACAGATTGAGAGAGATCATCAAGAAACACTCAGATTATGTTGCGTACCCGATTTATCTCGGTGAGGATGAAGAACAAGTAAACCGGCAAAACGCTGTCTGGCGTGAAAACCCGCGCGCTGTTGATGAGGGAGAGTATGAAGATTTTTATCAGCACCTCACCTATGAATTTGAACCTCCTTTGGAGACGATACACTTCGTAGCGGATGCGCCTATGAAAATTTTCGCTCTCCTGTATATTCCCCCTGAACCAGATCGGGGATTAACCACCATCAGGGAGGAAAATGGGCTGAAGCTGTATGCTCGAAAGGTGTTGATAGACGAGTATTCTAAGGAATTGCTGCCCCAGTATTACCGCTTTATCCAGGGTGTGGTGGATGCGGAGGATTTACCGCTCAATGTCTCCAGGGAAAGCGTTCAGGCTTCTGCGGTGATGGCCCGCTTGAAGCGGATTCTTACCAATCAGGTGACCCAGACTTTGGCTTCAATGGCTTCCAATGAGGAAGAGAAATATGAAGAATTCTGGAGCAAGTTTGGGCAGTTTATTAAGGAGGGAGTGGCTTCAGATGAGTCGGACCGGTCATCTCTCTACCCATTGCTCCGCTTTCGAACCACTTCTTGCCCCGACATCTGGTCATCCCTTGATGATTACATCGAACGCATGCAGGAGGGCCAGGATAAGATATATTACATCCTGGGTGATGACGAACACTCGGTGACTCGAAGCCCCCATCTGGATTATTTTCAGACCCATGGATATGAGGTACTGATTCTCGCTGACCCCGTGGACTCCTTTATGCTGATGGGGATTCGGGAATATAAGGACTACGCCCTTAAGAATGTGTCGGATGCGGACCTTGAACTCCCCACGTCTCCTGATGGTCAGGAAGGTAAAACAGAGGAAGATGATCAAGAATCATCGCTGTCAGGTGAACAGGTGGATCATCTGCTCCAGACGTTCCAAGACAAACTGGGAGATCGGGTGGCAGATGTGCGCCCCACGGATCGCTTGACATCCTCTGTAGCCCGGTTAGTGGACCCGGAAGGAGCCATGGGTCAGGAAATGCAGCGTGTATACAAGATGATGGATCGGGATTTTAAGATTCCTAAAAAGATTTTAGAACTCAACACGGAACATCCGCTCATCCAACGGTTGGGCAGATTAGAGGATGGGCATGATTTGAAAGGGGCGGTCATCGAGCAGATCTTTGAGAGCACCTTGATGATTGAAGGCTTACATCCGGATCCAGCAGACATGATCCCTCGCATACAAAAGTTTATGAAGTCCGCTTTGAAAGAGTGAACAAGGAATGCGTGCAGGGAGATTTTAAGAGTTCCTGGATGGCTGTATCCACAGCCATCCTTTTTTATAGATCCTCCGCGGTTACAAGCGAGGCTGGTCCGTTTGTGATCCTTTATCCCTGAAGGAGAGAAAGAAGAGCAAAAAGGTTCCCAATAGGCCAGCGATCCCTCCCCCGTACCATATGGATACGGGGTTGAATTGATCATTCAGGATCCCTCCTAATAGAGGTCCAACCAGGGAACCTGCTCCCCAGGTCAGAGCCAGCAGGCTCATGTAACGGCCTCGCATATCTTCGGGAGCGATGTTTGCCGTAAAAGAACTGCCGGTAGGGATGACCATCAATTCCCCTATGGTGACGATCACCATGCTCACCCAAAATCCCCAGAACCCGTTTCCCAGAGCGATGCTGCCCACCCCGGCGGCATATAAAAACGTCCCCAGGGTCATCACCTTTATGGGGGGATATTGTTGAGTCTTCCTGGTTACAAACACCTGGAGGAAAACGACCATGAGGGCATTTGTAGTAGGGATGAGGCCGTAGAGGCTTTCGGTGAGGCCATAATTTTCCTTCGTATAGGCTGCAAGGAGCACCCAGAGGATGCTGGCGCTGATCTGTCGGAAGATGACGCCAAAGATAAAGGTCATAAAGAATTTGTCCGCAAAGATATTGCTGTACCCCTGAATGGACTCTGGGAAAGTGCTTTTCTGATGTGCTTGGGGGGAAAGGGTTTCTTGAGCGAAAAAGGCGATCAGCAAACTGAAGATGATGGATGTCATCGAAGCAATCCCGAAGGCAATGTTGTAGGAGGTTGCGGCCAGAAACCCGCCCAGGGCCGGTCCCATGGCCACGCCAACATTCTTGCTGAGGCGATACAAAGCGTACGCGTCTGCCCGTTGATCAGGAGACACCAGATCAGCCAGCATGGCATCCGATCCAACCCGATAGAGAGGTCGGAACGCCCCCCGCAGCGCCATCAAAAGGGCAAATTGACCCAGGGTTTGGGCGTGGATCATGGCGAAGTACGCCAGACCGTTGAATGATAAGCTGATAACCATGGCCCACTTGCGCCCCAATCGATCTGTAAATGAACCTGCCAGGAAAGACGTCAATAAACTCATGGCGGCGTTCAAGGTGATCAAACCCCCGATGGATGCCATAGGCAGAGATAATTGCTTGCTGATGTAAACAACCAGGTAGGGCCAGATCATACTCATCCCTACCGTGCTTACCAGGGTACCCCAGAAAAGCAGCCAAAATTGAGGAGGATACGAGCGGCGAAATTGATCCATTCGATGTTTGATGGAGGGTGGGATGAGTGGTTTTTGCATTGGACAAACCTTTTTTTATGGACCAGACCTCATTGTACTATCTGAAAGGAGGACCCAACGGGGAAAATTCACGGATCCCCCTTTTGTTTTTGAATTCATCTATGTTGATAACCCTCTAGGCGTTTGGCAGTCGTTCTCCGGTATAATTAGTTTTCAAGATTAAGAAATTCACAAAGCCTCTTTGCTCTTTAAGACCTATCCATCTTTATGGGGTATAAAATGAAAAGAATTTGGAGATACATTCACTCCTTGATCATTATTAACTTCATCATTGAAATACTCTACAGCTTTTACATGGTGTTTTTTGTGATCGGTGGGGGAAAATGGCCTTTGCTTCGGAAAGCTGTGGAAACACCTCTTGAGGTGATATTAAAGAGACGCCTGTATGCCATAGAGGCCTGGATAGCTGTGGGTGGGTTGTGTGTTTACCTCGCCATCACCGAGCTCCTCCCCCAAAAAATGACATTGACAAGAATGGTGAAATCTCACGTTGATGATCAAGGATAAAAGGGTAAACGATGCGGGAAGTTATCTCTTGGAAAACATTGTTGATCCTTTTTAGTCTGCTTGTCCTTGGGGCCTGGTTGGCGAACACACCTGGCGGGCTCTTGGGAAAAGCGGATGCTGTCGGTTACGCCATCTGCCACCGTCTTCCGTCTCACTCATTTTTTATCCAGGAGCGGCCCGTCTCGCTGTGTGCCCGGTGTTCCGGCCAATATCTGGGGCTGGTGGTAGGTTTAATATACCTTTTTCTGGTGGCAAAAAAGCGTGCGGGCGCACCCCAGTGGATGGTCATTGTCCTTCTGGGGTTGATTTTTTTGGCCTATCTGGCAGACGCGTTGAATTCCCTGGTCCACTTTGCCTACTGGGAGGATTACGTTCTCTACGAGCCGCGGAATGACCTGCGCCTGATCACCGGTGTGGGGGCAGGATTGGATATCAGCCTGATGGTATATATTCTCTTTCAAAGGACAGTCTGGAAGCGTTTCTCTACCCAAGCAATTCTGAAGGGATTCCGGGAATGGGCTGGTTTTTTCCTGTCCGGCGCCCTGGTCACTGCAGCTTTCCTTTCTGGGAGATCCTGGATTTTATATCCTCTGACTTTGGTCAGTGCACTCGGGGTGCTGACTCTCCTGACTTTGCTTTATGGTTTAATTTGGATCATTTTCTTTGGCATGGAGAATAAGGCCAGACGATTTTCTGACCTGATCTGGCCCTTATTAGGGGGTTTCCTCACCGCCCTCCTGCAGATAGCAGGAATGGATCTCCTCCGGTATGGCTTGACGGGCACCTGGAGCGGCTTTCACATCGGCTGATGGGTGTATAGGAAAGTGAGATATACACGCACGCTGCGGTCAGGAGGTGGTTTCTCGTTCCCGGCTATATTTACCGTTGGAGTATTTGCCTGGAAGAGGGGGTTTATGGTTATTCAAATACCTGGAATGCTTTCGAGGGATGAAAATGCAGGGTGATCTCTTGGCCCTGGGGAGGGAAATCCTCGGCAGAGGATGAAAAGGTAAAATGCAGCCGGGTGCCTTCTGCATCCACCTCTGCTTGATAGGCTTTTCCAGTGAAGGATTTTTTCATCAACGTCCCCCTTAATTCACAATGATTTGCATCAGGAGAGGGGCCGAGCATGACGGCATCAGGCCGGAGTAAGAGGGAGACCTTTCTTTCCCTGTCCTCTTGGCTGGGCCATTCACCAAAGGGGCTTGAGATGACCATTTGTCCATCTACCTTTTTGATTTCCGCTGGAAAAACGTTTCTGAGACCGAGAAATTGGGCTATGAATGGGGTATCGGGGTGGTGGTAAATTTCCAATGGGGTCCCTATTTGAGCCACGGTTCCCTCCTGCAGGACCACGATGCGGTCAGCGACGGTAAAGGCTTCCTTCTGGTCATGCGTGACATAGATGGCTGTTTGTTTCATCGATTTTAATATTTCTCGCACCTCTCCCATCAAACGCTCACGCAGCGTGCGGTCCAGTGAGCCAATGGGTTCATCCAGCATCAACAAGCGGGGTTGTGGAGCGAATGACCGGGCCAGAGCCACGCGCTGCTTCTCACCGCCCGACAGCGTGTCAACTTCCCGGGAGCCGAAGCCTGGCAATCCGACCAGATCCAGCACTTCCTCCACGCGCTGGGACACCCTTGCGGATGACCAATCTTGCATCAGTAAGCCAAAAGACACATTCTCATGAACGTTTTTATGAGGGAAGAGGGCAAAGTCCTGGAACATGAGTCCAAATCCGCGTTTATGGGTCGGGATGTCCGCCAAATCTTCCCCGTCCCAGGTGCATACCCCCCGGTCTGGTTGGATCAATCCGGCTATGATCTCCAGCAAGGTGGTTTTTCCGCTTCCACTGGGGCCTAAAAGGCCTACAATTTCCCCCTTCTGGACCTTGAATGATACCCCGGAGACCGCCTGGGTGTTACCGAAGGTTTTCTGGACGTTTTTGAGTTCCAAGCCCTGAACTGAATTCATAATTTGTACCTGATTCTCATCCTTCTCACCGGAATATGGATCGAGTATAACACATGTGAAAAGGAGCCATTTCAGCCTCAATTGGCCTTATAATTACATGCATCATATCTCTATTTTATCGCTTTTTTGTTTTATGCTGATTCAGAGGATGGCAAAGTTGATATGAAAATTTATTTCGCTTGTTCTATCACAGGAGGGAGGCAGGATGAGGGGATGTATCAAACCCTTGTCCAGTTTTTGGGGCAATCTGGCCACGAAGTCCCCACAGCGCATATCGCTGATACAGGTGTAGAAGAGATGGATCAGAACGAGGACCCGGGGGATATTTTTCACAGGGATGTGAATTGGATCAAAGAGAGTGACCTTTTGGTGGCTGAGGTCAGCACGCCTTCCCATGGGGTGGGATATGAGATTGGCTACGCTTTATCTTTGGATAAACCTGTGCTCTGCCTTTATCAGAGAGACAGGAAGATCTCCAAAATGATCTCTGGAAATCCTCACCCTTTATTGGCTGTTCAAGCGTATCAGAACCAGCAGGGCGCTGTGAAAGCGTTAAAACGTTTTCTCTCTCAACTTTCTGAGGGATAAATCTTATCTGACCAGGGATGGCGGAAGGTTTCTTTGTTTGAGATCTTATCAGCCAGGTTTCGGGAACAAAAAAGGTTTCAATTACGTCTATCCTTTAAGAGAGATGCTTTTTTAGTATAAATGCATTTTTTCCCAAGAGGAAAATATCTCATCCTGATCAGGAAGAAGAAAGGGTTTTTCCAGCACTCGCATTTGCCGTTTACCCGAATATAGAATAGGAGCCCTGTTATGTTTGAGCACACGCGCTTATCTTGGCGAAAACTAATCGGAATTGGATTGGTTTTGGTTGTCGGCATGGGGTGCAGTCTCACCCAGGTGATCGACATGGACTTGTTTGATGATCAACCTATTCCTCTGGATACAGGCCCCTCTTCAAACGGTGAGCAGATCGGAGCCCAAAATGGAGAAGAAGGGGATGGCTCCGGCCTGATCTTTGACCTCAGTGACGGGAGTGCGCAACCTGACCCCGCTGAAGGTCCACAGATGGCGGAGGGAGAGCCGCTCCTTGAGGGTGAGATCCTGGATATATTCTCCCGGCTGCCTGATTTGCCTGACGCAGAAGGCTTGGAGATGGAGTTTAACCTCCCGGATGAAGTGCTGCCTCCGCCCCGCACGGGCCAGACCATCGAGGTTGTCTTCCCTTCTCCTGGCGAGACCGGGGGTCCAGGCCCGGTTGAAGATCAGCCTTTAAAAGTTTTGCGATACGCGCCGCAGGGAGAAGTCCCCATCGCGCCTTTCGTCAATGTCACCTTTAACCAGCCCATGGTGCCTTTGGACACTTTACAAGGATTGGCGGATGAGGATGTACCGGTAGAGATAGATCCAGGTGTTCCGGGTTCATGGCACTGGCTGGGGACGAGGACGTTAAATTTCCAATCTGATTCTGAAGACATCGACCGCTTGCCCATGGCCACTGCGTATCAGGTCACGATTCCTGAAGGGGTGGAGTCGGTTTCTGGAGAGAGATTGGAAGAAGCGGTTCAATTCAGGTTCCAAACGCCGCCTCCAACTCTGCAAACTTATTACCCTTCCCAGGGGCCCCAGCCTCTGGATCCCCTGCTCTTCGCTTCCTTTGATCAACGCATCGAGCCGGAAGCGGTCCTTGATACGATCCGCGTCTCCGCTGGAGGGCAGGTTATCCCTGTGCGTCTGGCCAAAGAGGAAGAAATCCAGGAGGATGAAAGGGTGAGCCGCATGGTGGATGACGCGATGGAGGGTCGTTGGCTGGCCTTTCGCAGTCAAGAGCCATTACCCGCGGACACGACCATCACAGTGGATATCGGTCCCGGTACGCCTTCTGCCGAAGGACCTTTAAAGACAGATAGCGGGCAGGGATTCAGTTTTTATACCTATCCACCCCTGCGGGTACAGGAGCACGGCTGCTCTTGGGGAGGCCCGAAATGTCGACCTTTAACACCCTTGTTCATTCGCTTTAACAATCCCCTGGATACAGACGCTTATCAAGAAGGGATGCTGCGGATCCAACCGGAGCTGCCTGACGCGACGGTGAATATCTACGGTAATACGATCAACATCCAGGGTGCGACAAAGCCCCGGACGACGTACCGCGTGACCTTGGATGGGGAGATAAAGGATGTCTTTGGGCAGACTTTAGGCGAGGATCAAACGGTAAAGTTTAGGATCGGACCTGCTGAGCCCGTTTTATATGGTCCGAGACAGACACTGGTTACCCTTGACCCTGCTTCTAAGCGGCCTGTCTTGTCACTCTATGCGATTAATTATGACCGCTTGGATGTCAGGATTTACGACGTGAACACCTCCCACTGGCCGGATTTCAAAGCGTATTTGCAGGATTACCAGCGGAGAGATGATCCCCCAAATCCTCCCGGGAAATTGGTATTTGATTCCTCTCTCCCGGTGGAGGGGGGCGCGGATACCCTGACTGAAGTCCCCGTTGATCTGAGTGAAGTGATGTCAGGTGAATATGGTCAATTTATCGTCATCGTCAAACCCCCTAAAGAGTTGTTCAAGGAGGAGCGGTATTGGGAAACGGTCCAGGTCTGGGTCCAGGTCACACAGATAGGATTGGATGCCTTTAAGGACCACAGCGAGATGGTGGTCTGGACGACCGCTTTACAGGATGGCACACCGCTTTCCGGGGTGACCATAAGGTCTGAAATTCAAAGTATACTCAGCGAAACGGATCAGGATGGTATCGCTCGATTTGGCATCCCGGCAGGAGGGATCTCTTACCTGGTCGCTTCCAAAGGGGAGGATCAGGCATTACTCCCCTCGTCAAGTTCCTATTGGGGGTCGGGAAAGTGGGAAAAAAGGTCCGTGATGGATGAATTGCGCTGGTATGTGTTCGATGATCGGGAGATGTACAAACCGGGAGAGGAAGTCCATGTCAAAGGCTGGATGCGGCGGATTGGCACGACGGAGACCGGAGATGTGGAGTTGGTCGGGGATGGGATCACGGGCGTTCACTATCAGGTAAACGGGCCGCAGGGGAATGAGATCACGCAGGGACAGACGGAATTGAATGCCTGGGGAGGGTTTGATTTCTCCTTCAGCCTGCCTGAAAACATCAACCTCGGCGCTGCTCAACTGGTATTGCGATCTCTGGGGAGTGCAGGGGGGATGCGTACGAACCAGCATTGGCACATGTTCCAGATTCAAGAATTCCGGCGGCCTGAGTTTGAAGTCAAAGCCCGCAATGAGTCCACGGGTCCGTATTTCGTCGGCGATCAAGCGGTGCTCGGTGTTGAAGCTGCGTATTATGCCGGGGGTCCTCTGCCTAATGCGGATGTGGAATGGCGTGTGAATTCCCAGGCCGCGAATTACCAGCCTCCAAATTGGCCTGATTTCACATTCGGGATGTGGACGCCATGGTGGATCTTCAGAGGGGGACCTGGTCCGCAGGGCCAGGGTTCGGGAAGCACTTTCTCCGGTCGGACTGATGCGTCCGGCACGCATTACCTGAAGGTTGACTTCAAAGATGTGGAGACGCCGCGCCCCTACAGTTTGCAGGCGGAAGCTACCGTGTTTGATGTCAATCGTCAAGCCTGGGCCAGCAACACCAGCCTCATGGTCCATCCTGCTGATCTGTATGTGGGGATGCGTACGGAGCGCTATTTTGTCCAGCAAGGGGACTCGTTGGATGTGGACCTGATCGTCACGGATCTGGACGGGAACCCAGTTTCAGATCGTCCCATCCTTGTCGAAGCTGCCCGTTTGGAGTGGAAATACGAGGATGGACAATGGCAGGAAAAGGAAGTTGACATTCAGGAGTGCAGCGAGGGGTCAAAAAGCGAGCCTGTGACCTGCTCCTTTGATACTCCAGCTGGAGGCCGGTATCAAATCACAGCGGAAATCACGGATGAACAGGGCCGTGTGAACCAGAGCCGCCTTGTGCGCTGGGTGAGTGGGGGGCAGCGCCCGCCTTCCCGGAAGGTGGAGCGGGAGGAAGTGACCCTGGTCCCGGATAAAGAAACCTATCAACCTGGAGAGGTAGCTGAGATTTTGGTCCAGGCGCCGTTCCAATCCGGGGAGGGTCTGCTGACCATTGCCCGCAGCGGGATCATTGATACCCAGAGTTTTTCCTTTACAGAGGGAAGCACGACGCTTCGCATCCCGATCAAAGAGGCATATCTTCCCAATTTACATCTCCAGGTGGATGTGGTGGGTTCTGCTCCCCGCATCGATGAAGCAGGGGGAGAAATGGAAGGTATCGCACCGCGGCCTGCCTACGCTACCGGGCAGATCAACCTGGAAATCCCACCTTTGGAGCGGACTTTGTCCGTGGCAGCGGAGCTGGAAGATCAAGCCTTGGCGCCGGGTGAGACAACAAACTTGAATTTGGAGATTACCGATGCCCGTGGAGAGCCTGTTCAAAACGCGGAAATGGCTGTTGTCGTGGTAGATGAGGCCATTCTGGCTTTGACGGATTATCAATTGACGGATCCCCTTTCCGTTTTTTATCAAACCAGATCAGCGGGTTTTCAAGGATTTTACAGCCGGGCCAATATCGTCCTGGTCGATCCCCAGACATTGGTGGATGAAAGTCAGGAAGTGGGGGGGAGAAATCAGCCCATGGCCACTATGGCGGTAGAGGGGGCCATGGAAGAAGAAGCGATGGCGGAAGCACCCCAGGAAAAATCTGCGGATGTGGCGGGATTAGGGGGAGGAGAAGCGGCTGCCCAAGAGCCCATCGAGGTCAGGACGGATTTCAATCCCCTGGCTACCTTTGCCCCGGAGGTTCGGACCGATAGCCGTGGAGAAGCGAGTATTCAAATTCAGGTTCCGGACAATCTGACCCGTTACAGGGTGATGGTGGTCGCGGTGGATCAGGGGGGGAAGCAGTTCGGCTCTGCTGAAGCGAATCTAACTGCGCGCCTGCCGCTGATGGTGCGCCCCTCTGCTCCCCGTTTCTTAAACTTCGGGGATGCGTTCAAACTTCCCATTGTGCTCCAGAATCAAACCGATGAACCGCTGGAGACGGATGTGGTCATCCGGGCCAACAATCTGGATCTGGAGGAGAAAGGGATCCGGGTGACGGTCCCGGCGAACGATCGAGTCGAGGTCCGTTTCCCAGCTTCCACTGAGAGGGCGGGGACGGTCCATTTCCAGGCGGCAGCTGTTGCTGGGAAGTATGAGGACGCTGCCTTTGGTCAGCTTCCGGTCTATACACCGGCGACCTCCGAAGCTTTCGCGACCTACGGGGTGATCGATGAAGGAGCGGTCGCCCAGCCGGTTGCTGCCCCGGAAGATGTCTTCCCTCAGTTCGGTGGATTGGAGGTCAATACCTCTTCCACAGCGCTTCAGGCGCTCACAGATGCCGTCTTGTACCTGGCGTCTTATCCTTATGAGTGCTCGGAACAAATTGCTTCCCGGGTGCTGGGCATCGCTGCCCTGCGGGATGTCCTCAGCGCTTTCGAGGCGGATGGTTTGCCCTCGCCGCTGGAATTGGAAGCTGCTGTGAAACGGGACATCGAAGAACTGCAGCGCTTGCAAAACAATGACGGTGGGTATGGTTACTGGCGAAAAGGCAGAGAATCCATCCCCTTCCACACCATTCACGTCGCGCATGCCCTGCAGCGGGCTGAAATGAAAGGATTTGAGGTCCCGGAGGAGACTCAGGACCGACTTTTGAGCTATCTGCGGGAGATTGAGCGTCATTTCCCATCCTGGTACAGCGAGGATACACGGAATACTCTCAGCGCTTATGCTCTCTATGTGCGTGATCTGATGGGGGACAGCGACCCTTTGAAAGCGAGGAATTTGCTGAACGACGCTGGGATCGAGGAGCTGAGGTTAGATGCTGTGGGTTGGATCTGGCAGGTTTTGGTGGATTCCCCCGGCTCCACGGAGGAACTTGAATCCATCCGCCGTTACGTGGGAAACCGGGTGGTGGAAACTGCAGGGGCGGCGAATTTCACCACGCAATACGATGACCAGAATTACCTCCTCCTGGGATCGAACCGCCGCACGGATGCCATCCTTCTGGATGCTTTGATCGCTGACAACCCGGAGAGCGACCTGATTCCCAAGCTGGTCACTGGTCTGTTGGCACACCGGGAGAAAGGACGGTGGGGGAACACGCAGGAAAACGTCTTCGTCCTTTTGGCGCTGGACCGCTATTTCAATACCTTTGAGAAACAGACACCAGAGTTCGTGGCCCGGATCTGGTTGGGTGAAACCTACGCCGGGGCGCATAGGTTTGTGGGCCGGACAACGGAACGCAAGGAGACTCAGATTCCGATGTCCTTCCTCGTCGAGGAAAAAGGTGGGGAGACTCGAGACCTGGTAATCAGCAAGGAAGGTCCGGGACGCCTTTACTATCGTTTGGGGTTGAAGTACGCGCCCACGGATCTGGATTTGGATCCCCTGGATATGGGCTTTGTGGTCCAGCGGGAGTATGAGGCGGTCGATGACCCCGAGGATGTCTGGCAGGAGGAGGATGGGACCTGGCATATCAAAGCTGGGGCCCGGGTCCGGGTGCGGCTGACCATGGTGGCGGATAACCGTCGATACCATGTCGCGCTGGTTGATCCGCTCCCTGCGGGGTTGGAGATCATCAATCCTGCTTTGGCTGTCTCCGGCAGCGTTCCGGAGGATCCGGACGGGGAAGAGTATCGTTTTGGCTGGTGGTGGTGGGGCACCTGGTACAACCACCAGAACATGCGCGATGAGAGGGCGGAAGCTTTCACAAATTTGCTCTGGGATGGGGTGTATGAATATACGTATGTCGCTCGAGCGACCACGCCCGGAAATTTCGTCGTTCCCCCTGCCAAAGCGGAGGAAATGTATTCCCCCGAAGTCTTCGGGCGCAGCGGCAGCGACCGCGTGATCGTAGAATAATCTCTCATGAGTTTTTGGGGAAAGATGAAAGACTCCAGATGGCAGGGAGCGTCTGGAGTCTTTTTGGTAGATTTTCGTTTCTGACGGGTTGCCTTTGCCGACGTTCTTAAAGGCGGACATCTCATGGAATTATATGAAACATGATTGCATACCCAGGGGGTTCCGTGTATAATCCGATCCGTGAAAGCAATATCTCATAAATAGCCTGTAGTCTCAACCTTATCCCGGTGAATGATCCTCAGTTTGGGATCGTTTCCAGGAAAATCTAAGCTGTAGCCATGAACCGTGTTTGCCCGGGGTTTATGGTGGCAGACTCAGACAAGGGATGAGAATCAGAGGAGGGAACATGGAGTCAAAGCTTAAAAACCAGCTGTGGGTTGTGATCGTCACCTTGATCGTGTCCATCTTAGCCTGTAATTTTGGAGGCGGTGAGCCTACGATCGAGGTAGAGATTAGAAGTCCAGGCGACAACGCGGAAGTACTTGTTGGCGAGGAAGTGGAGGTCGTTTCCAATGTCAACGCCAGCGAGGGCGCAGCGCGGGTTGAGTTATGGGTCGATGGTGAGATCATACAGACCGATGAAGCTCCCGCTGAAAATCCACAAGAATTTCAAGTTACCCAGCTCTGGACACCCCAGGAAGAGGGGGAGATGTCGATTTCCACGGTTGCTTATGACGCGGATGGAAATATCTCCTCTCCTGCCATCATTAACTTGCAGGTTGTGGAGGCGAGTCCGGTGGAGGAACCACTGCCTTCAGCAACTCCAGAACCCACGGATGAAACTCCCGATACTCCTACCCCTGAGCCTGAGGACGAAGAAGAGTGCACCTATGAGGCATCCTTTGTGTCGGATGTCACCATCCCGGACGGAACGGAACTGGATCCGGGTGCGTCCTTTGTGAAAACATGGCGTGTGGAGAATTCGGGGACCTGTGATTGGGAGGAGGGATTCCAGCTCCTTTTTGCCAGCGGTGATCAGCTTGGGGGACCTGCTGCGGTCGATTTGCCCTCCCTCGCGGTGGGAGAGAGCCTGGACATCTCGGTTGATTTGACAGCGCCTTCATCACCGGGAACATATCAAGGGGATTGGCGTTTTCGTTCCCTGGAAGGGTCGCTCTTTGGCACCAATCTTATCGTTGAGATCGTTGTCCCGGAGCCCGCAACCGATACACCCGAACCTTCCGACACGCCGGAACCCACGGAGACCCCAACCCCGACGCCAACTTCGTTTGTGGTGATAACCGTTAAACCAATAACCCTGGTGCCCATCCTACCGTATACCGACCTGGTATACGAACAGGTATCCATAGCGTCGGGGGACACGGGCTCCGCGACGGTTTCCTGCCCGGGCGGCAGCGTGGTGGTCAGCGGAGGGTATGCTGCGAGTCCCGACATGCTGGTTTACTCTCACGCCAAGAGCGGCAACGGCTGGCGGGCTTATGCCAAAAATAACGCAGGCTCCAGTATACTGCTGAACGTGTATGCGACCTGTTTGTATAACGCCCCCGCCGCTTCCACTACCCAGGTGTTCCAGCAGGTCACCGCTTCAGGGGGAGGGATCGGTCACCCAGAAGTTGAATGCCCCTCGGGCAGCGTGGTCACCGGTGGGGGATGGGCCACGAATTCAAACGGCACCCTCCGGGTCTATAACAGCTCGAAAAAAGGCAACGGCTGGCAGGTGTATGCTGAGAATTTGAGTGGATCAGGCCAGGCCATGAATGCTTATGCTGTGTGTTTGTCCGGTCTCAGCGCTGAGGCGGAACAAATCATGGAGTCAACGGATATCACATCTGGATCGACGGGCTATGCAATACCTGCCTGCGGTTCAGGGGAGATAGTCACAGGAGGTGGATTCGCAGCTCAAGAGGAGCTGGTGATCTACAACACATCTCCTTATCTTACCGTTGGGGAGCAGTGGAGTACGTATGCCAAGAACACCGGAAGCGGGGAACGGACCATGTACGGATACGCGGTCTGTGTATCCTTCCCGTAGAGAGGTGAAGGACCCTGTAGGTCCATCGAAAAGCTCTCTTAAGCCCGTCCCTGCAGTGGAGGACGGGCTTTTTTCTTGCCGCATCGAATCTGTGAACTGGGGTGTTTAGCAAGATGCTTTCTGGAGCGGCAGATTGCCCATTACCGAGCTGCAGCTGGCAGGTTATGCGATTCCCAATAAGAGCATTACAGATCGGGTGATGTTCCCAAAATGTCCATCATACCTCCACTCTTTTCCACAGTTTTCGTGTGAGCAGGAAGGATTGGAAACTGTGTGAAGTGAAGCTCGTTTTTGAGAGGATATGATGAGTTAAAAACGAACAAGAAAAACTTATTGTGTTCGTTCTATATTTATTCTGGGCTTATGGGTCTGGAACCCGGTCAGTGACTGGTTGTAAAACTTGATAGATTTGATGTCCATGTGTGGTTTCTTCAGAAGACAAAAAACCTGAAAGAGTGTAAGCTCTTCCAGGCTTTTTAGAGCGGGGACGACCGGATTCGAACCGGCGATCTCGGCCTTGACAGGGCCGCATGTTAACCGCTACACCACGCCCCCGAACGAAAGCTATTCTATCACATCCCCCCTCGGCGTCAAGTATTTTTATCTGATTTGTTCGCGTTCGGGAAAGGGTTTAGAATTCGCCAATATCCGCGATCCGGAAGCGTTCAATGGCCAGCATTCCGCTCAATGTGAAAACCATGAGGATCGTGCTCAAAGCCATGGCTTGCCCATAATTTAATGTGCCCGGCCGGGAAAGAAGGCGGTAAATGACCACGGGGACGGTGGGGAACTCAGGACGGACGATCAAAGACGTAGCTCCGAATTCACCAATCGAAATGGTGAAAGCGAAGGTGGCAGCCACCAACAGAGCCCGACCGATCATGGGTAGATCGATGTGCCGGAAAACCTGGCGGGGCGAGGCTCCCAAAACAGCGGCTGCTTGATGCAGGTTGGGTTGGATGCTCTTTAACGCTGGCGTAAGGCTGCGGACAACAAAGGGGAAAGCTACCAGCGTATGGACCAGGGGGATAAGGATGGGTGAAGCGCGAAGGTCGAGAGGTGGTTGATCCAAAGAGATGATGAAGCCCAGCCCCAGGGTTACCGCAGAGGTTCCCAAAGGGAGCATGAGCAGGGGATCCAGGACTTTATTGAGGACATTATCCCGACCTCGGGCTAACGCCCAGGCAGCGGGTAAACCAAGGATAAGCGCAAATACCACAGTTATCGCCCCGTATAAAAGGGAAACGATAATCGCTGTGGAGGGAGGGACGTAGAACAGGGATTGCTGTGGATTTTGGGTCAGGGCTTTGAAGAAAGCCAGGGTTAAACCCTGATTCCCGCCCTGGGAAGGGGTGAGGTGGGTGATGGAACGGGTTCCCAGGGCAATTAATGGTGTGGTCAGGATCAGCAGAAGGATTCCAATTATGGCACCCGCCGAAATTTTTTTGCGCCATGTGGAGAGGGGGCGTTGGGTTTGTCTCTCCGCTCGCTGCTGTACAGGGCGGGAAATTTTATTCATCAAGCGGGTATAGATGATTGTCAAGATAAGAGTCATCCCCAGCTGGAGCAGGGAAAGGGTGGCCGCCAGGGGTAGATTGAACAGGCTGATGGTCTGGTAGTAGATCTCAACTTCCAGGGTGGCAAATTGGGGACCTCCAAGGATCAGGATCACGCCGAACGAGGTGAAGTCGAAGATGAAAACCAGCAGAGCTGCCGCAGCCACTGCTGGGGCTAACAAGGGGATGGTCACCTCCCGCAGCGTCTGCCAGCGGTTCCCTCCCAGCACCTGTGCAGCCTGGGAAAAGCGGGGATCCAATCGGCTCCAAAAATCCCCAACCACCCTGAGAACAATGGTCGTATTGTAAAAGACATGGGCGACCAGGATGGCTCCGAATGTGTGCAGGAATTGGATGGGCGGGGAGGAGAGAGAGAACAGGTCCATTAACAGGGTATTCACCCAGCCGTTGGGTCCGAGAAGGGCATTGAATCCCGCTGCTACTACCAGGGTGGGGAGCACGAAAGGCACCCCCATCAAGGCTCGAAGGAAATTCTTACCGCGAAATTGATACCGAGCAAAGAGGTATGCCCCCGGGAGACCCAGGAGCAAGGTGAGCAAGGTGGACAGCGTGGCCTGCCAGACTGTAAAACCAAGCACGCTCCGCACTGTGGAGTCAGTGATTGCTTTCCAGAAGGAAACCAGCGCGTTTCCTTCTCCCCGGCTGAAACTGAGCTGGATGATGCTGCCCAGGGGATAAAAGTAAAAGATCCCCAAAAAAGCAAGGGGAAGGATCCACAAAAGATACGGGAGGTATTGTTTGATTTTTATTTTTGAGGATAGTTTCATTGTTTCACTGCCGTTTTGATCAAGATGCCCCGGGGGATCTTTCACCCCCAGGGAGGGCTGGATAGATCAGCGGAGCACCGCTTCCGTCCATTCTCGGATCCATTTTTCACGGTTTTCAGAGATATCCTGGGGGCTGACTTCTGCTGTCTCATCCGGGATGGCAAGGTACTTCTGGAACGTCTCGTTGAGTTCTGCGTTTTCGTTGACCGGAAAAACGAACATATTCAGGGGGATATCTTCCTGGAAGGTGGGGGAGAGCATGAAATCGATCCATTTCTGAGCCAGTTCTTGTTTTTCTGTGCCTTTCAGGATGCCCACAAACTCAATTTGCCGGAAGCAGCTCCCCTCCGCCACTACGGCTGCAGTGGGGGGTTCTTCGATCTCTTCTTCGGCGAAAATGACTTCAAAGGGCGGGCTGGAGCCGTAGGAAACGACGATGGGGGTTGAACCCCCAGCCTGGCTGAAGGAGGAGTAATAGGCGGTCTCCCAGTCGTTGACCACATTAAGGTCATTTTCCACCAGCTGCTGCCAGTATTCAAGATATTGATCTTCCCCAAAATGGCCGATGGTGGCCAGTAAAAAGGCCAGGCCGGGCGATGATGTGGCTGGATTCTCCACGGTTAAAAGGCCTTTATATTCGGGCTCGGTCAGATCCTCAAGATTACGGGGAGGCTGGAGGTCGTTTTCTTCAAAGTAAGCTTTTTGATAATTCAGACACACATCCCCATAATCGACGGGCAAAGCGCGATTTTGATCATCCAGTTGAAAGCGGTCATCGATCTCATCCAGCAGGGGGGAATGATAGGGGATGAAAATCCCTTCCTCTAAAGCCCGGCTGAGGAATGTGTTGTCCACGCCGTAAAAAACATCTGCCAGCGGGTTGCCTTTGGAAAGCACAGCTTTATTTACTGCCGTACCCGTGTCTCCCGCTTCCAGAAACCGGACATTGACGTTATGTTCCTCTTCAAAAGTTTGGATGACTTCATCTGAAGCGGCAAAAGAATCGTGGGTCATGACGGTCAGTGTCTCAGGTTTCGCTGACGTTTCCGTCGGCTGCTCTTTGGTTTGTGTGGTGGGTGGCAAGGAGGTCTGGTCAGTTGTGGGGGATGTTGGGGTGACCACTTGCCCGCATGCGCTGAGCGTAAAAATGAAAAGGGTAATCAGGGTGAGTTTTGTTTTCATAGCAAAGAAACTCCCATTATTTATCGGAAATTCGGGTCTGAATGACACACAGGAGTCCTTCTTGTAAGGTAATTTGAGCCTGATTGTCTTTCATCAGGTTGCTGATCCCCCGGGAGGTCCCGTACACCAATTTTCCTTCCTGGAGTGGGTATTCCAGACCCTGGGTCGTAATCCCTGTGGTCTCGGGCAGGAGGGGAAGCAGGGAAACGGTGTCCTCCCTCTGACCCTCTAAAGTCATTTTACCCCCTTCCCTCAAAAGGGTTACGATCTCGTTCCCGCAGATTAATTTGATCTGGCAGGATAGGTCAGGGTGAGCGAGGAGAAGGATGTTCCCCAGGGTCATATCCAAACGTTCGCCCAGTGCTCCATAGACGTGGATCTCATCCGCGCCTTCTTCCTGGGCGTACTCCAGGGCGATCTCCAAATCGGTTTTATCCTTGCGCTGGGGATGGCGGATGATATTCACTCCACGGTCTCTCCATTCTTCCACCAGCTTTGCAGAGGTAGAATCCAGGTCACCGATCAAGACCTGGGGATGTATGCCTGCCTCCTGGCAGTGTGTGCTTCCCCCGTCCGCAGCGATAACCAGTTCAAAATCTGAGGCACAGATGGATTCCGGGTCCGCCTGAAATCTTCCATTGGCAAAAACTAAAGCGCGCAAGGCAGGCTCCTTTGGTCAAGGTGCTCAAAATTAAAAAACTCCTCTTTGCGGAGGAGTTTTGTTAGTGATAACAGCATGCCTCCGCCGGTATTATCCGGATCAGGTTCGCGGGTCGAAAGTCAAACTTTCCTCTCAGCCGAAGGGTCGGCTCCCCGTGCTTCCTATTCAATTCTGAGGGTAGTATAGTCTTCCCGCCGTCCTTTGTCAAGAAAAGGCTTTTTGGCGGTCTTTTGGAGGCGCAAGTTCGAGAGGGTTGGATATTCGATGAATTGCTACAGCATGTTCCGGGAGCCGATTACCGGCCTTCACTCCCTATATTTTCTGTGCGGGAGGTTTTATGCTCAGCCGGGGTTATCTAACGGCTTCCTTGAGGATTTTTTGGGAAGGGGGCGCAAACGCGTCCAGGATTTGCCTCACCAGGCGGGTCATCTTCGGCTTGGGCGCGGTGGGAATTTGATGTTGAAGGAAATACAGCGTTTCCTGTTCCGAACGTTGGGCCAAAGTTTTCACCAATTCCGCCAATGAGGAAAGGTAGGAATCGTGCTCATTCTGGATCAGGGGTTTCAGGTATTGAAAGATGACGGGCAAGTTCTGGAATTGGTCGTCCGCAGCCAGCGGTTTGAGGGTAAACAGGACCAACTTTCCCGCCTCTGGGCTGACCATGGAAGATAACTCATCCAAGAAAGCGAAGTACATCTCATCCCGAGCTTCCCGCAATCTGGAAAGTCCCCGATCCAGGAGCGAGGCCAAAATGGGGTCTTCCTCGCAATTGAAAGCCCAGGTTTTCACCCGCTCCAGAACCTCTCCTTTGAAAGAAGAGGGAATGTGCTGGAGGTACGCGGCCGCCAGTAAGCGAGTTTCCAGCCACTCTTCTTTCCATAAAGCATCAATCAATATCAATCCTTCCCTGGGGGATTCGTGGAGTCTTTGCCGTACTCCTCGTTCAAGGTAACGCAGAACAGGTGGCGGCGCTTGATAGGATTCGATCCCCGGAGGGGGGTCTCCTCTTTGACCGGGCCGGTGGACCCGATTGGCATATGATGAGAGCATTTCGTGTAAGGCGGAGATATATTGTTTTGGGTGGGAGAATGATTCGCTGACCTGCGCTGATCTGAGTTTTAATTGGGTGGGGTTGATGGCCGGCATTTATCCTATATCCCCTTTGATTAGCTGGAATGCTTCTTCCACGGTAGGGGAAAATTGGATCAAGCTTTGATGCTCTTTTGGCACGTATTCTCCAAGAGTGTCAAGAAAAGTAGAGAAAGTGGCTTTCCAACCCTTCCCGACTAAGATCAAAAGGCGGGGGTTGATAGCGCTTGTCTGCAGCTGGGACCACATCATGGTGATTTCGCCCATTGTGCCTATTCCGCCGGGAAGGGCGATGGCCGCATCACAGATTTCGATCAGGGCGGATAACCTTTCTTTGAGGGTCGGGAAGCGGATCTCTTCTTCAACCCAGGGGTTGGGTCCTACAGGCCGCCAGGCTTCAATCTCGTCGCAGGTGATCCCGATCACGTGCCCTCCGGCCTGGGAAGCTCCCCGGGAAACAGCTTCCATGGTTCCAATGTATCCTCCTGTGATCGCGGTGTACCCTGCGGTTCCCAGCAGCTTCCCCAACTGCTGCGCTTGCTGATAAGCCGCGGACCCTTCCTCAGGTTTTGATCCTCCAAAGACGGTGACTTTCAGCTTTTCTTTTTTTTGCATATCATCCTCATTTGTCGTTAACCCTTCTCCTCGGGCCAGGTGCGACGGTAATTTTCTTGAAGTTTGCGCAGGACCGCCTTTTCCAGATCGATGTCACTCACACTGGCTAGCTGAAGCAAGTATAAGGCGACATCTGCCAATTCCCCAGCCAAGGCAGTTTTTGGTACCTCCTTCTCTCCCCATTGGAACAATTCCAGGATTTCTGAGGTCTCTAAGTGGAGAGAAAGGGACAAATTACGCTGCGTTTGGGGGCGGGGGCTGTTTTTGTCGTACCAGCCTTTGTCTTCCACAAACTCGTTCATACGCTTTGTTAAATCGTCAATGTTCATAAGTTCGTATTATAAAGGGAAATATGTGGAGGAAAAAGACAAAGTGATCGGGTTAGAATGAGAAACGTTTTCCTTCTTTGATCGCCGGGGAGAGGGGGTAAATCTGGAAGGGCATCAAGGATCCATCCTGATCTGTTTGCAAACCACAGATAAGGTACAATAGGGTCGGATATCTCCGTTTTCGAGCTGCTCAAACGAAGCCTTTCACTATGGACATCATTCTGACGCATGAGCGAACCGATTTTGACGGTCTGGCATCTCTCCTTGGGGCCTATCTGCTAGATGAGGAATTGATCCCTATCCTTCCCCGGCAGTTAAACCGCAACGTGGAGGCATTCCTGAACCTTTACGGTGTAGAGCTGCCCTTTATGGATCCCCGTGATCTTACCGGTGACCCCATTTCATCGGTGACCCTGGTCGATACCCAATCTTTAATCAGCGTCAAGGGCATGTCATCCGATACGAAGGTTCGCGTCATCGACCACCATTCGCTGGGTGACGATGTGCCGGAGGAATGGGAAATGACGATCGAAGAGACCGGGGCGACTACCACGATTTTCGTGGAAGCCATCAAGGAGCGGGATCTGCAGCTTACGCCCATCCAGGCCACGCTGTTGTTGTTGGGAATTTACGAGGATACAGGGTCCCTGACCTATACCAGGACCTCGCCCTCGGATATCCACGCCGCGGGTTGTCTTGTTGAAGAGGGCGGTAGCTTGGCTATTGTCACGGATTACCTCAACCACCCCCTCTCACTGGATCAACAGAAAGTTTACGAGGAGCTGCGGGCTAATGCAGAGAGCAGGATCATCCACGGGCACAGCGTTATCATCGCCCAGGCTGATGCGCAGGAATTGGATGCGGAACTTTCCACCCTGGCTCATAAACTGAGGGATCTACTTGACCCGGATGCTATTTTTCTGCTCTTGGAGACGAGCGCTGGTGTGCAAATGATCGCCCGTTCAAATGATGATCAGATTGATGTTTCCGCGGTGTTGGAGGGGTTTGAAACGGGAGGAGGTCATCCCCGGGCAGCAGCAGCGTTGATCAAGGATGGAGACGTGGATGAAATTTATGCCCGGTTACAGGATATCCTCCCTGATTATATCGAACCGGCCATCACTGCCAAAAAAATTATGTCTCGAAATCCTCAAACCATCCCCCCGGATATGTCTGTCCAGAAGGCGTCGGAAATGATGGTCAGGTATGGGTATGAGGGGTTTCCAGTTGTGGAAGATGGAGAGATCGTAGGGTTACTGACCCGCCGCGCGGTGGACAGGGCCCTGGCGCACGGTTTGAATTTGTCGGTGTCCAGCCTCATGGAAGCGGGGAATGTGCGTGTTTTTCCCTCCGATTCCCTGGAACATATTCAAAATGTAATGACAGATACAGGATGGGGACAGATCCCTGTCGTCACCTCCCGTTCAAAAACCATTGTCGGGATCGTGACCCGCACGGATCTCTTAAAAATCCTCGCCCCCAGTAAACCGACCCCAGGACGCCAGAATCTGGCAGCGCGTCTGGAGGCTAAGCTTCCCCCAATGCGGGTGAAGCTGCTTCAGAAAGTCGCTGAAATCGCCCAGGAGCGCAAAGATGCTTTATATATTGTGGGTGGTTTTGTGCGGGATTTGCTCCTTGAATACCCCAGCCTTGACTTCGATTTGGTTGTGGAAGGGGACGCTATTGCACTCTCAAAGGCGATTCAGGAGGAATTTGGAGGTCGGGTCACCAGCCACAGCCGATTTGGGACGGCGAAGTGGTTTCTGGATCCAGAAATGGGGGACAACTTGGGACTCAGCAAGGAAGACATGAAATCGCTGCCCGAGGCTTTAGATTTCATCTCAGCCCGCACGGAGTTTTACACGCATCCCACAGCCTTACCCACCGTGGAGCGGGGGAGCATCAAACTTGACCTTCACCGCCGGGATTTCACGATCAATACCCTTGCCTTACGTTTGGATGGGCGCCATTATGGGGAGCTGTATGATTATTGGGGAGGGCTGAGTGATTTGAAGCAGGGACTCATTCGAGTCCTTCACTCCCTCTCTTTCGTAGATGACCCCACGCGAATTTTACGCGCCGTGCGCTATGAACAACGTTATGCTTTTGAGATCGAAGAACGAACGCGGGAACTGCTCTTGGAAGCGAAATCGCTGCTCAAGAGGGTTTCCGGAGACCGCATCCGGCATGAATTTGACCGTATCTTTGATGAGGAGAACGCGGCTCCTATGATGGAACGACTGCATGAATTGAACATTTTAGAAGCAGTTCATCCTGACCTCCCTTGGAATGATGACCTTTTTGAGCTTATCGATTCTATATTCGACAGGGAGCTTCCTAAAGATTGGAAAGTGGAGGGGGAATTACCGCCGGGGACCCTCCATGAATCCCTCATCTACACCACTTGGCTGATGGGGACACCTGAACCCACCCGGGTCATCAAACGCCTGAAATTAACCTCTCTGATCTCGCAAATCATTCTGGAAGCCGTTGATTTACAGAACATGCTGCCTGCTCTGATGGGGAAACCACACAGTGAGATCACATCAAGGCTGGATCAGATCTCAAACGTAGCGATTTACGCAGTGTATCTCAGCAGAGACAAACCGGAACAAAAAGGTCTTCTCTCGCGTTATTTATCTTCCTGGCAGCATGTTTCCTCCCATATCTCCGGTCAGGATTTGAAGGATCGGGGTTTGCCGCCAGGACCGCGTTACAGCGAAATTTTGGAAAACCTCCGGAATGCTTGGATCGATGGAGAGGTCTCAACGGAAAAAGAAGAAAAAGCATTGCTGGAGAGGATGCTTTCAGAAGAATGGGACGAGGAAATAACTTCGTGAGAAATCACTTTCTGTTGTCTTATGATTTGCATCCAGACGCGGGGTATTTTTTCTCTTGCGAAGTTGAGCGAGATTTGTGAGGTGTTTGGTTTTCAGCTACCTTGCCATTGATATCATTTCGTGATAGAATTTTTTGGCAGAGGGAGGTCGCAATACTGGTGGCGATGAAAGTGGGTACATCCCACTTTTTTTATTGCCAGCTAGTAATGTGATCCTCCGTCCTAGGAGAAGGATTGGAGATGTAGCGATGAAAAACGAATTTGAATTGGCTTTTAAACAAGTCATCAGCGACCGGAATTTGCCGGAAGAGATCATATTGGAAGCTTTGAAAGACGCCATGGTCTCAGCGTATCGACGCGCTGTGAAAGCTTCAAGCGCTCAAAAAGTGGAAGCGGACATTGACCTCGAAACCGGCGAAGTGACGATTTTCGCTGAAAAAGAGGTCGTCGAAGAGGTCCAGGACGATCGCACGGAAGTAAAACTTTCCGAAGCCCGGAAAGTAGAAGAGGACGCGGATTTAGGTGATCTGGTGATGGTGGAGAGCACCCCGGATGATTTTGGACGGGTGGCAGCTCAAACAGCACGACAGGTCATCCAGCAGCGTATCCGGCAGGCGGAGCGTGGGGCCCAGTTTGAATATTATAATGAGCGGGTGGGAGAAATTGTCACAGGTGTCGTGCAGGCTATTCACCGGAATGAACTCACCATCGGTTTGAATATCAATGCTGAAGGGATCATGCCCCGAAGCCAACAAATTCCCGGAGAATACTTCCGGGTCCATGACAGAATTCGTGCTTTATTGCTGGATGTCGAGGAGACAACCCGGGAACCGAAAATTATCCTCTCCAGAGCTCACAGGGATTTCCTGCGCAGGCTGCTGGAAAATGAGGTTCCCGAAATTTATCAGGGATTGGTTGAAATTCGCTCCATCGCCAGGGAAGCGGGACATCGCTCCAAAGTGGCTGTAGCTGCTTTGAAACCGGGCGTGGATCCTGTAGGCGCGTGCGTCGGAGTGCGGGGGGTTCGGATCCAGGCCATTGTCCGGGAATTAAGCGATGAAAAGATCGATGTCATCGAGTGGAATCCAAATACAGAAGAATTTATCGCCAAAGCCCTCAGCCCGGCCCGGGTTTTGAGCGTTTTCCTTAACAAGAACACAAGGGGAATGCCCACAGCCACGGTGGTTGTCCCGGAAGATCAGTTGAGCTTGGCCATTGGTCGAAACGGTCAGAATGCGCGTTTGTCAGCAAAATTGACAGGTTGGCGGATTGATATCAAAGGGCTCTTTGAAGTCACATCAGAGACCTTGTTCCAGTTGAAAAACAATCCCCAATATGCATTATTCGCTGAGAAAGAATCGGAAAGCATCCCTAAGATTGAAGCCATCATGGAGAAAAAAGCCCAGGGGAGGCCCATCCAGCCCGAGGAATATCGGGAACTGCACAAATTCACAGAGCGGGTTGAGAAAGAACTCATCACCCGGCGCGAAAAAGTCAAGAAGTTGATAAAAGAGAGGATGGAGGCAGCGAAGGAAGCGGTGCCTGATGATGCCTATGATCTGCCCCTGATGACCCTGGGTTTGCCAACCCGGGTCGAGAATATACTGCTTGAAGAGGGGTATGAAAACGTCGGCGATCTCACGTATAAATTGCTCCTGAAACCGGAGTCCATCGCGGACATTGAAGGGATTGGTCCCACATATATTGAAAAGATCGAAGATTCCCTGCAGGTCATGGTAGGGTATGAGCCTCTTCCGGAGGAGCTGCAAATTGCCAAAGAGGAGATGCTGCAGAAAGATATTGATCTGGAAAAACTACAGAAGGACCTGAAGGGGAAAGCCGCTGAGGAAGAGGATAAAGAGGAGGAAGGCAAACCTCCCTCCGAAGATCAGGACGCGGAGGAACCAACAGAGGAAAAAGATGAGGAGACCATTGAGGAAGAAGTGGGGGAGGATGAGGACCGGGAAGAAGCAGCTGAGGGGGATGTAGCCGAGGAAGTAGTTGTTCCTGAAGACGCCTATGATTTGCCTTTGTTGACCCTGGGCTTGTCTGAAGAAACCGAGGCTTTATTGACTGAGGCGGGATTTGAGAACGTCGGGGAACTTGCCCAGCAAATGTATTCGGAGCCCAAGGAAATCTCCGATATAGAAGGTATCGGGCCTGAAGCTGCAGCGACAATCCAGGAATCTCTGGATATCATGGTGGAGCGTAAACCTCTGCCGGATGAAGGGGATGAGAGTGATCAGGAAGAAGCTGCCCCAGAATCTGGGGAGGAAAAGGAACCAGAACAGCCAGAAGAAAACCAGGGGGAAGAGGAGTAACGAAGGCAAACTCAGATAGGGATGGAGCATCAGATCCGGTTTTCTTTTTAGAACTTTTCGTTTTAATTTTTAGATAAGTAGTATTTGACGAAGGATGATGGGAAAAAGAAAACATAAACCACAACGCACATGCGTCGGCTGCGGTCAGGTGGAAGAGAAAAGCGTTTTGATACGCATCGTCCGCACACCGGAGGGTGTTTATGTGGACCCCACGGGAAAACGGCCGGGCCGCGGGGCTTATCTTCACCCCCGTCGAGAGTGCTG
This sequence comes from Anaerolineales bacterium, assembly GCA_018335275.1. Classification (GTDB taxonomy): domain Bacteria; phylum Chloroflexota; class Anaerolineae; order Anaerolineales; family UBA11858; genus B10-G9. The sequence goes on along the minus strand of JAGXKM010000001.1, from coordinate 12,112 downwards.
GCAGCAGGGTATTGATTCTTCCTTGAGTCATGCGCTTCGCACCTCGCTGGGAAAGGAAGATAAGGATCGTTTAGTAAGTTACCTGTCCTCCCTGGATCAGGAAGGATAGGAGGGGTACGTTTGTTGGAATGCAAAGGGGAGAGAAAGGGTAAATACGAGGTAATTTATGGCAGAGAACGAACAAGATACAAAACAAGTCGAACTGCCCATCAGCATCACCGTGAGAGATTTGGCCCAAAAACTTGGCGCAAGTCCTATTGATGTCATTAAAACATTGATGGCGAACGGAATGATGGCGAATATCAATCAGGAAATTGATTTTGACACAGCCGCTATCGTCTCAACGGAAATGGGATTTGAAGCCGTCCCTGAGCAGGTAGAGGAGGAAGATGTTCAGGAGGAAAAGGCCCAGATCCCCCTGTGGAGGAGGAAACTGGAAGAGGAGGAAGAAAAAAACCTGAAACCTCGCCCACCTGTTGTGACCATGTTAGGCCATGTTGATCACGGGAAGACTACGTTGTTGGATGCCATTCGACATACAACTGTGGCGGAAGGGGAAGCGGGGGGGATCACGCAGCATATTGGAGCTTATCAAATCGAGCATAATCAGAAGACGATCACCTTTCTGGACACCCCTGGTCACGCGGCTTTCACATCCATGCGGGCCCGCGGCGCGCAGGGGGCGGATATCGTGATCCTGGTCGTGGCTGCGGATGACGGGGTCATGCCCCAGACGGAGGAGGCCATTTCCCACGCCCGGGCTGCACAGGTGCCGATGATTGTCGCTCTCAACAAAATAGATAAACCAAACGCTGTCCCGGAACAGGTCAAACAAGAATTGTCAGAGATTGGTCTGATCCCTGATGAGTGGGATGGGGATACGATTGTGGTCCCCATTTCCGCCACAGAGCGGGAAGGCCTGGAAGATCTGCTTGAAGCCATCCTTCTCGTCGCGGACGATATGGATATCTATGCCAATCCGGAAGGGGAGGTATTTGGCACGGTTGTGGAAGGGGAGCTGACCCGGGGCCGCGGTCCCATGGCCACTTTGCTGGTTCAAAACGGGACCCTCCGGGAATCGGATACGGTGATCGCCAATCAGACCTTTGGGCGGATCAAAGCCATGTTTGATTTCCGCGGGAATAATATTAAAGAAGCGGGTCCATCTAAACCGGTGTCAGTGATGGGGATGAATGAGGTGCCGGTGGCAGGAGATTTATTCGAGGTTGTGCAGAGTGAAAAGAAAGCCCGGGAGATCGCGGAAGAACGGAGCCTGAGGCAGGAGAGAGCAGAGATAGAAGAAACCAAAGGTGCCAGTTTGGAACAGCTCTTTGAAAGGGTCCAGGCCGGCGAGGAAGAGGAGCTGCGCTTGATCGTCAAGGCAGATGTCCAGGGTTCTCTGGAACCGATCATGTCCTCTTTGCAGGACTTGAAAAGTGGGGGGGAGCAGGAGATCGGCGTGAACATCATTCACACCGGCACGGGTCAAATTGGAGAAAATGATATCATGCTGGCTGCGGCTTCCGACGCTATTGTGCTCGGCTTTAATGTCGGTCCTGATAACGCAGCGAAACGTTTAGCGGAAGTCGAAGGTATCTCTATCCGGGAATATGACATTATCTATCACCTGATTGATGACATCGAGAAAGCCTTACACGGGATGCTTGAGCCTGTCGAAAAGAAAATATTGATCGGGAGGGCGGAGGTCCTGGCGGTTTTCCCGTCTGGCAGGTTTGGTCAAGTAGCTGGCTGCCGAGTACAAAAGGGTTCCATCAAACGCAACGCGCAGATCCGCGTCCTGCGGGATGACAAATTGGCGTATGAGGGTGGGATCGCTTCCCTCAAACGGCATCAAGACGATGTCAATGAAGTCCGGGAGGGATATGAATGCGGGATTGGGCTGCAGGGCTTTTCTGATTTCCAGGAAGGCGACATCCTGGAATGTTTTGTGATAGAAATGGTGACCGATTATTAAAGGTTATGACTTATGGTATCAGAATCTAGATCTATACGGATTGCTGATCGAATACACAGAGAACTATCGCTGCTCTTCCTAAACGATATTGAAGACCCCCGATTAGAGGGGGTGTCTGTGACGCATGTCAAGGTAGATCGAGAGTTGGCGTTTGCAGACATCTATGTTTCTGCGCTGGAGGGAAAAGAACGCCTGGATGAGATCATGGCCGGTTTAGAACATGCCAGAGGGTTTCTGCGCTCCGAGCTCGCTCATCATATCTCTCATTTGCGGACGTTCCCTCAACTCCGTTTTCACTGGGATCTTGTCCCGGAAAGAGCGGACCGCATTGAGCAGTTGATTGCTGAACTTGACACGGAGGAAGAGGGTGACGAGAATGCCTCCGGAGAGTAGTGGCGTGTTTGATCGTTTCAGCGAAAAGATCCAGTCCGCGAACCGCATCCTCATTGTCTCTCATATCCGTCCGGACGGAGACGCTGTGGGATCGTTATTGGGGCTGGGGCTTGTCCTGGAGGAGATGGGGAAAAAAGTAAACACCGTGCTTGAGGACGGCGTCCCTCTCACCTTTCACTTTTTGTACGGCCATCAACGAGTGTATAAGGATGCTGCCGGCGTATATGACTTGGTGATCGTCGTCGATTGTTCAGATGTCAGCCGGGTAGGCTCTGTGTTGGATGAAATCGGACAGCCGGATGTCAACATCGATCACCATCCTACAAATACTATGTTCGCCTCGCTTAACATCGTCCAGAAAGAAGCGGTGGCCACGGCGGAAATTATCTATAAGCTGATCCAACACCTCTCTCTGCCCTTGAATAAACCCATTGCAGAAGCTTTGTTGACGGGGATCATCATGGATAGCTTAGGGTTTCGAACGTCGAACACCACCTCCCAGGTGTTGCGAATTGCAGCGGATCTCCAAGAACAGGGTGCGAATATTTCCATGATCCATCGGAAAGCGCTCTTAGAAAGGTCTTATGAGGCCGTAAAGTATTGGGGAGCGGGTTTATCCAAGGCGCAAAAAGAAGGCCGTCTGGTGTGGGCCACGCTTTCCTTGGAAGACAGAGACAGCGTGGGATACCCGGGACGCGATGATGCGGATCTGGTGAATATTTTGTCAACCATTAAGGAAACGGATATTTGCATCGTTTTCGTGGAACAGCGGGGTGGATCTGTCAAGATAAGTTGGCGGGCGAAACCGGGATTTGATGTTTCCCGCGTGGCACTACAATTTGGCGGGGGAGGCCATAAACCGGCCGCGGGGGCGGAAATCCGGGGTGAGTTAAAAAACATCAAAGGGGATGTGATCAGAGCCACAAAACGCATTTTGGGGGAAGAAGAATAGAAGAGATTACAATGTCAAGGTTGGGGAGATTGAATTATGTCGAATGAAGAGCAGTTGAAGGATTTTGTGTCTGGAGCCCTGGTCGTGGACAAGCCTGTGGGGGTGACTTCCCATGACGTGGTCAAGACCATCCGCAAAGGGACGGATATTCGCCGGGTGGGGCATACCGGGACGTTGGACCCCAGAGCTTCAGGGGTTTTGGTCGTTCTGATTGGCCCGGCGGTCCGTTTGAGCGAGTATCTCTCCGCGTCTGACAAACGGTACCAGGCGATCATTAAGTTCGGGGTTGCTACAGACACGTATGACACAGAGGGAAAGCAGGTGGGAGAGACTAAGTCCGTGGACCATATCACGGATGAGGAAATTCATCAGCTGCTTATCGATTATGAAGGCAAGATCCAACAATATCCCCCTTCTCATTCTGCTGCCAGAGTAGATGGTGAGCGGGCGTACGAGAAGGCGCGCCGCGGAGAAGAGGTGGATTTGGAGCCCCGAGAGATCGATGTCTATAATCTGGAGCTCTTGGAGTGGGCTCCACCGGAAGCAGTCATCGATGTCTATGCATCCTCCGGCACCTACGTCCGTTCCTTGGCGAATGATCTGGGGAATGATTTGAATGTGGGCGCTCACCTGACAGGTCTTCGGCGGACCAAAAACGGCCAGTTCACCCTGCGGGATGCGGTCAGACTCCGGGAACTCAAGGATGCCTTTGTGGCAGGTGATTGGTACAAGTACCTTATTCCCGCTGCAGAAACCCTTTCTGATTGGAATACCGTGGTGCTCACACCGGATCAGTTGGAAAAGATCAAACACGGACAGCGAATTCCAGCGGACCCCGGAGAATCGGGGATGGCCCGGGCATTGAGTCAACAAGGCGATTTGATCGCTCTCCTGGAAGCCATTGAAGGGGATCAGGAATGGCAGCCCAGGAAAGTGTTCTTAACCACCTAAGGGAGAAACCAAGGCCGCGATGCAGCATTACGAATCTGTGCAGGAAGCCCGTCTCAATCGTTCTTGGGTGACCGTTGGAACCTTTGATGGTGTCCATCTCGGGCATCAGAAAATCATCCGGGGCCTCGTTGAGAATGCACACCAACATCATCGACCTGCGGTCGTCGTCACCTTCCATCCCCATCCCCAATTGGTGCTGAAAGGTGAGAAGAGGTCTATTTATCTCACCCTCCCGGAAAAACGGCTTCAGCTGTTTGAGAATCTGGGCGTGGATGTGGTTATCGTTCACCCTTTTACCCGCCAGGTGATGGAGGAGTCAGCCGAGAATTTTATCTCACGCCTGCACAAATACCTGGGGATGGAGAAGTTATGGGTGGGATATGATTTTGCCCTTGGGAAAAACCGGGAAGGAGACGCGGAAAGACTCCGTCAACTTGGAAACGAATATCAATACACTCTCCACCAGGTCTCTCCTTATGATAAGGACGAGAAGTTGGTCTCATCGAGTCTCATCCGCCGCTTGTTGAGAGAGGGCAAAGTTCGGGAAGCCTCCCGGTATCTGGGCCGGCTTTTTGAAATAAAAGGGGTCGTTGTTGAGGGAGATAAGCGAGGAAAAAAGCTGGGATATCCTACAACGAACCTTGATGTCCCCCAGGAAATGGCCCGGGTTAAATCAGGTGTGTATGCTTGCCAACTGGAAATCGCGGGAAGGAAGAGGAACGCGGTGACCAACGTTGGATTCCGGCCCACATTTAAGGAGCAGATGGATCTTCCCCTGGTGGAAACCCATGTCTTGGATTTTTCGGGTGAATTATATGGGAAAGAACTGGAAGTTGGGTTTCATACCTTCCTCAGGGAGGAGCGCAAATTCGATTCCATTGCCGCCTTAAAGGGTCAGATTCAACGAGATGTGAACAGAGCGAGAAGGATCTTGGCAGAATGAACCTCGACCCTGCCTCGATCAAGTCAGCTTTACCTGACTTGCGCTAATTAGGTTATTTGGTATAATTTTCCTGCTGACTAGACCACTTCGCGGTCTATGACTGCGATTTTGGAGACCTGCTAGAAAGCTCAATTAAATTAATCATGTAGGAGATAGCAGACGTCATGACATTGAATCGAGAAGAAAAACAAACCCTTATTGATGAGTACGGCCGCCATGAGAAGGATACTGGCTCACCAGAAGTCCAGGTGGCGATATTAACGGCGCGCATCACAGAACTCACGGATCATCTGCGAGAGAACTCTCACGATGAGTCCTCACGGCGGGGACTATTGAAAATGGTCGGCAAGCGGCGCCGGTTGTTGGCGTACTTGCGTAAAAAAGATTATCAACGCTATATTGCTCTTAGTGATCAGCTTGGGCTGCGCAGGAAGTAGCTGCGCGAAATCGAGCAGGTGACGCGCAAAGGTCAACTGCTCCGGGTTTTTTGAATTTGGAATTAAGTCAAAGCAGACGGGGAAGTGCGGTTGTCGGTGTTCGGGAAAAGAGGACGGATCACGGGGGGGAGACGCAACCAGAGCGGGTTACCACTTTCCAAAGGTGAGAACAACAGAATATCACCGGTTTTCAGAATAGTTAACTTAGTGTATGTATGCTGTACATTCCTGTCAGGTTGGGAATTGGGAGGTATAGATAATCCCATTGTCTCTAGCTCCCAATCCCTGACCCATGGAATGTAGGGCAGGAGGTAAGAATGAAACCAGAAAAAAAGAAGTATCAAGTCTTAGTGGGGGATAAACCGTTCCGTATTGAAACAGGGACGTTGGCGGAACAGGCAGGGGGAGCGGTGACGGTGCAGTTGGACCAATCCGTCATCTTCAGCGCGGCGACCATGAGCGATGAACCGCGGGAAGGGATTAATTTCTTCCCCTTGACGATCAATTATGAGGCCAGGATGTATGCGGGGGGGACCATTCCGGGTTCTTTCTTCCGCCGTGAAGGCAGGCCGGGCGAGAATGCGACTCTGACAGCGCGCCTGACAGATCGGCCCCTTCGGCCTTTGTTCCCAGATGACATGCGCAACGCCGTGCAGGTCATCCTTTATTCATTGTCCGCAGATGGAGAACAACCCCTGGATGTCTTGGGCGTCAATGCAGCTTCCGCTTCTTTGATGATCTCGGATATCCCCTGGGATGGTCCGATTGCTGCGGTGCGTGTGGGTCGGATCGGGGGAGAATTCCTGCTCAATCCCACGTTTGATCAGCTTGAGGAGTCAGATTTAGATCTGGTCATGGCCGGAAGTCGAGAGGCCGTCCTGATGGTGGAGAGCTTTTCCAAAGAAGTCAGTGAACAGACGATCGTTGAAGCCCTTGATTACGGGCATTTGGCTCTGCAGCCGATCATTGATTTGCAGGAGCGAATGGTCGCTGAAGTCGGGAAAGAAAAGCGTGATTACAAATCTTTTGCTGTCAGCGAGGACATCAAGACCCGGGTTGAGGATCAAGCGTCGAGCTCCATCTCGGAAATCCTTTCCCAGGAGTATGAGAAAGTGGAACTCAATCAAGCCATAAGCAGCTTGAAGCAGGAGATCGCGGAGAGGATCGCTGATGAAGATGAATCAGTGCTCAGCGATGCCAAGGACGCTTTTGAAGATGTGTATAAGAAAGCAGTCCGGAACCGCATCCTTGACGCGGGGAAGCGTCCGGATGGCCGGGGTACGGAAGATGTCAGGAACGTCTGGTGTGAGGTTGACACCAGCCCTCGGGCCCACGGCTCAGCCATCTTTACCCGCGGTCAAACGCAGGTGATGACATTGACGACCTTGGGGACCCCCCGGGATGCGCAGATGATTGATAATCTGACCCCGACAGAAACGAAACGATACATGCACCATTACAATTTCCCACCCTTCTCCGTGGGCGAGGTTCGTTATTTACGGGGCGCCTCCCGGAGAGAGATCGGACATGGTGTGCTTGCGGAACGGGCTCTGCTTCCCGTTCTTCCTCCTGAAGAGGACTTCCCTTACACGCAGCGGCTGGTGTCTGAGGTCTTGTCCTCCAACGGATCCTCCTCCATGGCGTCTGTGTGCGGCTCGACGCTGTCCTTGATGGACACCGGCGTGCCCATCAAAGCGCCTGTTGCAGGGGTAGCCATGGGCCTGGTAAAGGAAGGTGACCGAGAGGCCATACTCACCGATATCCAGGGGTTGGAAGACCATTTAGGGGACATGGATTTCAAGGTAGCGGGTACGAAGAATGGGATTACCGCCCTGCAGATGGATATCAAAACCACCGGCCTTACCTCGGAGACGATGGCAAAGGCTTTGGCGCAGGCGAAGGATGCCCGAAACCAGATCATGGACGCGATGCTGAATGTGATCAGCGAACCGCGCCAGAATCTCAAAGAGTATGTTCCCCGCATGCAGGCCATCAAGATCCCTCAGGATAAAATCGGTATGGTGATTGGACCCAGCGGAGAAACCATCCGGAGTATCCAGGAAGAAACCGGTGCCAAGATCGATATTGAAGATGACGGCACCGTGTTTATCTCCACCTCTGATGAAGAGAGCGCACGGCTGGCTCGTGAACGGGTAGAGCTTCTGACCGCCACAGCGGAAGTGGGAAGGATTTACACAGGAAAGGTTGTTGGCGTCAAGGACTACGGCGCGTTTGTGGAGATCCTGCCGGGCACCGATGGTTTGGTGCACATTTCTCAGTTGGCCTCCCGCCATGTGAAGTCTGTCAGTGATGTCGTCGAGCATGGGGAGGAGATCACGGTCATGGTCACCGATATCACGGATGACGGAAAAATCCGTCTTTCCCGCCAGGCTGTCCTGGAAGGTTGGACTCTGGAAGAGGCAAGGAATAACGATCGGAAAACCTAACCCATCCAGATCTGCCTTTGGAATGGATAAGCACTCGGCAGCCCATCGCCGAGTGCTTTTTTTCTTTAAATCAATGTAACCTTTCCAGGATTGGTTCATCTAAAGAAATAGGAAGGAAAAACAGATGTTCCCACACAGAATTTGTGGGCATTTTAGCTTGTTGGCGGAGGTCTGAATGTTTAAGCTAAACTTGAAGGAACCCACAGGGGCGAGAACGCTAGAGAGAGGATCCGTGTACGATGTGATCGTTATCGGGGCCGGGTCTGCTGGTTTGACGGCAGCGATCTATACCGGACGTGATGGATGGGACACGCTGATCCTGGAGAAGGAAGCGCCTGGCGGATTGGCCGCTTCCACCCATCTGATTGAAAATTACCCTGGTTTTCCTGAAGGGGTTGAGGGCTCTGAATTGATGGATAAGTTTGAAAAGCAAGCCCGCCGCTTTGGGGTTGATTTGGTTGATTTCGAACGTGTGGAAAAAGTTGTCAAGAGGGAAGACGGAATTTTTGAGGTCTACACGGGTGAAGAGCGTGCATATCAGGGACGTTCTCTCCTCCTGGCAATGGGAAGTGAACCCAGGCAGCTGGGGATCCCGGGTGAAGATGAGTTCAGGAATCGGGGCGTTTCGTATTGTGCGACCTGCGACGGGCCCTTGTATAAGGGCGAAGATGTAGTCGTGATTGGATGCGGAAATTCCGGCCTGCAGGAAGCCCAGGTTCTGCTTGAGTATGCCGGGAGCGTCACCTTTGTGGAATATCTGGACCATTCCATCGCTGAACATGTCCTTCAGGATCGGGTGAAAAATCACGCGCAGTCCACTTGTTTGTTCTCAAAGGTGCCGGAAGAGGTGAAAGGAAATGGAAATGTACGTTCGTTAACCGTGCGTGACCGTCAAACGGGAGAGATCACGGATATCGAAACCTCCGCGGTTTTCATTTATGTCGGTTACACACCCTTTACGGATTTCGTCGGAGATCTGGTTGACCTTGACGAACAGGGGTATATCATCACAGATGACGAGATGAGGACCTCCCTGGAAGGGGTGTTTGCGGCAGGTGATGTCCGAGCCGATAATCTGGCCCAGATCGCAGTGGCTGTTGGGGATGGCACGCGGGCGGCCCTTTCCATTCGAGAGTATCTCCAGGAACGGGTGAAGCATCCGGGATAGCACTCAGTATATAAAAAATTTATATAAACGCGCGCATATCTGGGGTTTGCAGCCTGAATTTGGAAATAAATTTGGTAAAATTGAAAAATGAATTCAGATCATTACATTATTTTCAGAATAAGGAGTTACCATTATGAGCGCTAAAGAAATTGGCATCAAACCCCTAGGTGACCGTGTAGTACTCCAACCTGTTGAAGAGGACAACACGACAGAGGCCGGGATTTACATTCCCGACACAGCGAAAGAAAAACCCCAGACGGGCATAGTTGTCTCTGTTGGAGATGATGAAGAATACATTACGGTTGAGGTGGGAGATAAAGTGCTCTTCCCGAAATATACAGGCACTGAGATTTCCTATGCTTCTGAGGACTACATCATCATGGATTTTGAAGATCTCCTTGCGGTGTTAAAGTAGCGACCTGAGTGATGACTGAATCCTCACATACAAACACAAAATGTCTGATCATGGGCTCTGGGCCGGCCGGTATGAGCGCTGCACTTTACGCAGCGCGGGCCAACTTAGAGCCCATCGTCTTAACAGGCATGAACTTGGGCGGTCAGGTAGCTAATACAGCAGAAGTGGAAAACTATCCCGGCTTTCCTGAAGGGATCCAGGGACCGGAGCTTGTGGATCTCTTCCAGGCGCAGGCGGAGCGATTTGGCGCAGAGTTTGTTTTCGACAACGCTACCGAAGTGGATTTTTCAAAAAGGCCTTTTAAGGTCTCCAGTTACAGCGGAGACTATCAAGCGGAATCTTTGATCCTCGCCACTGGAGCCTCCGTGCGGCATCTTGGAGTGCCTGGAGAGGAGGAATTCACGGGGCGCGGTGTCTCTTATTGTGGGACCTGTGATGGCCATTTCTTCCAGGAGAAAGATCTTATTGTGGTAGGGGGAGGCGACAGCGCCTTGGAAGAGGGCATCTTTCTAACCCGCTATGCAAAAACTGTGACCATCGTCCACCGCCGCGATGAACTCCGGGGAGGGATATATCTGGAAAATAAAGCCCGTGAAAATCCAAAGATATCATTCATGTGGGATACGATCGTAACGGAGATTCACGGGGATAAATCTGTCCACGCTGTCACCTTGCAGGACACAAAGACCGGTGAGGAAAAGGAACATCCCATCGACGGTGTGTTTGTTTTCATCGGCCACATCCCTAATACCAGCCTGTTTGAGGGGGTGTTGGATATGGACGAAAGGGGGTATCTGGTTGTAGATTCGCACATGCACACCAACGTTCCCGGTGTCTATGCTGCGGGGGAAGTGGCAGATCCTCACTTCCAGCAGATTGTGACCTCAGCCGGGATGGGAGGCGCAGCGGCTATGGAAGCCGTCGATTTCCTGGAAGAGTAGGAAACGTAGGCTCTATCAACTAAAATGCAGAAAACCAGGTTTTATAAACCTGGTTTTCGTTTTTAATGTGAAGTTTCAACTCGAAGTTTTGCCCGGGAAGGGTCAAGCGGGTTCCACACCTCTCTCTCCGTCCCGCATTGCTTGAAAAGCGGCGATGCTGACCTCCAGCATCTCTTTCGAAGGTTCCCGGGTGGTCAGGTTTTGGAGCGCTAAATTGGGTCTGATCAGGATTCGGATCAGAGGATGATCAGCATGGTTTGCGGTCCAGCGCAGGTATTCGTAGGAGACGCCCGCGATCAGGGGTAGAAGCAAGATGCGGCTAATGAATCGCCAAACCAAAGACATCGGGCCCAGCAGCGTGAAGAGCACGATTGAAAACACGACCACAATCAGGAGGAAGGCAGTCCCACAGCGCGGGTGCTCTACGCTGTGTGAACGAACTGCATCCGGGGTAAGGTTTTCACCGGCTTCAAATGCGTTGATGACTTTGTGTTCTGCTCCGTGATATGCGAAGACCCGCTCAATCTCTTCCATGAACCCTATCCCCCACATATAGAGGATCAGGAATGCCAGGCGGATGACTCCTTCCGCGAGGTTGCCTATCCAGGCGGTTTCCCCAGCGGTCTTTTCTACGATTTGGCCGATCCCAGCCGGGATGAGGAAGAAGATCACAACCGCGACGCTCAAAGAGAACATTAACGTCAGCGTGAGCTGCCAACCGGTGAGGTCCTCCTCTTCCTCTGTCTGCGCGTTCGCGGAGATCGTCAAGGCGCGCATACCCAGGCCAAGGGCGTCCCAGAGCCCGATCACGCCGCGCAGGAAGGGGATTTTCATCATCTTGCTTTGATAGATTTTATTCAGCGATTCGGTGTGAATCTCGATCTCCCCTGTGGGAGAGCGCATGGCGATGGCCGCTGTTTTTTTGCCGCGCATCATCACACCTTCAATGACCGCTTGCCCGCCGTAATTGGGCAAACTTCGTTCCGTTTTTTGCTCGTTTTGGTTTTTCATCGTTGCAGGTTGAAGAAGAAATGGATCAAAGCCCGGATTCCATTCTTGAATGTCGGTAGGTGAAGTTTTTCATTGGGTCCATGCAGGTTATCCGTGGGAAGGCCGAAGCCGATATTGACCGAATCCACGCCCAGATATTCCTGGAATTCACCCACCACCGGGACGCTCCCTCCCTCGCGCTTGAAAAGGGGCCGTTTATCCCATACCGTTTCTGCGGCATTGGCATAAGCTTTAACCCAGGGGGAGCTCCGGTCGCTGAGGGAAGCGGGACTGCTGGCCAATTGGTTCAGTTCCCAATCTACTGTGGCAGGGGCGTTTTCCGCCAAGAACTGTTCTAATTGTTCTCCCACTTGCGCTGGATCCTGTTCCGGGACCAGACGGGTGGAGATTTTGGCCATGGCGTACGAGGGCAGGACGGTTTTTGAACCCTCTCCGATGAAACCGGAGTAGAGGCCGTTGATTTCCAGCGTGGGACGGGC
>JAGXKM010000093.1 GCA_018335275.1 Anaerolineales bacterium | reverse complement strand
GGGCGACTGCCTCGCCAGTGGTGGTTAGTTCACCATCGATGATCATCTGTTTGATGTCTTCGACTTCGTTCTTGAGTTCATCCGGAACGGCATCCTCGAACTCGTTGAAGGGCGCAATGCCCACACCGCCGTTCTCCAGGGTGCCATCGTAGGGCACAGACCAGTCCTCGGTCTCGCCGTTATAAGCCTTTTCGGAGACGTCCAGTACAGCGTTGCTCATGTTCTTCATCACGCTGGTCAGGAAGACGTCGCAGTACTCGGGGGCGCTGACGCAGCCGTCGGTGTCGACCCAGACAACTTTCACGCCTTCGTTCTCCTGAGCGACTGCAGCGGTGCCCAGGCCTACAGGACCGGCGACGGGCATGATGATGTCCGCGCCTTCGTCGATCAAGGTCTGGCCGGTGTTGCGGCCGTCTTCAGTGGATTCGAAATTGCCCACAAACAGGTTTCGTCCCAGGGCCTCAACATCCGTCCCTTTTTGCGCGTTGTAATACTCCACGCCTGCTGCGAAGCCGTCCATGAAGATGGTGACGGTGGGAATTTCCAAACCGCCGAACATACCTACTTTGCCTGTCTCGGTCATCCCCGCAGCCACGTATCCAGCCAGGAACGCTGCTTCGTCTGTGGAGAAGGTGATACCTTTCAGGTTGTCAGTTGGGTCTTCGTAGGCGAAGTCCACGATGGCGAAGAGGGATTCCGGGTTATCCGCAGCGAAGGTCTGGGTGTCCTCACCCAGCAGGAAGCCAACGGTGACGATGAGGTCGGTGTCCTGGTCGAGCAGCTGTTGGATGTTTGTGGCGTAGTCTGTCTGCTGCTGGGATTCCAGGACCTGAGCCTCGAAGTCCTCAAGGTTCTCTTCCGCGCGCTGCAGGCCTTCCCAGGAAGCGGCGTTGAAGCTCTTGTCGTCCACGCCGCCTACATCGGTGACCATACCAGCTTTAAAGGGTTCCTCTTCCGTGGGTTCTTCGGTTTGCGTCCCGCAAGCACCCAGGACCAGGGCTGCCATCAGGAAGATGGACAGCAATGCCCATAGTTTACGATTCTTTTTCATTCTTCTTTCTCCTTATTTGTATAAATTGATGTGTCTGTGATTTCTGAATTAATGGGTATTTTCTTCCGCTTCTCACCTCCTTTTTGCAACTGCTTAATTATTTTATCATGACTCTCGGGTATTAGTTCAAGGGTGAAAACTCTATGTGTTGGGCTTGCTCCAGAAAATCCGCTAATTCGGGAAAGAACTCAACCGGTCCCACTGTGTTGATTTTGTACTCAGCGATGACCTGCCCCAGCCGGGCTGCTTCCAGGGGCGGTAAGTCCCTGTGTAATCCGGCAAGCAAACCGGACCAGAAAGCATCTCCCGCGCCTGTGACATCCACCACAGATAAAGGATGCGCCTGGATCCGGTATCGTTCCCCCTCTGAAGTGCCCACTAATACACCTTCCCTTCCCATGGTCAGAGTCACAATTTGAGCCCCCCAATTTAAAAAGCGCTCCACATATTCTTGGGGGGTGAGCCCGGGTCCGAAAATGCGAGCGCTGTCATCCAGAGACGGTTTGGTAACCGTGATCATAGGGTAGATGTCCTTGAGGAAAGAAATGAAATTAGGCCGGTCTGGCCAGATGCGGGGATGGTAGTTGGGGTCCAGAGAAATACATTTTCCTTCCTCTTGTCCCAGTTCCAGGCATTCTATGATCGTGTTCCGGCTGGGATCGTGAGACAGAGAGGACGCGGACGTGTGGATGGCGCCGCACATAGAGACGGCGTTTTTCAACTGCGGCGTGCCCCGCAAATATTTATCCGCCCCGCGATAGATGATGAAGTCCGGCGTCTTCGTCTGGCGGGTCACAGGAATCAGGGTCGTGGGTGCGTTGCTTGTGGTCTGGATGAGGTCCATGACCACGCCGGCTTCCCGATACTGATTCTTCAGGTACTGCCCGAATCCATCGTCCCCCACACAGGCGGCAAGGGCAGATTGAAACCCGAGGTGAGAAAGGTTCACGGCCAGGTTCGCGACTTCTCCACCTGGGAAACGCTGGAAGCTGTTTGCGGATTCCAGGCTGGAAACGATCCCGGTGGAAATCAGATCCACCACAGCTTCCCCCAGAGAAAGGAAATCTATAACGTCTGGATGCGATGCGTTATCCGGCATGGTCATCCTCTTTGTGGAGGGGCTGTTGTACCCCGGACCCGTACCTCAACGGGCAGCTGTCGGCAGTGGTCTGCTGGAGGGTGTGTTTTGAGGGATTCTAGCAGCATGCGGGCAGCGATATGCCCGGATTCGTAGAGGGGTTGAGCGATGGTGGTTAAATTCACCAGTTCCGCCTCCCGGATCCCATCATAACCGATCACGGACAGGTCCCTGGGGGCCTTCATCCCGGCTTCTCTGGCTGCGTCCAGGACGCCGATGGCTTGGATGTCACAGGATGTGAAAATGGCGGTAGGGGGGTCCGGCAGGTCCAGGAGTCGCTTTGCCATCCTTTTCCCATTATGGCGGCCGCGTTCTCCCTCCATAAAATAATCATCCCGGTAAGGAATGGAATTCTCGTCAAGGGCGCGGCGGTATCCCTGATATCGATTGGCGGCGGCTGATTTCTGATAGGGAAAATCGAGTGAATCGCTGATGTATGCGATCTTGTCATGGCCCAGGTCAATCAAATGCTGTGTGGCCAGGGCTCCTCCCTGGATGTCGTCGACAAAGACATGCCGGAAATGTTCGTGGTGAGTATCAATGAGCACAAGGGGAATTTCGTTCTGGATAAATTTCTGGGTCTGTCTTTGGCCAGGGGTGAGAGAAATGGCCAGGGCCCCGTCTACATGGTTTTTGTTGGAAAACGAGTTAAATGTCTCGTCCCGCTGTTCCGGGCTTCCCACCGCGTAGAGCACAGGTTGGTATTCCGAGTTAGAGAGAGCTTGGAGAATCCCCCGCAGTCGTTCCACATAGGATGACAGGGTCAGATTAGGCAGGACCACCGCGATCTGCCACGTTTTCCCCAGGGACAGCCTTCTCGCGCTGGGGTTGGGAGAATAATTTAGCTCCTGGATGGCTTCTTGGACTTTAAGCCGGGTGGCCGTGCTGACCGCAGGACTCTCATTGATCACTCGTGAGACGGTTCCCACACCTACCTGCGCTTTTTGGGCTACATCTTTAATCGTTGGGACCATATCCTTCCTTTGCAGCACATGGATGGAAGCGGTTCCATCACATTTATTATCATATCATGTTTGAGGGGATTTATCAAATCCGGTTGGGGATTTTATCCAATGCTAATCTCAAGAAATTCCTGATCCCGGGGTATGGAAAGCATCCTGAGCGGGGCCAGGCGGATGATTGAGGTGCAGGAAAAACCTCCATCCAGGGATGAGGAAAAGAGCAGCCAAGGGGGATCAACAAGGCCAACCAGGGGATTATAGTAAAATGGATACAGTCCCATCAGCAAAGGGTTAGGGCGTGAAAATTCTTTCCATAAGTGACAAAGTGGTTCCGATCATTTACAGCATCAACATCCAGGAACGGTTTGACGATGTGGACCTGGTCTTGGCCTGTGGGGATTTGCCGTATTCTTATCAAGAATTCATCATCTCGAGCCTGAATCGTCCGCTCTGTTTCGTGCACGGGAATCATGATCCGGCCCTGGAGTACGGCCCCGGAAAGCCGAAGGCTTATCCGCATGGGGGTATCAATCTCCACCGGAAAACCGTGAGCGTGGAGGGGGTACTACTGGCGGGTGTGGAAGGCAGCGTCCTGTATTCGAAACGTTCCCTTTACCAGTATTCTCAGTCCCATATGTGGCGCCATGTCCTGAGCCTGGTGCCCCGTTTGCTGTGGAATAAAATTAAATACGGACGGTATTTAGACATTTTTGTCTCACACGCTCCTTCCAGGGGGATCCATGAGGGTCAGGATTACGCTCATCAGGGCATAAAAGCCTTTCGCTGGTTGGTGGAGACCTTTCAACCCCGCTATCACTTCCACGGCCATGTCCATCATTACCGACCGGATGCGGTGGTAGAAACGCAGCTGGGGAGGACTACGGTTATCAACAGCTATCCTTATCAAGTGATAGAAGTCTCGTCCTGGGAGTGAGTACGCGGTGGGGGTCTCAGCGGCAGATAAGGGTAGGGATCTGGACCTCGCGGAGGACCTGATCGACACAGCTTCCCAGGACCACCTCGACCACGGAAGCTGATCCGTAGCCGCCGATGAGGATACAATCAATCCCCCTTGTTTCCACCAGATCCTTGACGGCCTCCGGGATCTCATCATCTCTGAGTAAATAAGAAGCCTGCACCTCCCGGCTTTCCAGATAACGCCGGGCATCCTTCTGGATTCCCTCCGCCTGGGTTGCCCCCTGACGGCTGGTGAGGACGGTCAAGGAAGATTGCCAGCGGTTGGCCATATAAGCCGCGATGAAGAGCGCTTCTTTCGCTTTCGGGCTCCCGTCATAGGCGAGAAGCGCATTTTGCAGCGGAGTGGCGGGACCCGCAACGGTCAGGACAGGGCGGGGACAGCGGCGAATGATGGCCCGGATCCCAGAATCCAACCTTTGCAGCTTGTTCTCGCCCGGAGGATGGTTCAAAGGCAGGACAAGCAGATCCGCAAAACGGGCTTGTTTGCAGAACACGTCAGGGATTTCCCCGGTACCCAGGCTCAGGGTTGGGTTTTTTTGGCCGTGGGATCGGCAGATTTCTTGGAACTCTTTTTGGAGGGCTGCCAGATGACCTTCCTCTTCCTCGAATCCGTAGGGGTGGATGTGGACGCCGTGCAGGCTGCTTTTTTCATATGAGGCGATGATTAAGGATTGTTCGAGGGCATACTCCTTTTGGGGGCTGTGATCGATGGCGACCAGGATGTCCTCGAATAATTTATGGTCGGAACCCTTTTCCTTTTTTTCCTCCCTCCACTTCCCAGGGGGAGGTCCCCCTTCCAGAATATCCGGGATGAGGAAGTTCCAAATCTTTTTTTGGATGTGCCGGAGGAAACGTTTCACAGGTGACTTTTCCCGGCTCGCGAGATCGAGAGCTGCTTCTTCCGCACCGATATCCCAACCCAGTTCTTCCTGGAGTTCAGCTCGATGTTCCGCTAACCACAAATAAAGGTCGGTTTGGGTTCGATTTTGGAACCCTCTTAAAATTCCTTTTTCCTTGATGATCTGAACCACCGGTTGATAGACATGATCGTACCAATGTGTGACCGCTTCATGGTAAGGGATGGGGCGTTGTTCATCGATGCCCATGTAATAGCGATGGATCTCGATGTGTTCTAAAAGGACGGGGTAAGCGCCGGGTTTGGTAACGGAGAGGTCCGCTTTCGGCCGGAGTTGGTCCAGCCTGGTTTTTTCGAGAAAATCTGTGTATTCAGCTTTGATGATCAAATCATCGGGCTTCGTGTCCGGGGTGATGTTCAGCTTGGTTTTAATTTCAGTGACATATCCCTGGATGGTCTTGTTTCCCAGCTGCCGGGCCACTGAAACGCGGTGATTTCCATCTTTGACAAAATACACCTCGCCCAACTTGTAGGCCTCGATGGGGGGCAAACCCCTTAACCCCAACGTTTGGGCCATGACCCTGGCCCAGCGGGAGGGATCCGTGGATTCCCGGGGCAAAAAAGAGCGCGTGAAATCATGGTAACGGCTCACGCTGCCCACGATGGCGTCCAAGGGGATGTTCTCCAGATATTCCCTGCTTTGTTCCAAACCGGAAAGTTTTTTCCGGACGTCATCAAATGAGAGCAGTTGGATCTCTTTTTCTCTTCCCGTGATCTGGGCTACGATTTCCTGCAGGGCTGCTTGGCGCCGGGCGTTCTTAAAATCCTGGATAGCTTTCGCATAGTGAAGGTTTGACATAAGGAACGCTCATCTTCCTAACCGGGAGGGGGAAGTAGGCCGTGGGGAACGAAAACACTCTCCCTCATCCCCTCCATCCACATTATCAGGTATTTGTGTTTATTAGTATAGCCTACTTCATATCTAAGGGAAAAGGATTACGAGGAGGGGAAGTTTTGGTACACTTAATTCCGTGGAGCGTAGAAAGGTGGAAGTCAATGGAGTATGGAAACATGAAATACGTCAGTGTAGAGGAAATGGTGCAGATCGAGCAAGAATCAGATGCCCAGGGTCATACATACCCGGAGATGATGGAACGCGCAGGTCGGGGGTTGGCTGAGGTTGTCCAGGAAACGTACGCTGACCTTGAATCCCGGAAGGTGATCGCCCTGGTCGGTTCCGGCAACAATGGGGGAGATGCGCTGGTGGCCCTGGATTATCTGGCATCCTGGGGGTGGGAGGTCACCGCCCTTATCCTCCGTTCACGGGGTGATGATGACCCCCTGGAGGGTCGTGTCCGGGAGGCAGGGGGTCGTGTGCTTGAGATTACGGGAGAGGGTGCAAGGGAAATGATTAAGCAAGAGATCCCTGTGCACACCGTCCTCCTGGACGGGGTCCTGGGCACAGGGATACGCCTGCCTGTGCGGGGAGAACTCGGGGAACGGTTGGATGCTGCCCGGCGGACCCTGGATGAGATGAAGGATCCTCCGCATGTTGTAGCCGTGGATTGCCCGTCCGGCGTGGATGCAGATTCCGGGGAAGCCGATCCGGTCTGTATTCCCGCGGAAATCACGGTCACCATGGCTGCTGTTAAGCAGGGCTTATTAAAGTTCCCTGCCTTCCGATTCCTGGGAGATTTACGCGTAGTGGGAATTGGGCTGCCTGACGATTTGGAATCCTATCGGGCGGTTAAAAGGGAAGTGGTGGATTTTGACTGGGTGCAGAGAGCCTTGCCTGAACGCCCGCTTGAGAGCCACAAAGGGACGTTTGGCACAGCGTTGATCGTGGCCGGGTCTGTGAATTTTACCGGTGCGGCGGCTCTATCCGCTGAAGGGGCGTACCGCGTGGGTACGGGATTGGTGACTCTGGCGGTTCCTGAACCCCTTCATCCAGCCCTGGCGGGAAGTCTGCCGGAAACCACCTGGCTTCCGCTTCCTGTGGTGGATGGGTGTATCGCTCAGGACGCCCTTTCCGTCATTGAGGGGTACATGGATCGGATTTCTGGGCTTTTGGTGGGTCCTGGATTTGGGACCCATGAATCGACAAAGGCTTTTCTAAGGCATCTGCTGCAAAGTCGTTCCTTACCCCCTATGGTCGTGGATGCGGATGGCCTCAAGCTCATTTCAAGCGTGGGAAACTGGGAAGAGGACATACCTTCTCACTCGGTCTTAACCCCTCATCCGGGGGAGATGTCCGTGATGAGCGGTTTGTCCACCGCTGAGATTCAAAACGACAGGGTAGGCGTGGCCGAGCGGTACGCCAGGGAGTGGGGACACGTGGTTGTCCTCAAGGGAGCGCATACAGTGATCGCTTCGCCCGGAGGGAAAACCAGGATCCTGCCCCTAGCCACGCCGGCATTAGCAAGCGCGGGGACCGGGGATGTCTTGGCAGGGGTTATCGTGGGCTTCCTGGCACAGGGTATGGAGCCCTTTGCCGCGGCCAGCGCTGGGGCATGGATTCATGCCCAGGCCGGCTTGACCGCCGCTGCTGGGTTGGGGAACACCGCTTCTGTGCTGGCAGGTGATGTGGCTGATAGCCTGGTGGACGTGATGAGCTGGTTTGATATCTGAAGTACCCGGGCCGGAACATGGGCCGGGGCCTGAGCCAGCTATCTGGACAGCAAAGGGTAAATCAGGCTTCCTCTGTCCCCTCTTCGCCTTCTTCTGCTAACTCTTTTTTCAGCGCTTCAGAAGCTTTTTTTCCAGCCTTTTTGGCTTTGTCAAGGCGGGCTTTTTGCTCATCCAAGATCACGCGGCCCTGTTCCTGGAGGGCCTTCGCCTGTTCTTGAGCGCGCT
>JAGXKM010000092.1 GCA_018335275.1 Anaerolineales bacterium | reverse complement strand
GTCCCTGAGTACGTGACATCATGCCCTACGTTCGGCATGGGATTGATTCCAGCCACGACCAGATCAAATTCATGTTTAAAAAAACCAAGTAAAGCCAGGGCAACACAATCTGAAGGGGCACCATCGCTTGTATACGCTGTGGTACCATCTGATAATTCTATATCACGAATGCGGAGGGGATGTCCAATGGTCTTCACATGCCCCATCCCGGACCAGTTTTGATCCGGGGCCAGGATGGTCACATCTCCCAGCTGTCTTAATGCCTGAGCCAAGGCGAGAATTCCGGGTGCTGTGACGCCGTCATCGTTTGTGACCAAAATCTTTCTTTTCATGTTCCATTCCTTTCTTCATTTATCCCGTATCGTAAAGAAGAGGTATTAAGAAAGGAGAAACTGGGTGTTAAGGGAGTGTTAAGGGTTGGTAAACATTCTTTAAAACCCAATTGCGTTGTGCAAGCCCTATTCTCAGGGCAGGCTGCCCCTGTCCATTTCCCGGGAAGGTCCTTAACGGATGAAGTGGAAGGTTGTATAATCCTTGGGACCTGTTCCCGAATGATACTGCGCAGTTTATACGCAGGGGTCAGGTGTGGGATCTTTATCAGCTGTGAGGAAAAAATGAACCGGAATAACCTGCTTTTTATCGTCGTTTCCATGGTCTTGATAGGGTTGACAGCCCTGTTTTCTTTTACCGTTTTGCCGGATTTGATCGCCACGTACCAGCGGGATGAGGAACCGTCTTCTTCTCCCTCCCGGTCCTACGGGACAACATCCGTCCAGGCCCGGGTGGTTGAGGTCCTGGAGGAGGGAACAGTGGAACTGGGGGATGTCCGGCAGCCTTACCAGATCCTGCGCGTCGAGGTCCTGGAGGGAGACTATCAAGGGGAGCGTTTTGAGATCGATTATGGACAGCGGCAGATCCGTCCCGAGGGGCTGGACCTGTCGCCGGGAGATCGGGTCATTCTCAATCTGAGCCAGGGGCCTGAAGGTTCGATCAACGCCCGTTTCCTGGATTTCGTGCGAACCAGACCGCTTCTCATTCTCTTTGGGACCTTTATCATCTTCAGCGTCCTGATCAGCGGATGGAAAGGTGTCCGGGGATTGATCGGCATGGCCATCAGCATCGCGATCATCCTGTTTTACATTCTTCCCCAGATCCTGGAAGGTAAAAACCCGGTCTGGATCAGCGTGAGTGGGGCCTTCATGCTGCTTTCCATCACCCTCTATCTGGTCTATGGGTGGACGCTGAAGACCCATGCTGCGGTCCTGGGTACGTTGATTTCCCTGGTCGTGACCGCTTTACTGGCTGATTATTTCGTGGACCTGACCCGATTGACCGGTTTCGGGAGCGAAGACGCCCTTTTCCTGATCCAGGAGTCGGAGGTGCAGCTGAACATGCAGGGCCTGGTGCTGGGTGGGATGCTGATCGGCGCCCTGGGTGTCCTGGATGACCTGGTCATCACCCAGGCCTCGGTGGTTTTTGAACTCTACGGATTGAATCCGGCCCTGACCTGGAAACAGCTTTACCAGCGGGCCATGCGGGTGGGGCAGGATCACGTGGCAGCCACGGTGAACACCCTGGTCCTGGCTTACGCGGGAGCAGCTCTGCCCATGTTTCTCCTCTTCTCCATTTCAGGAGAACGGCTTTCCTATTTGTTGAATCTGGAGTTTGTGACCGAAGAAGTGGTGCGGACGATGGTGGGATCACTGGGCTTGATCACCGCTGTGCCCCTGACCACATTCCTGGCCACAATGGTGGTCATCCACCAGGACCGCCTGGGGCCTTTTCAAGAGATCCTGGGTCCGCCCTCGCGGGGGAATGATCACGATCACGGCCATACCCATCACACATCAGAGGTCAAGTGATGAGTCTACTTCACGTTCATGTCGTGTATGAACCGCAAGACGAGGTCAAAGCCATTCTGGAAAAGCATCTGGAGGAAGGGGTTGAGGTTCGTTATGGAGGTGAGGTACCTGAGCCGCCTGACTATGAGATTCTGGTGGCAGGAAGACCGCCCCGGCCCTTTCTGGAGCGTGGGGACCGGCTGAAGACCTTGATCATCCCCTGGGCAGGGGTTCCAACTTCCACCCGGGAGATGCTGCATGATTTTCCTGGCCTCAAAGTGCATAACCTGCACCACAACGCAGCGCCTACCGCGGAACTCGCTCTGGCCCTCTTATTTGCGGTCGCTAAACAAATCATCCCCCTTGATCGGGAGCTGAGAGAACATGATTGGAGACCGCGTTACGCCGAGGATCATTCCCTGCTTATTGCTGGAAAAGAAGCCTTGATCCTTGGATACGGAGAGATCGGCAGGCGGGTAGGCGAAGGGCTGCGGAGCCTGGGTGTGAGAGTGAAGGGGATCAAGAGAAACCTGGAAAATTCCGGTGAAGAAGGGGTCATGCTGTATCCGCCTCGAGCTCTGGATGATTTGCTGCCGGAAACGGAGTTATTGTTTTTGACCCTGCCTTTAACGCCGGACACGGAGGGGATCATCGGGGAAGAGGAAATCGCGTTACTGCCTGAAGGAGCGATCCTGGTCAACGTTTCCCGGGGGCCGATTGTGGACCAGAAAGCCTTATATCAAGCCCTCGTTGAAAAAAAGCTGTGGGGAGCTGGTTTGGATGTCTGGTATCAATACCCTGAAAACGAGGAAGCTCGTAAACATACCCCTCCTGCGGATTACCCCTTTCAAGCGTTGGATAATGTGGTCCTGAGCCCCCACCGGGGAGGGAACACACGATCGACTGGACGCCTGCGGATGGAACATCTGGCCAAATTGATCAATGCCGCTGCCCGGGGGGAGGAAATGCCAAACAGGGTGGACCTTGATAGAGGGTACTGAGGGCACGACTCTTCTTCAGGCATGGGGTTTCACAGATTATAGTTGCGTATATTCATTATCGGGGTCAAATAGAGGGGTTTCTTTGCCTGAAAAGATCAGGGGGGTGCTTCAGCCTGCATCCATTGAGGGGAGGGAGAAATGAAAGGTGCTGCCCTGGTTGAGTTCGCTTTCCGCCCAGATATCTCCCCCGTGAAGGTTGATGATATGTTTTGAAATGGCCAATCCGAGGCCTGTACCTCTCCCGCTGCGAGCCTGATCCGTCTTATAAAACCGCTCAAAAATCCGCGGTAAATCATCAGGCGGGATGCCTATGCCCTGGTCTGCGACGAAAAAGATCACGTGATGCGAGTCCCTTTTCGCCCCAACAGTGATCGTCTTGTAAGGATCGGAAAACTTGATTGCGTTGTGGATTAAATTTACCAGGACCTGCTCCACACGCCTGGGATCCGCTTCGATCTCCGGTAAACGCCCCGGCAGATCCGTTTCAATGGTTATCTCCCGGCGTTCGGCTTGAGAACGCATGCGGTCAATGGCTGCCTCCACAAGAGAATGGACGGAAGCGTGCTGTAATTCGAGGGGGACCTGGCCGGATTCAATGCGGGACAATTCCAATAATTCCGTGACCATCTGCGCCAACGCGTCCACTTCCGTTTCCATCCGGTTTAAGAACCTCTCAGCAGCCGGCGGGTCTTCCAGAGCTCCGCTTTGCAGTGTTTCCGTTAACGCTTTTAAGGATGCTAATGGAGTGCGCAGCTCATGGGAAATATTACTCACAAAGTCCTGCCGGGTTGTCTCTAAGCGTTTGATTCGGGTCAAATCTTGAAAGAGAAGAAGCGTGTGGTCCGGCATGGATTCCCCCAGAGGGATGGCAATTCCTTGCAGGAAGAGGTCTTTCCCGGGGAGATCAAGGGATCGTGCTTTTTCTTTTCCTTCTTCACGGCAGGAATGTAAAAGGTCAATCCACTGATGTTGCCGTAAAACCTCCGCCGCTGAATGACCTATCGCGAGTTCAGCGCTGGTGTTGAATAATACTTCCGCTGCGGGATTGATGAGTTCGATTTCGTACTCACCGTTGATGATCATTACGCCGTCCGTCATCTGCTGTAAAACAGCGCTGAGTTTTTCTTGCTCTGACTCTAAAGCTTGAATTTGAGATCTCAGGGTTTTCACCAGGTTATTGAAAGCCCGGGTCAGTTGATGAATCTCCGAGTACCCTCTGGAAACTAAAGGCCCACCCAGTGTCCCTTCCGTCATTTTCCGGGTTGACTTCGTGAGTTGAATGATGGGTTTTGTGGTCAAGTAAGCGATGAGGTATGAAAGGAGAATCGCACCCAAAGCTGTCAAACCGATGATCAGGAAGACTTTATTCCTGAGTTGGTTTTGGCTGGCTGTGATCTCGCTCTGGGGGATGGCAAGGCGGGTAATACCAAGAATTTGACCTGATAGCTTGATAGGCACAGCGACGAAGAGCATTTGCTGGTCATGGAATGGACTGTAGCGGATGATGTGGCCCCGACCCTGCTCCCTGGCCTGTTGAATTTCTGGGTTTTGGAGGGCGTTTTCAGCGGATTGTGGATCCTGGTCTGAGTCAGCTAGCACCGTTCCATCCTGGTTCAGGATGGTGACCCGGGCGTCGAGCAGTGCCCGCCATCGGAGAGCCTGCTCTTCTAAATCCTGGGAGGCAGAAGGCGGAAAGGGTTGATCCGCTAAGGCATCGCTGATCAATAAGGCTTGATCAGCGAGGTGGTCCAGTGTTTCTTCTTCATATATTTTACGGATGAAGCGGTTGGATGTGATCCCAACACCGAGGGTGACCAATAAGATGAGGGCGAGGTAGGGAACCGCGATTCGCCAGCGGATACTCTTCAACATCTCATTCCTCGAAACGGTAGCCGACACCCCTTACGGTGAGGATCCGCTTTGGATTTGAGGGGTCCTCTTCAATTTTCTTCCTCAGCCATCGAATGTGTACATCCACGGTCCGGCTTTCCCCGTGATAATCCCACCCCCAGACTTTTTCCAGGATGCGATCTCTGGATAAGACATGTCCTTGATGTTGAACCAGATAACAAAGGAGATCAAACTCTTTAGGTTTTAATGATACTTGTTGATCGTCAAGGGACACTTCGCGGCGGTTTAAGTCCATGGTCAGGTTGCCGAACTGAAGAATACTCTCTTCGCTTTCCCTTTCCTGATTCAAATCATGCTCGACTAATCGCTGGCGGCGAAGCTGGGCCTTCACGCGAGCCACCAATTCCCGCATGGAAAATGGTTTTGTCAGGTAATCATCCGCGCCGATCTCCAAACCCAGCACACGGTCAATCTCCTCGTCTTTGGCAGTGAGCATAATGATGGGGACGCTGCTTTCATGCCGGAGGATGCGGGTGATCTCAACGCCATCCATGCCCGGGAGCATGATGTCCATGATGATCAGGTCGGGTTTGATGTCACGGGCGGATTCCAGGGCTTTAATGCCGTCACCTACGACATTGACCTGGTACCCTTCCCGCTCCAGGTTGTATTTCAACGTCTCCTGGAGCGTAGAATCGTCTTCAACGATTAAAATCCGTTGGTCCATTTACAACATCCCATGGTCTTGATACCACTTGAGGCTGTCTCGGACTGTCTCTTCAAACAAGCGCAGAGAAAGCCCTAATTCTTCTTTAGCTTTTTGGTTATTCATCCCCTGCCAGTGGGAAAAAGCGCGCAGGTGATCGGGCAGGTCGGGTAGGAAAGGGAGAGTGTCACCGATCCGGATTCCAGCCCGGATGACCCCGGGTGGAATGGTGAATAAGGGGGGCCTTTTCCCTGCTGTGTGGGCTATTAAGCCGAGGGCTTCAGGGATGGCATAATTAAACCCGCCCAAGATATATCGCTGTCCCACTTTACCGTTTCTGGCCGCCGCGATTTGGGAGGAGGCCACATCCCTGACGTCGATGACGTTGATAGTCCCCGGGGGAGAGACGATGACCTTGCCTTTGGCGGCCGCAACGAGGATCTGCCCTGTGGTGAGGTGGACATCTCCGGGGCCGAAGACAGCGCTTGGGTTGACGATCACAGCCGGCAGACCATCCCTCGCAGCTTCCAGGACCGCCTTTTCCATGTTGATTTTCACTTCGTAATATGCGTTATCCGGGAATGTGCCGGGTTGATAAACGTCCCTTTCATCAGCCAAACGTTCTTCATCTGGGGGAGGGGTCCCAATTGTCGATAAGCTGGATGTGTAGATAAATCGGCGGAGGTTTGCTGCCTGGGCAGCCTCCAAGACATGACCGATTTCTTTTCTTGCGCTTTGGATATGCTCGCTGACAGATTTCGGTTCTTTCCCCTGCGGGTAATAGGCAGCCGCGTGGAATACGTAATCAGCGCCCTGCATGGCTTCTTTGAGAGAGCTGGGATCCATCAAGTCGCCTTCAAACCAATGGATGCTTCCGTTGGAGAGGTGTCCTTTCCGGTCAGGATGTCGGCGAAACCCAGAAACACGCCAATCTACTTTTTTCGCGGCTTTTGCGATATGACCCCCTATAAAGCCGGTCGCCCCCAGGACCACGGCCTGGAACATGCGCTTATGTCCCTCCTTTTCGGGCTTTGGTTTGAAAATGAATCAAAGCCTTTTCGTCTTCGTAATCCAGTTTGTCTAAGACTTCTTCTTTTGAAAGCCATTTCACCTGGTCCACTTCGCCGTTCATGGCTTCCAGATCATGTTCACAAGGCGTCATGTGCCAGAATAAGACCACCTTGGGTGTGTCGTCGATCGTGTATGTCAGCGTGCCCGCAAAGCCTTCAATTTTTGCCCGGTAGCCTGTTTCTTCTAAAACTTCCCGCAAAGCCGTTTCTTGCCAATCTTCTCCCGCTGTGCGTTTGCCTTTCGGTAAGGACCAGTCGTCATGTTTTTGCCGATGAACGATAGCTATTTCATGCCCCTTTTCTTTCTGCCGCCATAACAGTCCACCCGCTGCTTCAATCACAGACGCATTGGCTTTTTTTTCCATGTATCTTTCCCTCTTTGATCGTCATAATAATTTGAAAATCAGCGATTTAGATTCTAACACATTTCATCTGCATTCTGGCTGTGGGGGGAAATGGAGAACTTAAATTCCTGCTGCTTGAAAACGTAAGCGTTTCACATCCAGTGCCTGAATTCACCTTGTTTTCTCTGCACGATTTTCCTCCCTTCTTCTTTGGAAAAATATTTCCGCACAGGGGTGATCTGCACGGTAAATTCCTGCTTTATGACCCAATTCACCAATATCAATAGCTCTTCTAAACCCGCCTGCATGGCATAGCCTTCCGAAGGGCCAAACCGGTAGGTAAGGAGATACGGGTTCTCTTCTTCCAGGTAGGTGAGAATGGGTTGGAGCGCTTTCGCCACACTTGCTGCGGAAGGCGTTTCCACCAATGATTGCAGGGGTTCAACGGGCATATTTAAATTCACCCGGAAGATTTTTAAAATTGCCGGACGGTGTAAGACCTTTGCCAGAGCGGAGGCATGTTGAATTTGTTTGTCTTCCGGGATCGATACCGGTCGTTCTTTCTGGTCCCTGACAGCAACTTCGAGTTCAAAACGCTCGTCGACGATCATGGGCTCCGGGATCCTGTCCTCTTCAGGCACCAGATTATGAACTTTCTCCATGACCCGACTGGCGTATGCCTGCAGATACTCTCTGCGCGGGACCTCTTCTGGCAGTTCTGCCGGTGGGATCACTTCCCCGACGTTCATTTCCATGTAAGGCCGTTTCAATTCCAGGGCTTCATTCAGCATCCCCGTCGTGTTGCTGTAACCGATAGGCAAGATGGGGGCCTGGCTACGATAGCTCAACCAGGCTACGCCGGATTGCGCCTGTCGTTTGCCTTCCTCCCAGATTCCCCCCTCCGGGAATATACCCACCACCCCGTTTTGATCCAAAACCTCCAAGGCTTTTCTCAAAGCGGCACGGTCAAAAGATCCTCTATGGAGCGGGATGGCACCGTAAAAGTCGCTCAACCATTGGACGAATTTCTCTGGCGGGATGTCCGCAGCCGCGAGGAGTTCTATCTGCCAGGGAACATA
>JAGXKM010000091.1 GCA_018335275.1 Anaerolineales bacterium | reverse complement strand
CCAATGGGAAACTGCGCTACGGAGAATATGAAGGGTCCATCCACCAAACTGCGAGACACATTCGGGACGGGAGCCCCATCAATGGCTGGGAACACTGGTATTACAAATCCGAGGAAGGAGAATGGGTTGTCATTGACCATTTACGCGAACAAATCCGGGAAAATATGAAATGAACATTCGATCCGTAACCTATTTTGACAATCCCCACCACCCTATCGATGAGGCCGTCCTGGATCGGGCCGGGGAATGTACCAACCAGGCAATATCCGCCTTTGAGGACGCGGGCTATGAAGTCCAGACCGCGCGTTTTGCCACCCCTCCCTTCCCGCGCTTCCTGCCTGGGCTGGAAGAGGATATGGTTCTTTCCTACGCACAGTCCCTGGAATCCGGGTTGACTCAACGCGGGTTTGACTATCTGTCTTTGGGACCCGCCCTCCCCTCTCACCCCCACAGTTATCCACTCATCCCCCGCATCCTCCGGGAAACCGAGAACGTCTTTCTGTCCGGGTCCTTAACCGACCCTGAAAGGGGGATTTCTCTGGCAGCTGTAAAAGCCTGCGGAGAGATCATCCACACCCTGGCCCCTCTTGACCCCAACGGTTTCGCCAATCTCTACTTCGCCGCCCTGGGAAACGTGCCCCCGGGGGCTCCATTTTTTCCGGCTGCTTACCACCACCCGGGCCCTCCAGGGTTTGCCCTGGCCATCGAATGCGCTGACCTTGCCCTGGACGCTTTCCAAAACGCGGAAAGCTTTCAAGGGGCCAGGCGAAAACTGATCCGGGACCTGGAATCCCACAGCGAAGCTCTCACGGCCCGGTCAGCCAACATTGAAAAGACCTTTGGGGTCAGATTTCAAGGCATCGATTACTCCCCGGCCCCTTTCCCGGAAGAAAGCCGCTCGCTGGGCGCGGCTCTGGAAAGCCTCGGCATCAAAGCCCTCGGAAATCACGGTTCTTTGGCAGCAGCTGCGTTTCTGACGGACAGCATCGACAGGGCGAAATTCCCCAGGACAGGTTTCAGCGGCTTGATGGCCCCGGTCCTGGAGGACATGATTCTGGCAGCCCGCGCAGGAGAAGGCTCCCTGACTGTCAAAGATCTCTTACTCTACTCAGCTGTGTGCGGGACCGGGCTGGATACCCTCCCCTTACCGGGTGATCTCACTGGAAAAGAGATCAGCGCCGTGCTGCTGGATATCGCGGCCCTCTCACTGCGGCTTGACAAACCCCTTACAGCACGCCTGATGCCCATCCCCGGCAAAAAAGCCGGAGATGCCACAAATTTTGATTTCCCCTATTTTGCGAACAGCAAAGTCATGGCGTTGGAAGCCAGAAAGCTGGATGGCTTGATGGATGGAGATGGGTACCTCGACATCCAGCCCCGGAACAGGTGATAGATTTCGATCTGCTCACCCCTGTTTTCGTCCAAATCCACAAATTAGACCTCTCGCACTGAACCCCTGAGGTATTCCAGGCGAGCCTGGGGCAGTCCGGGCAGAGCATCCAGGGCATAAAATGGGCCCTCCCCCTCTGCAACCAGGGAGGAGCTGACGTTCCCATATAAAACCGCTTCCAGGGGGTCATAGGTGCGCTGGTAGCCGGCCAGAAACCCACCGCAGAAAGCATCACCTGCGCCGGTGGGATTATGGACCCGGGCTGGATAGGCAGGTATCTCCCACCTTCTCCCCCTGTCCGCATCATACAACAGCTGGCCCTGCTCACCCCGCCGGATGACGACCACCTGACATCCACAACTGCCAATTTCCGCAGCCATTTTCCACAGATCCACTTCCAGACCGCGGAAGATCCTGCGCAGATCTTCCTCACGGGGCATGAAAGCGGTGAGTCCGGTTACCAGACCGGGGAGATCACCGTAGTAGGTAGGTTCCATATACTCCGGAGCCGGATCAAGCGTGATCGTGGTGAACCCCATCTGACGTAAGATGGCAGGTAACAGATTATGAGTATGGTAATCAAGGGGACAAAGGTGAGCCGTGGTTGCTGACCGGTAGCTGCCGGGGAGATCATCTTTCCGCAAAGAACGCGCTCCCGCCCCTTTCTCAGCTCCCAGATTCGATCTCTCAGGGTCATAATCCAGGAGAGCTTTAGGCAGCGGGCGCCCAATGCGAGCGAAATTGGACATCGGTTGATCCTCCACCCGGGTCATTTTGTCTGTGTATGTATAAAATTTCCTGAGGTCAACCGCCCGAGGTAGAATCTTTACCCCCTCCACATTTACCCGCCTCCGGGTGAAATCGTCCAGCCAGGACTGCGGATAATTTTCTCCCACTTTGGTAAGGATGCCCGGTGGAGGATCCTGGTCCCAGACAAGATATCCAACGGCAGCGTAAAGCGCATTTCCCCCCGGGATATCCAGGACAGGTTGGTCATCCGCGGTAATAAAAAATTCCCGGGACAGCGCTCCCGCAAAGATCACCCTGGGAGCAGGTAAATCCAGATCCGTCATCGTAATTGGATGGTTATTAGCGGGTCACTTCCCAATTTTTGACACCTGGCGCATAAGGGAAAGGAGAGATCCCCCTAATTTCAGTCCGTCGCGCGCTGAAAAATGGATTTCATCCTCTTCCTCCAGACGGCTGGCCAGCAAATAACCCGCCCCAGCACCCGTCAAAGCGCCGATCAATGCGCCCAAGAATATGATTTTGGACTGGTTCGTCTCTTTGATTTGGATTTCTTTGTTCTTTGCCATACGTCACCTTTTGGTAAAAGTGTGAAACTAGATGGAGTAAACGGGTCACTTTCTTTTTCTAAATACGGATTTCATTCCCGCCCTGATGGACTTCAGGCGTATAATGGGCTCAACAGCCTTCTCCGAAATATTCACCACTCCCTGGTTCACGCGGTCCAAGAATGTCCGCACCCGTGCTGTACCTTTGGGCAGGATTTGTATCAACCGCAGCAACCCATAGATTAACGAGCCCAGCAAAGCCAGGGGGATCAGAGAAAAAACCAGGACAGGGATGATCAGGACCACAGCGGAGGTATCCGCGAAACGGCTGACATCCGCTCCTCCTGCCGCCGCGGCCACAGCCCAGACCCCTAACCCCAGGATGGCTGCGCTGCCGATAATCAGGGGGAGATAAACCTGCCAAAACGCTGCTTTTCGATGAGTGTATATTTTTTCATCCATGATGATGATATTGTAGCATGCTTTTATTCTCTGGTCAGATCTGCTGTGAATCCATTTTTCAGGTCCAACCACCCACGCCTTAAGCGTACCCGGGGCATGTTATACTGAACGGAGGACCCCTCCAGAAACACGCACAATCGACGCCTGAGAATGGAGGGGAAACGCTCAAAAGCCGGACGGCGTTTCATAGCTGAGCATTCTTAAGTAAGCAGGAGTGGACCCATGATAGAAGTAGCTTTGATGGTAGAAGGCCAAAATGGACTGACCTGGAAGCGCTGGAAACGTATGGTTACAGCCGCGGAGGACTTAGGTTTTGTGGGCTTGTTTCGATCCGATCACTTTACAAACGCCAGCCCACCGGACAAACCCTCCCTGGAATTATGGACCTCGCTGACCTGGCTGGCTGACAACACCAGCCGGATTGAATTTGGCC
This sequence comes from Anaerolineales bacterium, assembly GCA_018335275.1. Classification (GTDB taxonomy): domain Bacteria; phylum Chloroflexota; class Anaerolineae; order Anaerolineales; family UBA11858; genus B10-G9. The sequence goes on along the minus strand of JAGXKM010000091.1, from coordinate 4,412 downwards.
CCCTTGTCTCCCCGGTCTCTTTCCGGCATCCCACCCTCACAGCCCGGATGGCGGCCGCTGTGGATGATCTCTCAGATGGGAGATTGATCCTGGGGCTTGGGGCTGGATGGCAGGAACGGGAGCACCACAAGTTTGGACACGACTTGCTGGAAGTACCCCAACGTTTCGACCGCTTTGAAGAGGGAGTGGAGGTGATTGCCAAACTACTGCAGAACGAGGGACCTTCCACCTTTGAAGGGGAATATTTCCAGATCCGGGAGGCCCAGCTGCTGCCCCGGCCTCAACGGGACGGCGGCCCTCCCATTTTAATCGGCGGGAACGGCCCCCAGCGCACGCTGCCCCTCACCGCGCTCTTCGCAGACGAATGGAACGGGTTGTTCAATCCGGCAGAGAAATTCGGGGAGTTGAACCAGCGGCTGGACCAACTGCTGCAGGAGGAAGATCGAGAGCCCGGGGAAGTTCGGCGTTCCCTGATGACCGGTTGTATTTACGGTGAGAGCGGGGAGGAAGTGACGGCGAAAGTGGAACAGCGCGCGAATGGAAAATACACAGCGGATGAGCTGCGCGACCGGGGGTTGATCGTCGGCACCGCTGAGCAAATCGTGAAACAATTGGAAGGATATGCAGAAGCGGGAGCAGACCGGGTCATGCTGCAGTGGCTCGACCTCGATGACATGGACGGTTTGCAATCCCTGGCGGAAGGGGTGCTGCCCCGGGTATGAATCCGCCTTCAGATTCCCCACTTAACTACCTTCTGGCTGAAAGATGAAACGAAAAGAAACATGGGATCGCATTCGTAAAGACCCGGGAGTCTCTGTCCTCATCATCGGGGCCGGGATCAACGGCATCGGCACGTTCCGGGATTTGGCGCTCCAAGGCCTGGATTGCTTGATCATCGACCAGGGAGATTTCTGCTCAGGAGCGAGCATGGCATCCTCCCACATGCTGCACGGCGGCATCCGCTACCTTGAAAACGGCGAATTTCGCCTGGTCCGGGAGGCGCTCCATGAGCGGAACAACCTGCTCCGCAACGCTCCCCACCTCACCCGTCCCCTGCCCACGACCATCCCCATCTTCAAATGGTTTTCCGGCTTGTTCAACGCCCCCTTAAAATTCATCGGCCTGCTTGATAAACCCGCGGAGCGGGGCGCGATCATCATCAAGATGGGCTTGATGCTCTACGATGCCTATGTGCGCGGGGACAGCCCGATGCCCGGACACCATATGGACAACCGGCAGGAAGCGCTCAAGAAATGGCCACAACTCAACCCCCAGGTTCGATTCGCTGCCACCTATTACGATGGGGCCATGCCCTCGCCGGAACGCCTGGCTGTGGAGATATTGCAGGATGGAGAAGCGGAAGGGGACAACGCCGCTGCTCTCAATTATGTCAGCGCTGCGGGTTCAAAAGGGGGAGCCGTCCTGCTCAAGGACGAACTCAGCGGGGAAGAACTTCCCGTGCGCCCGCAGATCGTGGTCAACGCCGGGGGTCCCTGGATCGATTTTATTAATCAGAAGGTGGACGGGAAGACCCACTTCATCGGGGGCACCAAAGGTTCCCATCTGATCATCGATCACCCGGGATTGAGAGAGGCCATCGGGGACCACGAATTCTTCTTTGAATATGTCGACGGCCGAATTGTGCTCATCTTCCCTTTCCGGGATCGAGTGTTGCTGGGGACGACGGACATCCGCATCGAGGATCCCGATCAGGCCGCCCCCACGGAGGAGGAAATCGAGTATATTCTGGGCATGGTGCCCCATGTCTTCCCTGAACTCGAGGTCACGCGCCAGGACATCATCTTCCAGTTTTCCGGCGTCCGCCCCCTCCCCCCGGCCAGTGGGGCCACAGGGCAGATCAGCCGGGACCATTCCATTGAGATCGTCGAAAAGGACCCCGGACAGCCCTGGCCCATCCTCAGCCTGGTGGGCGGAAAATGGACCAGCTACCGGGCCCTCTCGGAAGAGACAGCGGATGAAGTCCTCCAGCGGCTGGGAAAAACACGCCGAGCGAGCACTGAGTCTCTCCCCATCGGGGGCGGTGTTGAATATCCATCAGATGAAGAAAAACAAAAGGCCTGGATTGAGGACCTGGCTGCTCAAACTAACCTCTCCGCAAACCGCGCCAGCATCCTGTTTGGACGCTACGGCACCCGGGCAGAGGACGTCGTCTGCTTCTTAGAAGAAGGGGAAGATCAACCTTTGAAACACCATCCCGGATACACACGGCGGGAGATCGCCTTCCTGGTAAAAAACGAGATGGTTACCCATCTCGATGATCTCATCCTGCGCCGTTCGCTTCTGGCCTGGCTGGGACAACTCACCCCGGATCTTTTAAAGGAAGTGGCGGAGATCACAGCCCAGCAGTTGGATTGGTCTCGAGAGCGGGTAGAAAAAGAAATCGAGCGGACCCGGGAGATCCTTTCTCATGACCACGGGGTGAGATTCTAGAGGTCTGAAATTCATATCCGCTCCATAAAGTGTGTCCCCCTTTCAAGACCCATAACTGCAGTATGCGATTTTTCACCCATATCGAGACACATTTATAATCCAGTTAAGTCCCTTCAAATCCAAAAGGAAGATTGGAATGACCGAATTCTTAAAGATCGCCCACCTTGGTGAGGATGATGTCAAACGCCTTAAAGCAGTAGAAAAAGAGATGGGCGTGCACATCATGGCCTTTGAGTCCGGCCTGGACATCGCGGACCTCTCCGAGGAACAAATTGACCGCGTCCAAAACCTCGAGGAAGAGCTGGGCGTGACGCTTGTCGTTTATCAAAAATAAACCTGAGTTCAGCAGAACTTTGATCGCCGGCTGCGACGTCTGACCGGCTTATCTCTTAGGGACGTTTCAGGAATATAATCTGGTGAAGCCAACCCACCTACCCTTCCTGGGTTCCCGACGTCGGAGCTGGTGGAGATGGGCTGGGCGTGGACTCGGGGGTGGGGGTATTCGTGGGGGTGGGCGTGATCGTCGGTGTCTCGCTGGCGGTCGGTGTTTGTGTGGGCGTGGGGGTTGCGGTCGCGCTGCTGGTGACCTCAATTTCCACATAAAACGTATTTCCGAAGGAGAACCCACTCTCATTCATGATCGTCCAGGTCCCCGTATATGTTCCCGCCTCAAAGGGCGCTTTCATGTCGATCGAGACATCGTACGCCTCCCCCGGCTCGAACGTTCCGTTGATCTGGATCGACTCTCCCTCCAGCTTATCCCCACTTAAGAAGTTAACGCTGTAGTCCTCCGTCCACTCACAGGTCCCCGTATTTTCGATGCGCCACGTCTTGGTGAAGGTCTCGCCGGGGTCCATCTCCGTGCCGTCCGGGATGGAGACGTCACTCACAAAGCGGGCGTCGTCGCAGGGATCGCCTGACGACCCGGACGTGGGGGTTGCAAACGGGGTGGAGGTGCCGGAGGTGCTGATCGGCGTGAAGGACGGGGTAGGGGTGTCAGTGGGCGGGAGGGAGGTGGTGGGCACCGCGGTCGCGGTAGCCTGGGGTGTGAGGGAAAGGGAAGCGACCAGCGTCTGCGCGCCCTGGATCTGGGTCACCTGGGCTGTTTCCGTAAGCATCCTCTGATTCTGCAGGCGGCAGCCGCTGAGAAGGACAATAGCCAGAATTAAAATCCATATTCTCCGTTTAACTGCCATCTATTCCTCCTTCCTCATCACTTCGATACAACCGTTATACCTATACGCAATTCACCCCAACCGCCCTGAAATAGGAAAGACAGTATAACAGAAAAAAGCCAACCAGGATACGGACACCCGTTCTTGACAGCCTTTTTGACGCGTGTTATAGTTAGGCCCAAGTGAATAAAGAAAGATCGTGAAGAGGAAGAGTAAACCCCAGAACGGCGGTCCAGAGAGTGAGGCCCAGGTGAGATCCTTACCCGTCCGCTGAGGTTGAATGGCCCTCGGAATCGCCCAGGCGAACCGCTGGAAACGGCGCACTAACCTGAGCCGGAGGTGCTCCGTTATCACAGTACGGCAGTTGCCATAAGAGATTTTTGAACCTCTTAGTAGACTGCGTAAAGAAGTGAGGCTGGCTTCGATGGCGTCCCCGTCGTGTTTCATCGGCGGGTTTTTGTCTTAACCCCTCGACCAGCCTAACCAAGGTGGCACCGCGAACGCCTTCTCTCGCCCTTGATGCGTGAGAAGGCGTTTTTATTTTCACCCCGGACAATTGGACACCGATCAAGGAGGTTCTCCCATGGAAAAGTGCACCTAAGGCCATCTTTTATGCAATCAGAACCTGAAAAAACAGCCTGCACCACACATTTCAACTGAGGAGAAGAACATGAACACAAAAGGAAACGGAAAGGGAATTTTTGGGCAGTTCGGAGGCGTGTACCTCCCGGAAGGACTGGCAGCCATTTTGGAAAACCTGGCAGAGGGATATGAAAGGCTGCGATC
>JAGXKM010000090.1 GCA_018335275.1 Anaerolineales bacterium | reverse complement strand
TAAATGAATCAGAACGGCACAAAGTCGCTGATCGTCACCTCCAGGTCGAGCTCGATGTTGAGGTACTCCTGGGTGGTCTTCCGGTGGACAGCCTTTGGCTAGTGATGTTGGCGTGCCCCAGCAGGATGCTGATCTGCTCAACTACCGCTATATTGAAAAATTGGCTCCCGGGACGGAGGTGATCTTAATTCTAAGGAGATAAGTAAGCCTTACCTGCTTCCGGATGAAGCGGAGCGTTTTGGCGATCTCCTGGAAGATCAAGCGCAGACCTGATCTCTGCCGGAGCCCCCAAACTCCCTCTGGTCTGAAAGCTGCACGTTACAAGGCAGGAGGAACGATCTTTATCGGAGTCGAGAGGGGATAAATATTATTCGGGGTCGAATTGATCGGTTGGAGGTTCCTCCAGCGGGGGCGGGTTGGCCGCCGCCAGGACCGCCAGCCAGCGCATCCCCTCCGCGTTCTCCAGACCCAGCTTGATGGCAATGATTGTCAGGGGAACGGCGAGAATCGTCCCAGCTGGTCCCAGGATATATCCCCAACCAATCAGAGAAATCAAGACCACGAGGGGGGGAAATGTTCAGGTCTGCCCCTAGCATGCGGGGCTTGAGGATATTCTCGATAAAGGTATTTGTGGCGATGTAGCCAATGATCACGATCAGCATCCGGGTCCAGCCAAACTTTAGCAGGGCCAGCAGGGCAGGGGGACTATAGAGAGGATAATTCCCAGGTTGGGGATATAGTTCATTAGAAATCCCAGCAGACCCCAGAGCACGGCAAAATCCACCCCCAGAGCAATCAGGAAGACCGCGTTCAACACGCCAGTGAGTAGCCCGGTCTGGGTGGTGATGGGAACGTAACGGCGGATATCCTGGAAGAGATCAGCAATGTCCTTTAAATGTTTATCCTGCACGGATATGATACGGATTTTATTCGGCAGTTTGGCAAAATCCGAAAGCATGAAAGCAACCAACAGGATGATAAAGAGCCAGTTGGAGAGGGTATCCAGAAGACCGCGAAGCAAAGTGCTGGTGAGATTCATCACCTGGGGGATCTCAAACACTTCTAAACGCAGCAGCCGGTCCATGTCTAGGGGGAGATCATCAGCTAGTAATAACAGGTTGTCAAGCAATTGCTGCAGTTGAAAAGAGTAAACCGGAATCCTGTTGATCAAGCTGGTCACAGAAACGACAGTGATATAGATAAACAAGCCCAAGATAACAAGAACGATAAGGATTACGATCGCTAAAGCCAGCCAGCCGGGAACCCCGAGGCGCTGCAGCTTTTCCTGGAGAGGTACAAAGAGGATCGAAATGATAAAGGCCAGCAGAATGGGGTTGATGATTGTCCTGGCCTGCATGGCTCCGAAGGCGATGATCACCAGGCTGGCTGCAGAAAGGAGCAGGATAAGCAGGGGGGTAAAGCGGGAGGTTTTATGCGGGAGGTTTTATGCGGCATGGTTTCCTTGGCAGCTTTCTTATTTAAGGGTTGGTAGAGGCGAAAAACGAATGTCGGCGCAGGGAGGCTGTCAGCAGGATGGTATCATCCAGCCGGCACCAGGAAAAATCCGTCCACCAAATAGATAGTGGGAGGAGTTCTAAAACCAGAAAAAAGTCAATCCGCCAGAGATTAATCCTATTAGAATGATAATACCCAATGCGGGAAGGACATGTTTTCGCAGTTCAGGGGAGCCAGAAAAATAGGCAATGGCCCCTTTGGAGAGCGTATTCATCAGGGCGGCAAGGACCACCGCGACCCCGGCTACCTGCAGGGTGACCTGGTTTCTGGCTGCTAACCGGGTGAGGCTGAGGGAGATGGCATCCACGTCAGTCAATCCAGTCAGGAAGCTGGTCAGGTAGACCCCGGTTGTTCCCAGAGAGTTTTGGGCGAACTCGATGATGATCAGCACGAACGCAAACAGCAGGCCAAATTTTACGGCGGTGGACAGCTTCAGGGGGTTTCCTACTTTCACAGAGGAAGGAGAATCCTCTGAGCCCCCGGTGCGTTTCCCGGCCACAAAGATGTAAATCAGTCCCGCTGCCAGCATGGCAGCGAGTGGAGGGGAAGCTTTCACAGCTAGCGGAGGATGGATGACAAGAATCAGGAAAAAAACCCGGGGAAACATCACCGTGGAGGCCATGATCACCGCCCGGGCATACTGGGGAGCCATCCGGGGGTTCTCTTTGCTGGCGGAGGAAAAACTGATGGTGGTCGCTGTGCTGCTGGCCAGGCCGCCCAGGAAACCCATCAGGTTGATTCCTTGAGAAGGGCCGAGGATGTTCATCAGGATATACCCGCTGAAGCCAATCCCGGAGATGAATACCACCATTAACCAGATCTGAAAGGGGTTGAGAAGCCCGAACGGATCCAGGGCCCGATTGGGCAGTAACGGCAGGATGACTGCGGCCACGAGAGCAAATTGGAGGGTGACGTGAATGTCTTCCGTGGACATGCTGCGGATAGCCCCGTGCAGTCTGCCTTTCATGGCCATCAACAAGGAAGTGATCACTGCCAGCGCGATGGCAACAGTTTCCTGTTCTCCGATGACCAGGACACCGAAGAGAAAAGTCAGAATAGCACCCACCTCGGTGGTGATGCCCGGTTCGGCCCTGCTGCGGAAAAGGGCTCCCGAATAACTGACAGTGACCATCAGGATCAGCCCGGCCAGCGCCAGGGCTGCCAGGATCACCCCGTAGTCAGCCACCAGGAAGGCTGCCACCGCGCCCAGGAGGGAGATCAGGGAAAAGGTGCGGATTCCGGCAAAATCCGGGGATTCTTCTTTCTGCTGGTGGAACTCGCGTTCCAGCCCAATCAGCGCCCCGATCAGCAGGGCGAAAGCAAAACGCCACCAGGGTTCAAATTCTGCAAGTACAGCCATGGGTACTCCTGATTATCAAAGGACGGGACCCTATTAGCAGGGGATGAGGCTGGGTTCCTTCTAAAAACAGAGGGGTCGTATTTATTGATGTTTTCTCAGACATAGTTTAGTCTATAATCAAGGTTGAAACATAGGGCAAACGTTTGGAATAGAAAAAGATGGAAAGTTATGAATCTGAAGAAGAATACCGTTTCAGGCTCTAGCTTTCAGCAACCCATTGGGCGCACCTTCTATCCTAGAGTTTGTTCACACGTGGAATGTAAATAAAAAACGCCAGAGATGAATAATCACCAGCGTTTTTTTCAAAGTGTGTTGTGTTAGGCAGATGTATCATCAATCGGGGCATTAGGAGCAGTGTTTTTTACGGCCTTAATACCATTATCTCGTCCCTGGGCTGTTGTATACATTTCGCTTCTACCTATCGGTTCACCATTTTTGGCTACCAAGACAAAATAGAATTGACCGTTGGATGATTCGCGGCGGTCATACCTGTCATCCCCGGGTGCGTTTTCTTTTACAGATTGTATGCCATTCTTGCAACCAGACTTACTTTTATAGCCCTCGCTTCCCAGAATGATCTCTCCGTTCCGGGCAGTTAGCCTGAAGTAATATTGATTATCCTTTCCTGTAAAAATTGTAAATTTTGGGTGATTCATAATCGGCTCCTTGTGTCAAAAATCACTACGTTCTAAATAGTATTATAGCTTACGTTTTAGCGTAAGGCGCTTTGGTATGGATTAATTTTATATTGTTTGATCATGTTGTAGTTTGGGGCGAATACCTGGATGTAGGCAAAAGGGAGAAAAAGTTAACGTGGTGTGAATGACTTTGAATTCTTGTTGGTGAAACACGGCTTATACTTGGTTATGTTAAAATAGACCATCGGATTGAATCTGCCGCGGACATTATGTGTCCAATTTGTTGGAAAGGGAGTAAATAGATGGCCAATCTAGGCACAACAGAATTAATCATCATACTTGTCATTGTATTTCTTTTATTTGGGGTGGGACGGGTTAGTAAAATCGCCGGGGAGCTGGGAAGTGGGATAAGGGCATTTCAAGAAGGTCTCCGAGGCGGCGAAACGGAAGATATTAAAGATAATTCGGAGGACAAGCCCAGCACAGATACAACATGACAGGGATTTTTGTGCAGGGAAAGTAAGTAACCACTGCGCCGGGCAGATTCCTGCTGGTAAGCTTGCGGAGTTTGCAGATTCCAATTCTTTTGGTCAAAAGTTCTTCCTATTTTTAACAGGAGCCCACTCAGTGGCTGTCCCGGTGGTTTTGTGGTGCGTTTTGTCAAATTTGGGCAGTATAGATGGTCCTTGCGCTGCACGGTGTGCGTCTACGGCGAGAGAACGTTTCTAAGAGCCTATTTTCAGTCTATCCAACATGATAGGTTAGAAAGGCACAAAGTCGCTGATCGTCACTTCCAGGTCCAGCTCGATGTTGAGATACTCCTGGGTGGTCTTGATGTTCGCGTGCCCCAGCAGGATGCTGATCTGCTCGATGGGCACGCCCGCCCGACGTCCGAGCTCCGCGTAGGTGCGCCGTAGGTCGTGCGGCTGCAGGTCGGGTTTTCCCATCAGCTTCCCACGTTTTTGCACGATGTCATACAGCGCTGTGGTGCTGATGCTCTCGCCGGGCTCCTTATTTCGCCCCAGGCTGCGCAGCACGAACCCGTCCGGTCCCACCAGGAACTTCCAGTCCAGGATCGCCTCTGCCAGGCGGTCGTTGACGGGCACCACGCGGTCTTTTGCTCCTTTGCCTTCCACATCTAACACCGTGCGTTCATTTTGCTTCTTGATATCCTCAAACTGCAGGCCCGCTGCTTCCTCGCGCCGCAGCCCCGCGGCCATCATCAGCCCGACGGCCAGCCGGTCCCGCATGGTAAATATTTTAAATTCCGGTTTTCCGCTGGGCCTTCGCTTACACGCCTCCAGCAACTCCTGCGCCTCTGCGGCCGTCAGCCAGGTGTGAGCTTTTTGTCCCTGCTTGATTTCCGTGCGGATGGCTTTCTGCAGGGCCTGGGCCCGGAAGACGGCGGCCTGGATGCGGTCGATGTTGTCCGGCGTGGCGGCCCCTTTGGCCAGCTGCTCGAGCTCGGCGGCCAATCGGGTCACGGCCGCAGCCAGGAAGGCGCGGGTGGAGCTGCCCACGGTCAGGGCGTACTCCGCCAATGCGACGGGATCGAGCAGGCTGCCGCCGGTGTCCAGGTAGTTTTTCAGCGCCTTGATGTACTGGTGCTTGGTGGAATCCTGCAGCGTGGGGTCGTTGCGAATGGCGCGGATGGCAAACGCGCCGGGGTCCACGTCTTCAGTCGGTGTGATTTTCCTGGGTTCTTTATTCTCATCGTTGACCATTTTTGACCTCGAATTTAGGCTATTTTCGCCCTCTATAATACTTGCGTATATACCCGTTTACGTAAGTATTAGGGGTTAAACAAAAAAGTCCTTTCTGTGTACCAACATGTGAATCAACAAGGGCGTCTGCATTCGCTACAGCCCGGATTGAAGCAGCCTTTCATAATCATCATGCGATCCGATCCAAAACCAGAACATGTCATTTTCTTTTCTCAAACCAAGGGCTCTGTAGTCGCGTGTAATGCGCACTGAATATATTGATTCAACCGCGTGGATCTTTTTAAACCGAAGGCTGGGATGTCTCGGGTCCTGTTCGAAAAGCTCATAGGCTCTTTCGGCCCGGCGCTGGATTTCAGGCGGTAGATTGTCGAAAGCCCGGCGAAAGCGTTTCGTTGTGTGAGACCTCATTCGTTTCCCATATTAAGGGATGTTGTTTTTCCTGCTTCAATCTCCCTTTGAGTTTCTCGTGCTAACTGCTCAAGGGTTTCCGCAGAAGTGGAAAGTAAGGTGTGCCATCTATTCTCTGAGGCTAACTCCTCAAGAAGAAAAGCGGCAAACTCTTCCTGGTCTTTTTCCGGGAGCTGCGAGATCTCATTGAATGCCTTTTCTATAAGCTCTGTCATGGTTGGTTTCTCCTGCTCATTATAAATAACCTGAAATTAATCACGCGACACGGTAGAGATCCTTTTCTACATTGTCTTTCATCTCTGGGCGAACGGCGTCGGGGGTGACCAGATCTACATCGCAGTCAAAGAGATCCTCCAGCAGCATCTTTATGTCCATGTACCGGTCAAAGGTATATGGTCCCTCAAAGTCGATCAGAAAATCCAGGTCGCTTTTCCGGGAAGCCTCACCGCGGGACGCAGAGCCGAAGAGCGACAGTGATTTAACACCGAGGCTCTTTAACTCTCCCTGCATCTTTTGGATTCTTTTATGAATGTCAACGCGGTTTCTCATTTTGTCGGACATTGGAGTTCACTACCATAATTGTCATTAAAAGCTAACTTGTGCTGTGTGCTGTGATTATACATCAAGAGAGCTCATCCCCGGATGTGCCTCCCCACTTCCCCTGTGAATCTCATGCGAAAGCGCCCGAGTGATGACCGGCCAGGACGGAGATGACCTCATCAAACTTCCCTTTCCGGATGAGATCGATCGGGCGGCGGTCTCTGAGCATCGGGACGGGCCCATAGAGCCACTCCAACTGGGCGTCTCTGTCCACAAAGACTTCACCGAGGAGGAAAGAGAGTTCCCGTATTTTGGCCAAACGATCCTGGACGTCAGCTGAAGGGACCGACTCATGTTTTCGGTAGCGAAACACCGTCTGGCGGTGAACGCCAAGGGCCGAGGCGATCTCGCTGTAATTCAGCCCCAGGTCCTCTTTAGCTTGGCGGACCGCCTTGGCTGCAGATTCTTTTTCTAGTTGAGCAATCTCGGTCTTTGTCATGGTTTTCACCTGCCTTTTCAAGCAGAAAATGTAACACTACACGTAACAATATACACCATTAATCATGTTGTGTCAAGCGTATTAATAATTGTAACATAATGTGTTTCCCCCATCTTGGCATGAGATCCTGAATGCCCCCTGGTTATGCCCCATCTGTATGTAGCCAATTGAGCAATATTGATCCAGGAAGGGGACGTTGAATATAGGGAAAGAGAACCTCGCCAGCAGTGGGCTGGCGTTTCCCATCATTTTCTGTGGTGTACTCGATCATAATGCCGAACCGCATTCCCCGCCGTTTGCCTTCCAGCTCTCATACTGATGCCGGTAGTTGGAATTGTAGGGTTTGATGAACCCGATCTCGCGTGGGATCTTTTTGTGTTTCTCGAGCAGGACCACTGCGCCCATGCTCCAGGGTTGGCCGTGACTTGTCCCAAGATTGGCTAAGTGGTCCCTCAGCTCCTCCATGTCTTCGAACGCCGGTGTTACCCCGTTGTCCGCGCTGCCAAGAAACACGTAATATTCTTTCTCTCCTCGCTTGTTTTCCTTTTCTCCCAGATAAAAGCAGTCTTCTGATTGCACCTCTTTCCTCCAACCAATCCAATAGAGTCTATAAATGACATTTTAACCGTTGTTCCGTACATGATATTCTTGGATTGCCTGTTAAATTTGGTGGCCCAGGGATCATGGATGAGCGTTTGAGGACTCCCCTACATTAGTAATTCCTAGCCACGATTCGTTTTTGGACGCTGGTCTATGTGGGGAATGGGGAAATTTTGAAGTTGTATTGTTTTGGTTGTTAGAGAAGGTGGTTATTGTGGGGTTATGCCTATACGCAATTGCTTCTTTTAGCCAAAACCCTTTCTTGGTCAGGAATAGCTAAGCTTGACCAACAACGTCAAGCGGGCTGCGAACGGCGGAGGGGCCCCGGTTCAACACGTGTGTGTATACCATAGTTGTCTTCACGTCTTTGTGCCCCAGCAGCTCCTGAACGGTGCGGATGTCATAATCCATCTCCAACAGATGAGTAGCAAAGCTATGCCTGAAAACGTGTGGGGTTACATGCTTTTGAACTCCCGCCTTCTTCGCGGCGGACTTGACCGCTTTCCGCAGGCTGCTTCCATGGCGGTGGTGGCGGCGAACCACACCGCTTCGCGGGTCTTTTGAAAGCGAAACAGAGGGAAAAACCCACTGCCAGATCCACTCCCTTGCAGCATTTGGATATTTGCGGGCCAGCGCATGGGGGAGATAGACATCACCATGACCATTCTGAAGGTCTTTTTTGTGTAGGTTCTTGACTCGGGAAAGGTGTTTGCGCAAAGGAGATTTCAGCAGATCCGGAAGCATGGTAAGTCGATCTT
>JAGXKM010000009.1 GCA_018335275.1 Anaerolineales bacterium | reverse complement strand
ATTCGACGTCGACGACGAATCTGAAAGCCTATTCTAAGTTAGATCTAAAAAATTGAATATAAAAAAAGAGCAGTCACCTGACTGCTCTTTTTGATTTAAAAGTGGCTGATCGGTACAATGAAAGAAAACCCGGACATACTCAGGAGGAGATGTGAACTGGAAGAAAGGTATCGTTATTATCCGTACGGAAGGGAAAGGGTTATATCCATTTACAGATCGAATCAAAGCAAAATTGGAGCAGTGGGGGGTCAGGGAAGGGATCTGCCATCTTTACATCCAGCATACCAGCGCTTCCCTTGTGATCAGTGAAAGTTATGATCCCACTGCAAAACAGGATCTGGAAACATTCATGGATAAACTTGCTCCGGAAGGGGAATCTTGGCATCGGCATACGCTGGAGGGAAAAGATGACTCTCCTTCTCATATGCGAGCCATGCTGACAGCAACGAGTTTGAGCATTCCCGTTGACAATGGAGAGATGAATTTGGGGCGCTGGCAGGGCGTATACACATTTGAGCACCGGGCATCAGGCTCACGGAGAAAAGTATTAATCCGGTGTTTGGAAGCTAGTTAAGGACAAAAAAGTTTTTCATGAAAAGATTTCGAGAGGGTTTCCTTCAATCCCTGGTGGGTTTATGGTTGATCTTTATCCTCTCCGCTTGTCAAGAACCGACCGCTGTTCTCCTGGAGCCGCTGCCGACAGGGAAACCCGCGGAGAAGCCCCAGGATCTGGGTCAGATTAGCGTATATTTTTCTGAAGCGGGCAGCCCCACGGCGGATTCTTATCGAGGAGGAGCAGATGAGGTGCTGGCAGGTGCGATTGATCAATCTCGTTTCCGGGTGGATCTCGCTGTATATGACTTTGATCTTTGGAGTGTCCGGGATGCATTATTGCGGGCTCATCAACGGGGGGTAACCGTCCGGGTGGTGGTGGAAAGTGACCGCGCGGAAGAAGCAGAGATCCAAGCCCTTCGCTCAGCAGGGATCCCTGTGGTTGGTGACAAAAGAAGGGGTCTGATGCACCAGAAATTTATCATCATCGATCAGCGCGATGTCTGGACAGGATCCATGAATTTTACACTCCGTGGTTTTTACCGGAATGACAACCATCTGCTCCATTTTCGGTCCCCTTCCCTGGCAGAAAATTACACCGTGGAATTTGAGGAGATGTTTGAGGATCTATTGTTTGGGGATCGGATTAGGGACAACACTCCTCATCCAAAACTTGAAATCCAGGCAGGTTTAGTGGAAACCTATTTCTCTCCTGACGACCATCCCCAAAAGCGAATTATCGAGTTGATTCAAGGCGCGGAGGATCAAATCAAGTTCTTGGCGTATTCTTTTACCTCAGACCCCATCGCCCAAGCGATGATCCGATGTTCAGAAAGGGGAGTTCTCGTCCAGGGTGTGATCGATACATCTCAGTTGTATTCTGAAATGGGAAGCGAATGGGAACGATTTAAGAAAAACGGCGTGGATGTCCGTAAGGATGGAAATCCCGAAAAGATGCATCATAAATTCATACTCATCGATGGGAAAATCGTCATTATGGGTTCGTACAATTTCACGGAGAGCGCTGAAAAGGTCAATGATGAGAATGTGTTAATCATCCACAATGCAGCGCTTGGTGATATTTTTCATCGTGAATTCCAACGTGTGTATCGAAAAGGTCACCCATAATTCATGGGTAATCATCCTGGGTGAACTGCGTCTCGGTGGCGAGTCTATTCTCATTCAAGAGGATTCGGGATCTGAAAAGCCACAGTTCTGTTGTATAATCAAAAATGAACTCCATTTTCAAGCAAACAAAAGGGATGAATTATGGCACGGGCTGGATCAGATAACACACAAGAGTGGGAAAGGTTGGTCCTTGAATTTCAACACAAAAGTGATCGAGCAGCAGCTATCACAGGCGCGGTGTATTTAAACACGCATTTAAGTCGTGTTTTGGAGTGTTTTTTCATCCCCGATGAGAGAGTGGCTCAAATGTTGCTGGGGGAAGAAAGTCCCCTTGGCACATTTGGTTCCCGGATAAAAGCGGTGTATGGTTTGGGGTTGATAAGTAAAAAAGAATATCACGACCTGGTAATTATCTGGCATATTCGTAACCGTTTTATCCAGGACCTTGATGAAGGGAAATTTGACGAGGAGGAGATCACCAAGCTCTGCTTAAAGCTCAAGATCCCTCGAGAGGTGATCCTGAAAGAAGAAAACCCCACTCCGAGACGATTATTTGTGTTCGCTACAGCAATTCTCGCCCAGCAGCTGATGTGGCGAGCAAACCAGGGGGAAGAAGAAAAGAGAAGTCCCAGAGAGGGTTTCATGCTGGTTGATATTGAAAAATAACAGGAAAAGAATGACCATGGACTGGGGTTAATGACATTCTTTGTCCGTGGGAGACCTTTTCTAAGGGGGAAACGTGGCGATCTGCAGAATCGATTTTCAGATAACAGGGAATAGACCCCTGACGGGGAGATACATATCTCATGCCGGCTGCTCGTTTTTCCTCCTTGGGTTGACCAAGAGGCATGGAGTGTGGATCCTAAAGGGAGAATAGAGATCTATGCCGCTGATCTGGATTTCAGCCTCATTTTTTGGGGGCATCCTGACCGCTGATTTACTGCCTTGGTCTGAGGTTCCTTGGTTTGTTTTTTTGGGCATTACGCTCTTTTTGCTTTTGGGGCGTTTGCTGATTCCCATCTGGCTGAAAGTTGAAATTTCAACCTTCCCGTTTTGGACGCTGAGCCTTGTCTGTGCGGTGTCCTTTTCTCTGGGCGCGATTCGTTATCTACGTTCTTTCCCTGATCTTGGAAACCCGGAATTCGTCGCGAATCATGTTGATCCTACCCGGAGTGTGGTTGTGAATGGGGTTGTCAAAGGATTCCCAAAAATTCAGGATGAGTATACCAGCATTATTGTTGAAACCGAGAAACTCCGCGACTCGTCAAATCCCATTCACGAAGACGTGGAAGGTAAGATTTTGGCTCGAGTGCCTGTAGGTGAAGAAGTTCAATATGGGGACCGCATTATGCTGCGGGGGTTGTTGAGACAACCACCGGAACTTGAAGGTTTCTCGTATCGAGCGTTCCTCGCCCGGCAAGGTGTTTATGCTTACATGGCAAATGCAAAAATCGGCGTCTTAGAATCCGGACAGGGAACGTTTTTTATGAGGGCCATTTCTTCTTTGAAAAGGGCGGGTTTGCGGAAGATTTATAAATTATGGCCTGATCCGGAAGCTTCTCTATTGGCGGGAATACTTCTTGGGGAAGAAAGCGGCATCCCAGATCCTGTAGAACGAGCTTTTCGAGAAACAGGAACCTCACATATCATCGCTATTTCAGGATTTAATATCACGATTGTCTCGGGGTTTCTGGCTGCAGCTTTCAGCCGATTGTTTAAACCTTTCTGGGGAGCGTTATCTGCAGTGATTGGGATCAGTGTGTATACGATCTTAGTTGGCGCTGATGCAGCGGTTGTGCGTGCGGCATGGATGGGAGGGCTGGCTTTGTTTGCCCGCCACCTGGGTCGCCGCCAACATGGAGTAAACGCTGTTGCTTTTGCATCTTTGATCATGGCCATATGCAACCCCCATATCCCCTGGGACATCTCTTTTCAACTCTCTCTGGCAGCTACGCTGGGTTTGATCCTCTATGCAGAGGATCTGACTGAGTGGTTTATGAAGGTCGCCTCTCGTGTGATTTCCTCAGATCGCGCTCAGCGGTTGGCAAAACCTGTCAGCGAATATGTGCTCTTCACATTTGCCGCACAAATAACTACGCTTCCTGTGCTTTTATACCATTTTCAAACCCTTTCTTGGATTGGTTTTCTTGCCAACCCTGTCATTTTACCGGCTCAACCGCCGATCATGATCCTGGGAGGGGTAGCCTTGATTTTTGGGCTAATATGGTTTCCCTTGGGTAAATGGATAGGTTTGACCGTTTACCCTTTTGTTACCTATACCATTCGATTTGTGGAACTATTTGCCGGGTTGGAAAGTGGTGTTATTCACACGGAAAGGATTGGTTTGTTTTTTGTGATCATTTTTTATGGCATGTTGGCTGGAATGACTTTTGGCAGGAAGTGGCTTGGACTGTTAAGCAGACTTGTGGACCCTGCTGTGGTCGTTATCATCCTGGCGTGTGGAAATATGTTGGTCTGGCGGTCCCTGTTTCAGGCTCCTGATGGATATCTTCACCTTTCTTTTTTCGAGGTGGGAACGGGAAGTGCGATCCTGCTGCGTTCTCCCACGGGAGAGCGTGTGCTGATCAATGGAGGACCCAGCAGCAGTGCCCTTGCGGATGGGCTTGGACGTCGATTATCCGTTTTGGATAAAGAGATAGAACTTTGGGTGGTTGCCTCCCCCTTGGAGGAGGATATCGCAGCTCTGACACGTTTTGTGGATAGAAACCCACCGCAAAACGTGCTCTGGGTTGGAGCGCGCAGCCCTTCCCGGGCAGCGGATTATCTCCGGGCGAATTTACGTGAGAGCGATGTGCGCATTCTGGATGGGGAGGTAGGTTCGAGGATGCAAATTGGAGAGAAGTTAGTGTTGGAGGTGTTGACTGAATCCGACCGCGGAGGTGTCCTTTTCATAACCTATGACCGACTTCGGGCCTTGCTCCCTTTTGGTGTTTCTAAAGATTGTTTTCAAGACCTTCGTCAGGGACGAGATATCGGTCCACTTTCCCTGTTATTGCTGGCGGATAACGGTTATCAAGCCAGTAATCCCAAGAATTGGATTGACAATTTAAATCCCCGCTTGGTCGTTTTGAGCGTTGCTCCCGATGATTCGGATGGACTTCCTTCTCCAGGGTTATTGGATGACATGGCTGGATATTCTCTGCTTCGAACCGATATGCATGGTTGGATTGAATTCACCACTGACGGTCATAAAATGTGGATTGATGTAGCTCGGCTGCCGTAAGTGTGGTACAAAATGTTATATGAAATGGATCTTCCTATCTCCTCATTTGGATGACGTTGTGTTTTCATGCGGGGCTTTGGTCTGGGAACTGGTTCAAGCAGGGAGCCAGGTAGAAGTCTGGACTATCTGTGCTGGCGGTGCACCTAAAAATGAGCTGTCCTCTTTCGCTCATTCCCTTCATACGACCTGGCAGGTGGAAGGAGATGTCGTTCAGCACAGGCGGGAAGAAGATACATTGGCTTGTCAGGAGTTGGGGGCTTTGGTAAAGCATTTCAAAATTCCAGACTGTATTTATCGCCGTTCCCCGGGAGATGGTGAGTGGTTATATCCGGGAGAGGAAGCGATCTTTGGGGGCTTAAGCCCGCTGGAAAAGCCATTGATAGAAAAGGTTTCTAGGCAATTATCCCAGACCTTGGTAAAGGATGAGATCCTTGTTTCCCCCCTGGGGATTGGAAATCATGTCGATCATGAATTAACGCGCAAAGCAGCTCACCGCCTGAAACAGGATCTGCGTTTTTATGCCGATTATCCCTATGTGCGTGAACCCCAGAATCAATCGATCCTAAAGGTGATGTCTGAGTCTGAGGACTGGAAGGAAATCCAATATAAGATGTCCCCTTCATCCCTGGCTGCTTGGAAAAGAGCCAGCGCCTTATATCGCTCCCAAATCAAATTGTTTTGGGAGGGTGAAGGAGAATTGAGGCAGGAGCTGGAAGAATTTGCCGCTTTGATGTCCGGGGTGAAACTCTGGAAGAAGAATGGAGGGAGATGATTGGCAGGAGTCGTTCATTGGTATTTCATCCTGGACGGTCTTGAAGTTCTGCAATGCTTATGATAGAATAGCCGCACTTTCACGAAATGAGGGCTTTTGGGAGTGTGAAACTCTTGGAAAAGCTCTTTTGTTATTAAATAGATCATATACTATCATAGGAAACATTGTATGGCTACCTCATATTTGACCCAAGAAGGATATGATAAACTAAAGAAAGAATTGGAATATTTGAAGACGGAAAAGAGAGAAGAGGTCGCCATCCGTCTTCGAGAAGCACTGGATGGCAGCCCGTTAGGGGTGGATGCTGATGTTGAGGTGGAAGCTGCGAAGAACGCCCAGGCCTTTGTGGAAGGGCGAATTCAGTACTTAAAGGGGATCCTTAACCAAGCAGAAATTGTGAATCACCTTTCTGAAACGGATGTGGTTCAGATTGGAACGGAAGTCAGCATCAAAACTTCGGAAAATGAAAAAGAAACCTTTACGATCGTCGGGCGGGCGGAAGCGGATC
The DNA here is from genome assembly GCA_018335275.1 of Anaerolineales bacterium. Taxonomy (GTDB): domain Bacteria; phylum Chloroflexota; class Anaerolineae; order Anaerolineales; family UBA11858; genus B10-G9. Next base: position 39,356 of record JAGXKM010000009.1, on the reverse strand, counting down.
CTATTGAGGGGCGAATCTCTAATGAATCCCCTTTGGGGAGCGCTCTGTTGGGCCATTCCAAGGGAGATGAGGTGGATGTCTTGGCCCCAGGCGGTATATATACAGTTAAGATCACAAAAATATCCTGAATTTGATTGGATTCCAGCCATCCCCGTGCGTCTGAATTCCGCGCGGGGATTTTTTAATATTGAGGATTGATCCCATGGCAGAATATACAAAATTGGAAAAAGTTCGTTTGGAAAAATTGCGTCAGCTCCGCGAAATGGGCGTCGACCCGTATCCCCGTCGGGTAGAGCGAACACATACAGCCCAGGAAGCCATCAAGGAATTTAAAAGGATAGAAGGCCTTGAGGACGCGGAACCTATCCAGGCCACGCTCGTTGGTCGCTTGCGGTCGATGAGACCAATGGGAAAGATCACATTTGCGGATATTGAAGATGGAACCGAACAAATTCAACTCTTCTTCAGAGCAGATACCTTGGGCGAAGAACAGCTTGATTTTTTCAATCAATACTTTGACTTGGGAGATTTCGTGCAGGCAAAAGGGGAGATCTTCCGCACCCGGTCGGGAGAGATCACCTTATCAGTTTCTTCCTTCAAGATGATCTCTAAATCCCTTTCCCCTCTACCAGCTGCTAAAGAGGAAGTTGTAGACGGTGAGGTGATTAAATATGCCAGCTTGGCGGATCCTGAAACCCGTTATCGGCAGCGGTATGCAGATTTGGCTGTAAACCGGGATGTGCGGGACATATTTCGGACTCGAACATCCGCCATCCGGGCTATGCAATCCTTTTTGGATGGACAGGGTTTTTTAGAGGTAGAGACACCCATCCTGCAGCCGATTTACGGAGGAGCTGCGGCGAAACCCTTTACCACACATCACAATCAGCTCAAACAAGATTTGTACCTCCGGATTTCCTTTGAGCTGTATTTAAAACGATTGTTAGTGGGAGGGTTTGAACGTGTGTATGAGATTGGGCGGGATTTTCGCAATGAGGGCGTATCTTTCAAACATAATCCCGAGTTCACCCAAATAGAGTTCTATTGGGCGTACGCTGATTATTTTGACATCATGGACCTCACAGAAGAGATGGTGGCTTTCGTAGTGGATAAAGTCGTGGGAGAGAAAAAGCTTTCATACCAGGGCGAGGAGATCTCATTTGATATTCCCTGGGAAAGGATCGAACTCAGAGAAGCGCTCCTTGACAGAACTGGGATCGACATTAAAGCGCATGACACAGGGGTTAGTTTGGCGAATGCGATGGGTGATCTTGATCTTGAATTTAATCCTGAGGAATCGCGGGGAAAATTGATTGATGATCTGATTGATTCTTGTTTGGAACCCACCTTGATTCAACCTACGATCATTTATGATTACCCGCGGGAAATCTCTCCGTTGGCAAAAAGCAAAAAAGATGATCCCCAGACGGTCGAACGTTTTGAAGGGTTTGTAGGGGGAATGGAATTATGCAACGCTTTCACTGAGTTAAATGATCCCTTAGACCAAGAGGAACGATTTTTAGAGATGGGAAGGTCCTATGAAGAGGGGGATGAGGAGCGGCATCCCATGGATGAGGATTATTTGCGAGCCATGCGGTACGGTATGCCCCCTAACGGGGGATTTGGGATGGGGGTTGACAGGTTTGTCATGCTCCTGACCGACAAACATAGTATTCGGGAAGTGTTGTTGTTTCCCCATTTAAGAGAAAAGGGAGAGTAGGGATAGAAGGACGCAACGTTACCCGCCTGAGAAAACAACAATCAGGCGGGTTTTTTGTTTTGGAATAAGGATCCTATAAGGCTTAAGGGTTGATGTCTTTGACGACCGCGAGCGTTGCCCCGGCGCGGGTCACGGAATAAATAGTGGGTTTATCGTCCAACAAGGACAGATCTTTATTTCTCCGAGTAGAGATAATGGCGTAATCCGCTTCTTCTACCATCCAATGGAGATCAGGTTCCCGGTAATGGAGAACCTTTAAGTCTTCTCGAGCGTAATTTTTCACTATGTGGGCAGGCCCGAAGACGAGGATGGAATCGTTTTCAGACGCTTCTTGGTTTATGAATAAAGTGCACTCTCGATAAGAGGTGCCCCAATAGTCCATTTCAAATTTCCTGAAGGCACCGCTTACTCCCCCCACCAATTCATTATAGTAAATATACTGATAGGGATGGAGGGTGATGAGAGAATGAATTCCCGGAAGCAGGATTAGGATGATTAATAAAATCGAGATAGGATAGTTGGGCACCAGCGACAGGAGGTATTTTATACCAAAGCCAGCAAATACGAAAATTGGGGGAGTGAGAAATAAATAATGCCGGAAATTGTCATATGTTGCTGGTTTGACGATGAAGGTAGATAAAAGGGGAAGGGTAAACCAAGCCGCGAGAATAACAATGATTGTCTTTTGTCCTTTGTTGTAAGAGTAAAGAAAAATCACAGCGATCAACCCAATCAGAAACAGGATAATCGTTGGTAGGGTGAATTGAAGGGATATTAAAGTCGGAATATAAATTTTTGGCAAATTGCTGGATTTCAGGAGTGTTCCCCAGAAGAGAGTTCCGCCACCCCATGAAAAATCTGACACAGTAAAAAAGCTCTTCAAAAAACCCAGAATCGGATTTCCCCACATGCTCGGCCATGACAGATAAACGGTCACCATGGCGACGCTCGTATACATGAAAGAGACCGGTAAAAAATAAGATCTATAGTTGACCCACAAATAAAAGATCACAAAGAATCCTGCTGCCAGAGAAAGGGATCTGTTTACGATGGACACTCCCAAGATAAGCGCAGCCAGATATACATTTGGGTTCCGTACGACTATTTTGAGTTTTTCCAGGAAGTTTTTCCAGGACTTGAATCCCAGGAGGAACCGTATTACATTTGGAAGAAACAAAGCCCCTATCAGGGCCACGAGTCCTCCAAAGATGAGACCTGAGAGGACGAATAGATAGGGGTATATGGTTTTGACATTATTTAGGGTGACACCCGAATCGATATTTCCACGAAAGAAATAAAATGACAGCTGGTTGAGGATCCGGAGGAAATGTTCATTCTGGATGCTGTTGATGAAAGCTGTGATGCTGACTTGTATTCTTTTTGAGTAAAGCCTGAACAAGGATAAAGCTATGGGGGGCAATATGCCAGTGAGGAGCACAAGGAGGCGTCTTGGGGTGTTCAGAGCAGCCCAATTGGAGGTGATGAGGTCCCAAAAGGATTCTGATCTGGTGCCAGATTTATGATGCTGGGCTTTTATTCTACCCTTGTCAATCATTGTCAACCCGCTTGAAATCGTTAACAGGAAGAAGGCCATGAAGGGGATATCTTTGGGGTTGATGAACGCGTGGCCAAATAACAAGGGCTGGGTGTTGAAAAGGGCTGCAGTCAGAAAAGAGTACTCAGGGGATAGGAAACGCAGACAGATTGAGTATAGGGCAATCACGCTTAATATGAAGGTTAAAAAGTGGATGTAATGCCAGGCTTGAATGTGTGTTAAATTCGGGTTTACGGATTGGATTAAATCCCCTCCGAGCTTGGCAAAAACCCAATAAATTGGACCCTTGTCACCGATATTTTTGTTCGGCTCTAATTCTTTATATTGTGAAATGGCCTGCAGGGCAGCTTCATACCTCGGTTTTTCATCCCACGAATCCCCGAAGTCACCGCCAAATACCACTGCGAAGGATATATTGAGGAGAATTAAGATTATGAGCAAGTAGTGTTTTTTGAAAAAATGTTTCATAGTGAACAGCAGTGCAATTTCTTGAGTAGTTGGCTTGCTTGAACTTTCTGATTGACCAGATTATTATAACCTAACGATGGGCTCATCGCGTTTGTGCGGACTATTTTCAGATGATATGATTCATTTTGATAGGCAGGTGCCTTCTGACAGCTTTGGGGAGTTGTTCCTCGGACTGGCACCTTTTCAACTGTTTTGAAAAGGAAAGTTTCATGAAAGGAAAAAATAATCTCTATCTCATCTTAACCATTCTTTTTTTATGTGGTTTGGTGGGGGTGAATTTGTTTCATGTGACACCGGATATTCTTTCTTATGGGAAAGGGGTTCTCCTATATGTTCAAAAATCTGGGATTTGGCGGAGCGCTCGTTTTGCGCGAGGGAATAACTTCGCGGATTATGTCGAATTCCTAAGGAAAGAAATTCCCGAGGAAGGTAGGGTTGTCCTTCCCCCGGAAGAAGTCACCATGCGAGCGCTGTCAAAAACTCCCTTTATGCAGGTATTCTTATCTCCGCGCGAGGTAATCAACTGCACAACAGTTAATTGTGGGTCAGCATTCCTTGAGGAGGACAACACCTATCTTTTGGTTATGGGATTGGGTCAGTTCCCGGCTGAGCAAATTGATAAGGATAGCCCTAAGGTGCGTATGTTTAATGACACCTGGGGGGTACACGGCCCTGAAGATGGTTTAGGGAACGGGACAGATCCCAACCAAATTTCTTCTGTGTGGGCTTTTTTGGCAGATGTAGTTTTCCCAATCTGTGTTTTTATTTATTTTCTGTTTGTGGGTTTTCATTTTGCAAGGTGGTTGATCCCTGAATATTCACCCTGGTTTCAAATAGGAGTTGGATACGGCCTGATCATTGGCCTATTATCGATTTTGGTTTATATTTCTCTGCTCCTGTTCCCGGCATTGGAACTTAAAATCTTATTGTTTGTGTATGCTGTTTTTTGGGGCGCAATTTTTCTGTTTAGAACGATTTGGGATGAAGAGGATAAATTTTTATATCTTATGGATTTTTCGGGTACTTTTTCCATTTGGGTATTGTTTTGGGTAGGCCTGAGCGCGGTTCTCTTCTTCATTTCCGTAGGTGCTGGATATCACACCTCGGATGCCATTGCCCTCTGGGGAGCGAAAGGGGAGGGGATGAGCGTAGCGGGTTTGAAAGCCGCAGGTACATGGGGCACCAGCACAACCAATTATCCCTTATTGATTCCTTCCTCTATAGCTGTTTGGAGATCAGCTTTTGGGAATAGTTTACCGGCATCAAAAATGTTGTTTCCCGGGTTTTATCTCGCGTTTTTATGCTTAATGTATGGTTATCTCATCGAAAACGTGGTAAAGGACTGGGCTGGATTTTGTACGATCATTTTTGCCACTTTACCCATTGTTGTGCGACATGCAATGATTGGTTATGCAAATTTACCTTTTGCCTTTTTTATGGCAGGGGGGGCAATATTATTGTTCGACTCTTGTTTTGGGGATGAATTCCAGAATCAAACCTTGAGAAGTCTGATAACGGGGTTGTTTTTAATTTTCGTGGTTTGGACCAGGCCGGAAGGGATCTGGTTAACTTTAGGGGTGATTATCTCGTTGGTTTTCTTTCATTTCCTGGGAACTAAAGCGCGAATCAAACGGTCCCATTTGATTGCCATACTTATATCTCCGATTTTATTCTGGGGCTTATGGAAGTTGACCATTAAACCATATTCTATTCCAGAGGGCGTGGAAAACCTTTCTAAAGAGGCTTTACGGGAGATCATTTCTGGAAACTTTCACTTCTCCTCTTTGGCCTTTATGCTTTCATTTATAGGCAGGCAAGCTATCCATTTTCAGACCTGGGGGAGTATCGGGGTGGGTTTGTTTTTAAGTGCTTTGCTTTATCCTATGAGGGGAAGAGAAATTAATCAGCGCGAAGGTTGGTTTCTTCTGGTTGGGTTTGTGAATGTCGTCATTATGATAGGTATCTACTACATCTTTGCTTTTGACAGCAGATATGATACCAGCTGGTGGTTGAACTCCGGTTTCAATCGGATGGTTATGCCGGGGGCGTTTTTGATTTTGTTGAGCACTATCCTGTATTTATCACCCCGCAAGAGGAAGACAATATTGAGTGAATGAGGTGCCCAGCCCCTTTTTTAAGGTTTTTATCCAGGCGGGCAGAGGATGATCGGAGTGGTCGTGTAGCTGACTCAGATCTGGATAGGATTGTGGAAAAGCCTTTCAGAACTGTGGATAACTGGGGGATTCCTGTGGAAAAAGAGGATTATGTGGTGATAAAGTACATGCCGATGTGGAAAACTAGGCCTAGAAAAACACTGCTCCCCCACAGGAAATAAGCCAGGCTTCGGTTTTTCTCTCTTCGGTAGAGGAAGAGTCCGATGACCAGGTTCCCAAAATACGATATTGTATAAAGGATGGGGAGAAGGATAAGGCGGACGCTGGGTAAAGGCTGGTGAGGGTTCCCTTGATGGGAGAACCCCAGGGAAATTTCTTCCCGGTTGGGAATGATGGATAAGGCCCAAACCAGGAGCGATAAAACAAGGATGAATCCTGAAACTGTGATCATCAAGTTCGCCCGTCGTTTCCATAATTGGGTGATCAAAAATGCGGGGTGTGTATCTTGCGAGGGCAGGGGGTTCAATGAGCCAAGTTCGGTAAGGTGGTTATAGGTATCGATGAATTTTTTTACATCTTGGGGCGAGATCACATAATACTGATCTTCCTCGGAGATGATGACCAATGAATGACTCCGAGAGGCAAGAAATTCTATCGTGGGTCCGCGAGTCAATCTTCTTTTACCCAATACTGCCCCCGGCCAGCGGATGAGTGGAGGTTTGGGTTGGGTGTTCAACTCTTTAGCCTCATGGACCCACTCAATGTGATCCATGGGGATGGTTTCCTTCCGCCATCCCCATTGAAGGATAAGACCATCACGATCGAGGACGTATTGAGAGCGGTGTAAGGCGTACAGCCGGTAGATCAGGAAGGGGACGAAAAGAAGGAAAAGCAGGATGGGTAGGAGGTAAACCAACAACTGGGGAGCTACCTCTGCATTTGAGATTTGCCATATCCCCCAGATACCCAGTGCAATCAGGGCAGCGATGAACAGGAAGTGAAATATATTTCCTTTTTTTCGCGGGGGATGGAAAGTGTATCTCTCCTTCATGGTACCTATTTATACCACAGGGGAATGACAGATAAGAATGATCAGCAAGGGGGTGGTTTTATGGGTTTTGAGACCGGGTTATATCATGCAACCCCTTGGTGTGTAGTGCACCAAGGGGTTGATCTCTAAAGCGAGAGAAAATCCAAAGTTGTTGGGAATGATCAATGTCTTCTATTGACCAATTTGATAACTGACACTTACCCTGACCTGGATCTCCATTTGACCGGGGGAAATTGGTACAGCTCCTGCTGCCTCTTCAAGTTCTCTCTCCGCGTAAACAGGGCCGCCGCCAAAGGTTTCTACACGATAGACTTCTCCCAGCTGGACATCCGCTGTATCAGCGATCGTTTCCGCCCGAACGCGGGCGTCCTTCATGGCCAGTTTGAGAGCTTCTTTGTTGGCTTCTGCTTTCTTTTCAGCGTCAAATTGGATGCCTTGAATCCGGTTGGCACCCGCTTGGACCGTTTCATCCAACAGCGCGCCAAGTTGATCGATGTCGCGTAATGTGACCCGGACGAGGTTGGAAACCAGATAGGTTTTGTCTGTCTCTTCTTTGTTTTCCAAGCCCGGTTCACGATCTGCCTGTTCGCGAATGCTGAAATCCGATGTCTGCAGGTCCTCGGGGGAAATACCAAATTCTTCCAAGGCTTTCATGACTTCTTCTACTTTCTGATTGTTCTCTTGAACAGCCTCTTGGGCGTTTTCATCACTTGTCTGAACGCCGATGGTGATGCGGGCCAGGGTGGGGTCTAGGGAAACATGCCCCGTGCCTTCTACAGAAATCGTGCGAACTTGATCTTCCGAAGCGAACGGTGCAGAAACGGGGTTTTGGCAAGCACTTACGACAAAACCCAGCATGACAACGATAAGAATCCATTTTTTGTTAAACATGTTACCTCCAGTAAAATCTGAAATGTATATTCGTGGTCTTTCATGTCTATGACGTATTCGGGTTGAAATTTGTTCCTTTCAACAAGCTTTTTATGTCATCAAATTTATGAATAGTCCTTTGTTTTGGGCACAAAAGGAGAAAAGGATTTTCTGAACCTTTTTGCTGATAACAGGCTTGATTTTCACTATAGGATTGTGAATGAACATTTGTCAATAGATCTATGTTTGGTTTAATACCTATCAGGAGATCTATTTAACACAGAGGATTGGGCCACCTTTCATCTGGATAACTGGAGAATGTTGTCTCCTTTTGTTAAACTTGTCAAAAGAGAGACTCGCCTGTACAATACTTGAAACATATGTTCGAGGAGGGAGATTCTTGAGTTTGAATTATGAACAGCTCCAACCCCAGGTGAGGGACTTGGGTGAGCGGGCGGTGGTCAGAGAAAATCATTTGAACAAAATTCGAAGACGCGCAGGTGATTTGCTGCAAGAATTCGCCCAGCAAACAGATCGACTGCAGGGCAAAGTGGAAAAAGCTGCGGGTCAATATCCTGCCTTGAGATGTGCCCGTCCCAAAAAAGAGGCGCTTACCTCGCGTTTCACGGCCCCGGAAATACCGGATAAAGTCGGGATATTAGCTGCTGACGGATCCCAAATCAACCCGGATCCCCACGCTGCAGTGCAGTATTATTTAGTGAATGTGGGTGGGATCTGGTTCGATTTGCATCGGGATTATCCTCCCCAGACGTCCATTGAAACACAGCTCCGATTTGAGGAGGATATTTACACCTCGCATGGTTTGGTCTCACAGGGACATGTCGCCCTCGAGCGGGATGTCGCAGAACGCGAATATATCGCCATCAAAGCAGGACCATTGTGTAAAGCGGGAAAGGATCCTTTCCCGCTGGTCACGCTGACAGATGGGCCCTTAGAGCTTTGGGAATCCCATGAACGGAGTGGAAGCAGGTCCCCTGCCTTCCGAAAGGGATTAAAACGCTATCAAGAAGCGCTTCGTGACCTGAGCCGGATGGGCACTGTAACGGCCGGATACGTTGATAAACCGAGGGCTGATTATGTGCTCAGATTGCTGGAGTTAGCCACTCTAGCAGATGGGGAATTAAGTAAAATAGCAGAGCACCATCCTTTTCAAGGTTTATCAGATATCGATTTATACGCCAGCCTTTTACGACCCGGGGAGCGGTCAGGTGTGTTTGGGATTCAAGCTTTCTCGAGCTCGGATTACACAGATGAGATCGCCTTGCATTTCTTTTATCTCAATGTGGGACGAGCAGGGAATCCATGGTTGGCGAGAGTCGAGGTCCCTGCTTGGGTTGTTGAAGATGGGGAGAAGATGAATTGCCTGCATGCTGTTCTTTTACAGCAGTGCCGCATGATGGGCGGTGTCGGATATCCCTATGTATTACACAGGGCGCATGAGATCGCTGTAGTGGGAAGAGAAGAGCAGGAGTTGTTGACGGAGATGATCCTCAGGGAGCGGCGGAAAAGAGGAGTGTCTGTAGGTCAAAGATCGCATAAACGATATTATAAAGACCAGGCTGGTAGAAAGAGGTATAGACGATGAATGAAATAAAAATTGGACGCATGCTGCGGGCAGGGATGAGCGGTTTCGTTGTCGGCTGCCAGGTGGATAAAATCGATGTGCCCTCCTTTGGCAGCTTGGTCAGAGCGCCCATTGGAGAAGATGCCCAGGTGTATGGTCTTGTGCATGATCTTCATGTGGACGATGATGGTTTGGTCCGACATTTGGCAACCGCACCTGAGGTAGAACCCAGCACGATCCAGGATGCACAGGTGAATCGAAACATCCCTGTGGAAATCAGTGTGCTTAGTGTGGGGTATGAAGAAGATTCGAAATTGCGCCATGTGCTCCCTCCCCGTCCCCCGTTGAGCCTGGATTTAATCTATAAATGTTCTCCACCGGAGGTCATGAATTTCACATCACAGGGACGTTTTGGATATTTCAGGCATCTCTTGCGCCATGAGGATATCCCGCTGGTAGAATTGCTCGCGGCCCATATCCGGCAGTCCCATCAGATCCACGAAAAATCAGACGACCCTTCCTGGTCGAAGAGAGCAGTAGAGGAGTTGATCCTGCTCTTACAGGATGATTATCAGACCCTTACTTCATTACTTGGCGCTTTACAGGATACTCTTGGAGAGGAAAGGATTGTATAGGAATGGATATGGCAGAAAACACAAATCTGATCGGTTACCTGGTTCGTGGAAGCCTGAAGGATCACCTCAGAGTTCGTTTGACCGTCCCCTCTTTTGAGGTTCAGGAGGGATCGTTTGTCGTCCTGGAGAGCGATCAGTGGTTGTTTTACGGTTTGGTGACGGACCTTCAGTTGGGGGCTACCGAGGAGCGTTTTGCGGAAGAGATGAGTGAAGATCGTTTCTCCCCTGAATTGGCTGGCATGCTTCATGAAAAGACGCTCTATACGGATCTAGAGGTGCTGCCAACATTGATGTTGGAGCGAGGTCCTGAACTGGTGTCTGAGGAATATCAAGAATGGGCGCAGGACATCGAGTCTGGAAAAAAGGATCAACCCCGCCCGATCCCGGTAAAAACTGTCCCCCCTCATCATGCCCGTGTCCGCATGGCGACCCGGGGAGACATCGCTGAAATATTTGGAAAAGAAGAGAAAGGCAATTTTGTGATCGGTGAAACACGGGAAGGTGAACATCCGGTCCGGATTAATCTCCATAAATTCATCCAGCGCTCCTCCGGTATTTTTGGAGCCACGGGAACCGGAAAATCCTTTTTAACCCGGATCATGTTGGCCGGGCTTATTCAATTCGACACCGCTTCTGTGCTGGTGTTTGATATGCATAATGAATACGGCTTTGATGATACGGCTTCCGACACAGGAGAACGTGTGATCGGGTTGAAAACGAAGTTTTCCAGTAAGGTGCGTGTGGTCGGTTTGGGTAAGGGAGCGCAAATTCGCGGACAAAGTCCTGATTTTAATTTAGAAATTCCCATGTCAGCCATCCAACCAACAGATATCATGCTGCTGCAAAGGGAGTTAAATCTGCGGGAGACAACCCCTACCACCTTAGATGCCCTGGTGAAATCATTTGGGCGGAAGGATTGGTTTCGGGCTTTCCGGGCTATGTCCGTCGGTCAATTCGTGGAGAATAGTGACGGAAAGAAGGTCCCGGCCAGCGATAGTGTGGCTTACTGGGCGAATGACAATGGAGTGAATGTGATGGCTGCGGAGGCCTTGCATAATAAACTTCGCAGGGTGTTCAACAGTCCTTATATCGTGGAAGAACCTGCATCGGATGGTATCCAGGAGATCGTCAAGATGCTGGAAGCGGGTGGCCACGTAGTGCTTTCTTTTGGAAAACATGAGAGTGATCTGGATTATTTGTTGGTGTCGAACTTGCTGACCCGGAAGATCCGGGAACGTTGGGAGTGGAGAACAAACCAATTCCGAAGTTCTGGAAAGGAGGAGCCTCGCTCCTTGGTTGTGGTTGTGGAAGAGGCCCATAAGCTGCTGAACCCGGAGATGGCTTCCCAGACCACATTCAGCACCATCGCCAGGGAACTGCGCAAATATTATGTCACCTTGCTGATCATCGACCAGCGTCCCTCCCAAATCTACGATGAGGTTATGTCCCAACTCGGGACGCGGATCTCGGGCTGGCTGGGTGACGAGGATGATATCCGGGCCGTGCTTTCAGGTCTGGCCGGTCGGCAAGTGCTGCGGGGTATGCTCTCCCGCCTACAGCCGAAAGAGGAAGTGCTTCTCTTAGGTTGGGGGGTGCCTATGCCGCTTCCCATCCGGTCGCGCCGATATGACGATTCTTTCTGGAAACAATTGAAAAGGGGGATAAAGGATATTTCAGAGCAAAGTGCGGAGGAATCCCTGGAAGACCTTGGATATTGATCAAAGTTGAAGGTATTAAGCAGGTTTTATCCTGTGCGCCTTGGCTCTCTATCGACCATGTCTACCTCCTGTTTCACGATTTGTGATTTACTTCTCACATATGTCGAATGCTGATATACACAAGCTGTTAACTTATTTGAAAGCGGGGACATTGTATACCGGGTGGGTAGAATCCCAATCAGATTGAAAAAGCAAACGGCATATATCTTAATCGATGTCTCTTTTTTTCATTCTTTGATTAAAACCCCCAAATAGACGGCGATAGGATTTGTCTTCTCGGTAATTTCCTGAGTAAGATGGTTTCCTTGATGCTCGTCTAAGCATTGAAGGTAGACACATTTAATGTGAAAAAAGGAGATTTCGATGCCTAAGAAAAGGTTATTGGTGTTAACGGTGGTGGTGGGATTATTGATTTCTGCATGTACCAGCGCTGCAAACCCCGGATCTCTATCTGAGGATGATCTGAATGGGGGTGGAGAAGTGAAGGAAGAAATTGATGGCCCAGCGGGGGAAGGTCTGGAATCTGAAGGAGATTCCGAACAAGATCTGGAAAAGGATACACCTTCACCGTCAGCGCAAGAGGAAGGGCCAAAGGTGGATGAAACTACATGTGAAGACCCATTTGATGGAGAACAACCAGCTTTCAACACAGCTTATTGGGAAAAAACGAATTTCTGCGAACATAGTGTTGACTACAGCACCATTTTCTCGGGTGGACCTCCTCCAGATGGCATTCCCCCTATTGATGATCCCATCTTTGTACCCTTGGAGTCAGTGGATGGGTGGTTGAAGGATCGCGAACCTGTGATTTCTCTCCAGATTGATGGGGATGCCCGGGCTTACCCTTTGCAGATTATGACCTGGCATGAAATTGTCAATGACAAGGTAGGGGGGGTACCGGTTGTGGTCACATTTTGTCCCTTATGCAACACAGCTTTAGTCTTTGAAAGGCCCAGTGTTAATGGACAAATCCTGACCTTTGGTACCAGTGGAAATTTAAGGAACAGCGATCTGGTGATGTATGACCGTCAGACGGAGTCCTGGTGGCAGCAGTTCAGTGGGGAAGCGATCGTAGGGGATTTAACAGGCCAACAGTTAAAGTTCCTTCCGGCAACGATTGTCTCCTGGAGTGACTTCAAGAACGAGCATCCGGAGGGTGAGGTCCTGTCTCGGGAAACAGGGTTTAACCGCCGTTATGGTTCTAATCCTTATGTCGGATATGACGATATCGATTCATCACCGTTTCTTTTCCAGGGTGATGTCGATGAGCGTTTGAAACCCATGGAAAGAGTGGTAGGCATTCTCGGAGAAGGGGACCAGTCAAAGAGCTTTAGTTACCAACGCTTACAAGAAGAAAGATTGATTCATGAGACCTTTGAAGGGACTCCCATAGTGGTCTTTTGGAAGGAGGGAACCGCTTCTGCGCTGGATACGAGCACTATCTCAGAGGGGAAAGATGTGGGTACAACCGGGGTTTTCGAAGCTTTGGTGGAGGGAGAAGAACTCAGATTTACTGCTGATGAGGATGGTACATTTCGGGATGAAAAAACGAACAGCACATGGAACATCCTCGGAGAAGCGGTCGAAGGCCCTTTGGCGGGAGAAACACTTACCCCCATTCCCCATCATGATACGTTCTGGTTTGCCTGGGCCGCATTTCAACCCCCGGATTCTTTAATGGAGGAATAACCTTTTTCTATGGAAGAATCAGGCGATACGTCGAGCCGGTACTGATTAATCAGGCCGGCTCGATGGATTTAAAGCTCAGAGGACCAAGTTGGGTTTGCCCGGGAGATCTTGAAGAAAGCAGGTTATTGGCATCGATTTTTGATCAACAGAAACTGGGATGTAGAAACGAGTTTCTTTCAGGCTGTGTTATGATCAATAAACCGTGGTGTGAATGCCATGTAAACTCTAATCCTTAGGAGATATTCATGACTCAACTTCTGCTCACCTCTTCCCAATGGAAAGAAGTCCTGATCTCCATGGGGATCCTAGCTGGTTCGTTCGTGTTGGGCCGTTTATTATTATTGATCCTTGATCGGGTCGTGATCCGGATTTTGGAGAGTACGCGGACAGAATTTGATAATGCGCTCCTAGAGGCGCTCAGGTTACCCGTATTCCTGTTATCTATCTTCATCGGACTTCAGATAGGGGTCCAACGGCTCCCTTTTTTTCCAGAGGAATGGGTAGTTTATAGGAACCACTCCTTCTTTATCCTTTATTGGATGTTGGCCATCCTTGCTAGCGTGAGGGTCGTTAATCGAATAACCGCATGGTATGACCAGAAGATGGTCGAACAAACAGACTCTACGTTAGATGAGCAAGTCTTACCTTTTGCCCGCCGCGTGTTGCTCGTTTTAATTGGTTTCATTGCCCTCATCCTCTTTCTGAGCCATTTTGAAGTCAACATCAGCGCGTTCGTTACCACACTTGGGATTGGATCTTTGGCGGTGGCTCTGGCTGCTCGCGCCACGCTGGAGGACACGATCAACGGTTTTGTGATCATGGCGGATAGGCCTTTCAGGATTGGGGACAGGATTGAGATCCTGGAGTTAGATACTTGGGGAGATGTGAAGGATGTGGGATTGCGCAGCACCCGCATTCGAACCCGCGATAATCGCATGGTTGTTATCCCCAACTCCGTGATCGGAACAAGCCTGATTGTCAATCATTCCATCCCCAGCACTGTGTATCGCGTGGAAACCCATGTCGGCGTGGGCTACGGTACAGATATCGATCAAGCCAGACAAGTGATGATCGACGCAGTCAGCAGCCAGGGTTGGGTGATGAAAGACCGAAGGATCGAAGCTTTGTTCGTTGAATGGGGTGATTATGCGATGATATTCCGAGTTCGATGTTGGATCGAAAATTATGTTGAAACAAGGCGTATTTTGGATAAACTCAACAGCTGCCTGTATGATGCTCTGACCGATGCAGGGATTGACCTCCCTTATCCAACCTATACGGTTTATCACCGGATGGAGGAAGATCAGAGAAAAGGTTTCGTGCGGGCATTCCAATCCCCTCCCAATAGCGGATAGGAATGTATTTCCCATGTATTGTTTTCCATTGCGGAAATCAAAACTTACCCCGTTTGTTTTTAAAGAGATGGTTCCTCTTTACGCAAAGCAGAGAGTATCTATAATATGATCGGAATTATGTGGTGAAAGGCAGATAAGGAAAGGAAGGTAGGGAATGAATTTCTTAGATACCCTTTTCTATGGGAACAGCATTCAAACATGGCTCATGGCATTTGGCATCCTGGGGCTTGTAGTGATCGCCCTGGAATTGATAAAAAAGTTTTCTAGAAACCGCGTGGTTTCCCTGATTGAAAAATCTGCCACGGAAATCGACGATTACTTTCTCCCCTTGATCCGGCAAACGCGTTTCTTCTTTTTATTGATCATCGGCATCTATGTGGGGTCTTTGGTGTTGACCTTGCCGGAAGGCGATCAATCTATATTGAATAAAATAGTTCGGATTGCCTTTTTCCTGCAGCTTGGTTTCTGGGGGATGAGTTTGATCACCTTTTATGTCAACCGCGGCGTTTCTGGGAAATTAGATGAGGACCAAGGGGAATCTGCCACCACCATTGATGCCTTTGGTCTGGTAGCGAAAATCGCTCTCTGGGTCCTGGTTGGGCTGCTGATCCTGGATAACTTGGGCGTGGAGATCAGCTCGCTCATCGCCAGTTTAGGCATTGGAGGTATTGCGGTTGCTCTGGCAGTCCAAAATGTATTGGGGGATCTATTTGCGTCCTTATCCATTGCTATGGACAAACCCTTTGCCATGGGAGATTTTATCGTCGTGGATGAATTTGCGGGCACAGTGGAGGATATCGGGTTGAAGAGCACACGTGTTCGCAGCCTGTCAGGAGAAGAGTTGGTGTTTTCCAACTCGGATTTGTTGAACAGCCGCATCCGAAATTACAAACGCCTGCAGGAACGAAGAATAGACTTTACCTTTGGTGTTTCTTATGAGACGCCCCATGAAACTCTGCAGCGAATTCCGTCCATGGTGGAAGATGTTGTCCAATCCTTGGAGGAAGTCCGATTTGACCGCGCGCATTTGAAAACGTTGGGTGATTTTGCTTTGATTTTCGAAGTGGTCTATTTTGTGGAACGACCTGATTATAATTTCTATATGGATGTGCAGGAAGCCATCAATCTCGCTCTCTACCGGCGTTTTGAAGAGGAGAATATTGATCTTCCTTACCCCACACAAAAAATATTACTTAACCGCTAAAAAAGATCATCCAATTATTTTTAAGCTTCCCTGGGATTCACTTGATGCCTGCCCCTAAGTTCCCCTATAGAATGGATCACAGAGCAATCCGCATCCGGGAAAGTGTCATGGGGGTCGATGAGGATGGTATGCAGACCTACGTTTTTCGCTCCCAGGATGTCCGCGTAGTAGTTATCACCGATGAAAGAAGTCTGCTGCGGTGTGCTCTGGGCTAAGTCCAGGGCGAATTCAAAGATCGCCTGGTCAGGTTTCCAACTCTGGATTTCTCCAGCTGTATAGTGAAAATCAAAGTAACGGTCAAGGTCATGTTCGCTTAACTCACCACCAATAGGCATGGATCGGTTGGAGACCAATCCCAGCGTGTACCCTTCCCGTTGTAACGCGGACAGCGTGGGATGAACGTCAGGGGGAATCCATGGTTCTGGTTGATATTCTTTCTCCATCCCCGGTTGAAGCTGAGAAGAGAGGGCGCTGCCGCGTTCCTCATCTAACCCAAAAGCTATCAGTTTGCGTTTCAGATAGTTTTCCCAAAAAGGTGGGGTTAACTTGTCAAACTCTTTAATGTCCTGCATTAATTCCTGCGAATTGGCCCAATAATAATGCACGAAGCGTCTCGTATTCCGCTTTGATTCTGGATCCACTTCAAGATCTGTATTCTCGAGAAGATGGAAAAATACATCCAGGGAGGAAGGGCGGCGGTGACACAGGGTCCCGTCAAAATCGAAAAGAAGAGTGTGAACCCTTTGTGGCAGGTTCATGTCAATATCTCCCCTATGATCCGTGAACGGGGAAATATAATCTCAGGTGCGTGGATAATCATTTAATCTGGCTCTTTGCCTTTCCCGACAAGGGTTTTAATTCTTATGTTCTGCCTTATAATACACTGGGATTATATGATATAAAGCGGGATAGGTAGCGGTCAGGTTTTCTGAACCCTGTACCGTGGAGCTTGATTTTTGATCAGGCAAAACCATTATCAACCAGTGGTCATTACATGTTTGAAAGAGCAAGAAAACGCGGCCGACTTCGGTCAATTTTTTTAATTATTCTCATCGTTACCATTCCTTGTTACTGCACTGGTTTGGTCTTTGTGCGCATAAACACGATCCAGCGCGACACTCCCACTCCGTCACCTACACAGGATTTCAATCCCGCGCCGACCTTTACCGAAACTTTGAAACCGCTGGTGCGGACCCCTTTCCCCTCTTTTACACCCTCATTAACGCCCTTGCCGACGAATACCTGGACTCCCACTCCCTTGCCTACAGACACCCCGCTCCCTTCACCGACCTTGACGAATACGCCGTCTGAAACGCCGACATTCACCGCCTCCCCCACGGATCTCCCTTCCGAGACTCCGACCATCGTGCCTTCCCCGACGGAAGACGGTTCCTAAGGATTGATTATGGATAGTATGGAAATGAATGACCTTCTTCTGGATTTGCTTCACGTTCCGGGTTTGTCAGGGCGCGAAGACCCTGTCCTTCGTTACCTTCAAGAAATCTGGGAACCTATGGTGGACGAACTCCGGGTGAGCCCTTTAGGCAGCCTGGAGGGGGTGGTCAGAGGTAATGCTCCTCAGCCGCGTCCCAAAATCCTATTTGCTGCACATATGGATGCCATCGGCTTGATGGTCACAGGTTATCAAGGTGATTTCCTGCGTGTGACCTCTGTGGGTGGTGTGGACCCCCGGGTTTTACCGGGGGGGATCGTTACCGTGCACGGGGAGGAGGATTTGCCGGGCGTGATCGACCAGCTCCCGAAGGCTCTCCTTCCTGACTCAGCTCCGAAGGACTCCGTGGAGTTCAAATATCTGATTGTGGATCTCGGCCTGAAAGAAGCAGAGTTAAAGGACATGGTCCAGATAGGGGATCTGGTCTCATTTCAACAGCCTCCTCTCATGATGGGAGACAATTTGATCGCTGGACCTGCATTAGACAACCGGGCATCCGTGGCTGCGATCACGATCATGCTGACTTCACTCCAGACCAGAGACCCTGCCTGGGATGTATGGGTCGTCGCCACCTCCCAGGAGGAGGAAAACATGTCCGGGGCGTTGACATCAGCTTATACCCTTCAGCCGGATCTGGCTGTTGCTGTGGATGTCACGTTTGCTTCCGCCCCGGGCACGCCGGACCATAAATCTTATCCCATGGGCGAAGAAATCCCATTGGGTTGGGGACCCAGCGTTCACCCCGGTCTGTATCGGGCCTTTGAGGAAGCTGCTGAAGAAGAAGATATCTCTGTAAACAGAGAACCTCTCCCCATGCGCTCGGGTACGGATGCCGATGTCCTGCAAATTTCAGCAGCCGGTGTGCCCACGATGGTGCTCAGTATTCCTCTTCGTTACATGCACACTCCGGTCGAAATGGTGCATAAAGAAGATATCCGGGCAGTGGCAAAATTGAGCCAGGCTTTGATTGACCGTTTGGATGCAAATTTTTTATCCACCTTAGAATGGGAAGAATGACGGATGAGCACAGACAATCAATTTGACCTTTCTCTTATTGAAACCTTATCCAACCTCAGTGGTGTTTCTGGTGCGGAAAGCGCTGTCCGGGAACGGGTCATGAAAGAAATCAAACCCTTTGCAGATGAAATTCAGGTGGACCCACTGGGGAATTTGCTTGTTGCTTGCCGGGGAGAAGAAAGCGGTCCCAGAATGAAAGTGATGGTCGCGGCGCATATGGATGAAGTGGGCTTCATGCTGACTGCAGAGGATGATGACGGTTGTTATCGCTTTGCGAAGGTAGGGGGGATTTCCGAGAAATACCTGACCGGTAAATCGGTTTGGGTTGGTAAAGAACAGGTCCCTGGTGTGATCGGCCTAACCCCCATTCACCTCACGGAAAAGAAGGATCGAAAAAGCTTCGTTCCCCTGAAAAAGCTCCGGATTGATGTGGGAGCCGGCTCCGCTGATCGCGTTCAGGTGGGAGACCGGGCGGTGTTTGCTACCCCGCTTAAACAGGTTGGAGATTCCCTGATTGGGAAAGCTTTTGATGATCGCCTGGGCGTGGCAATCCTGATTGAACTGATCAAGCGCGCTCCCAAGCAGATTGATCTCCTGGCTGCTTTCACCGTTCAGGAAGAGATCGGGCTGCGGGGAGCCCACGTGGCCGCATACAAACTGAATCCGGATTGCAGTATTGTCTTAGATACAACGCCTGCCCGTGATTTCCCCGTCTGGGAAGAAGGGGTTGAGAACGCGTTTTATAACACACGTTTAGGGAAAGGCGCTGCTGTTTACACTGCGGATTCCGGGACGATATCGGATCCCCGGCTGGTCCAATATCTCCTTCGTGTCGGGGAAGAAGAGGATCTCTCTTTCCAATTTCGCCAGCCAGGTGGCGGAAGGACAGATGCAGCCGCCATTCACAGACAACGCAGCGGTATTCCCAGCGTTTCGATTTCTGTGCCCACTCGGTACTTGCATTCTCCTGTGTCGTTGGTCAGGTTGGAGGATTACCAGGCGACCTTGAATTTCGTGGAAGCCGCTTTGAAAAACATGTCTTCGGACATATTGGGCGCTTTGGGTACGTAGCGTTGGAGAAAAGGATAAAAGGAGTAGTTTGATGAAGTCATTGCTGAAATCATTGGTTGAAATCCCGGCTCCCCCGGGTCATGAAAAGGAACTCCGGGATTTTGTTCGGGAAGAAATCGAAACGATGGCGGATGAAATCAGGGTTGACTCCATGGGGAATTTGATCGTCCGCAAAGGGGAGGTGAGGGAGGGGGGGAAGAGGATCATGATTGCCTCCCACCTCGATGAAATAGGACTCATCGCCACTCATATAGACAAGCGGGGCTTCATTCGTTTCACGAACATGGGGGGCGTTTACCCCAGTTATTTGCTGGGTGGGAGAGTGCGGTTCCTGGATGGTACGCGCGGGGTGATTGATGTGGAAGGGTCGGGGAAACGCAAAAAGGTCCCTGGACTTGACAAAATGTACATTGACATCGGGGCGGAAAATGAGAACCAATGCTCGATTGATATCGGCGATGTGGCGGTGTTTGACCGTCCGTGGTTGGATCTGGGAAAACGGGTGGTCTCCAAAGCTCTGGATGACCGGGTTGGCGTGGCGGTGATGGTGGAAACGTTACGTAAAGTGCATCAATCCCCAAAACGAACCCCTCATGAAAGTTGGTTTGTGTTCAGCAACCAGGAGGAGGTAGGTTTACGGGGAGCTGGGCCTGCCGCTTACCAGCTGGAACCGGATATCGGTTTAGCGATTGATGTGACCCGGACGGGTGATACACCCCAGGGGGTGAAGATGGATGTTTCCTTGGGAGAAGGGCCGGCTATAAAAATCAGGGATAAAGGGATGCTCTCCCATCCAGAGGTGGTGGATTGGATGATAGATGTTGCTCGAAAACATAAAATCAGCTGCCAGAGAGAGGTTTTAGAAAGAGGAACGACGGATGCTGCCTCCATTCAACTCACGCGAGGAGGCGTTCCTTCTGGTTGTTTGTCCATCCCCTGCCGGTATGTGCACAGCCCTTCGGAGATGGTGGATTGGGACGATGTTCAACAGGCTGCTATTTTGCTGGAAAAGCTGCTTTTTGAACCTTTTCTGGGCAGTTGATGGGAAAGATCTCTTTCAGGAGCGTAGATTTATGGTTTAATGTGTGTTCATTGCCATGGAATCCATTGAAGACACCGGATAGAACTATGAAGAAGATGATCCTGATTTTAACCCTAAGCCTGACCCTGATATTCACTGCTTGCACACAAATCCCTTTTCTTGGTCGTTCTCCATCTGAAGGAGAGGGGATGACCCCTGCTGTGACAGAGACCCCAGTAGCTCCAGAGGAAACTGCCACCTTACAGCCCTCCAGCAGCGAGAAAACCGTGTTTACGGTTTGGATTCCTCCTCAATTTGACCCCCAGAATGGGACTCCAGACGGGGAGCTTTTCAAATCGCGCCTGGAAGAGTATTCTTCTCAAAACCCCTCGCTGACAATCGATGTCCGGGTGAAAGATCTTTCCGGTCCCGGGAGCATTCTGAACACGTTAAGAACTGCACAGGAAGCAGCTCCTGGGGCCTTGCCGGATGTAATTGCCATTCCCCGTGCTTTGATGGAAAAGACAGCTGAAGAGGAATTGATCACCCCATTTGGTGAGTATGCGGCTTTTTTTGAGGAGAAAAGTTGGTATTCATTTGCCGACCAATTAGCAGTCTACAATGAGAAAACATACGGGATTCCATTTGCGGCGGACATCTTGGTATTTGCGTATCAGACGGGTAGTTTTGAGAATCCGCCTGGTACCTGGGAAGAGCTGCTTTCCACTTCACAGGCGATGATCTTTCCCGCTTCTGATTCTGACGCGCTTGTCACCTTAGCATTTTACGAAAGTTTAGGGGGGGAGTTTGCACAATTAAATGATGCTTATCTCGTTGATAGAACCCCAATATTAGAAGTCTTGACCTTTTACCAGCAGGCCCACCAGGAAGAGGTCATGCCTTTTTGGTTGACACAATTTGAAACAGATCAGCAAGCCTGGAATGCGTATACCGAGCGTCGGTCCACCCAGGTCATTACTTGGAGTTCAAGTTTTTTACAAGCGAATGCTCCAAATACATCTTTAGCAGCTTTACCTACCTCAAACGGGAAAGCGTTTTCTTATACCACCGGCTGGGTGTGGTCGCTCGTTGACAAAGGTTCTGAACAGGTTGATGTGGGTGTGCAGTTCATTGATTTCTTTACTGAAGAACGTTATCTTGCAGAATGGACCACGGAGGCGGGTTTTGTCCCTCCTCTATCCTCCTCGATGCCTTTTTGGGGAAAAGACGAGGTGGAGACCAACTTTTTTGAGCGGGTTCTTCCTGCGGCGAACTTGATTCCTTCTCAGAAATTTCTAGATCATGCAGGCCTTGTGTTTCAGGAAGCAGTCATCTCGGTGCTCGAAGATCAGATGGATCCAGAAGAAGCTGTATCTCAAATTCAAGATCAACTTCAGGATCAATAGCTTTACTGGTTTTATATCTCGGGGCTGGTATTTCTGTGGGGGATGTAAGCATAAACATCCCGCGCCGGGCTTTAAAGGAGAAGAATGCGTTTCGTGCCCCTGGCCAGAGCAAGGCATGTGATTTTTCTGTTTCACTTCTCAAAATCCATCAGCCATGTTATAATGACCAGCCGTGTAATTACTGGATGAAAACGTAGTTGAAATTTTGGCATTATTTAAATAACATGAAAGGTAATTAAAGATGAATGATCTATTGAAAGCTTTTGAAGCAGAGGATAACCCGAACATCCCTGATCTGCACTCTGGCGACAATGTCAGCGTTTTTGTGCGCATCAAAGAAGGGGATAATTTACGGATACAAGAATTCAAGGGCACGGTGATCCGTGTTCGCGGATCGGGGAACAGCAAAACCTTTACGGTTCGGCGCATCGCAAGCAATGGTATCGGTGTGGAAAGGACCTTTCCCACCAGATCTCCCATGATCGATCGGGTCGATGTCCACCGCAGTTCCTTTTCTCGTCGTTCCAGATTGTATTACTTGCGGGCCCGCAGCGGGAAAAAGGCACGTTTGAAACAAAAATTTACTTCAGAATAACCTTCCAAACGTCACACAAGAGCGCAGTGAGAGTCACTGCGCTTTTATTATTTAAGGTGAAATATTTCCCGGCTTTTGTGAATGCTCAGGTAATACTCCCGGCGGGGTATAATAAGCTCGGCGGCTTATCACTAGTGATGTATTGTTTCGGGGAGAATTATGTCACCTGACAATCGGCCGATTGGAATCTTTGATTCCGGCCTGGGTGGGTTATCCGTTTTGCGCGCTGTCCGGGATCAACTTCCGGATGAGAATTTCATCTATATTGCCGACCAGATCCACGTCCCTTATGGGCCCCGCCCCAAAACAGAGGTTGAAAGATTATCCCAGGGCATTGTGCGTTTCCTGGTTTCCCGGGATGTGAAATTGGTCGTCGTTGCCTGCAACACTGCGTCTGCTGCTTCCTTGAAAAAACTGCGTGCATCCTATCCAGGGCTGCCGTTTGTGGGCATGGAACCTGCTGTGAAACCAGCTGCGGAGGAGACCAGCAGTGGGGTCGTGGGGGTCTTAGCCACGCCAGCTACCTTTCAAGGGGAGCTGTACAATTCCACCGTGGAACGCTTCGCTCAAGGGGTCACAGTCCTCCAGCATACGTGTCCCGGTTTGGTGCATCAGATTGAGATGGGACGTGTTGCGGATGCGGAGACGAAAGAAATTTTGGAAAGAGCTCTTATACCTATGCTGGAAAAGGGGGTGGATAAAGTGGTCATGGGATGTACACATTATCCTTTTGTGATTCCCCTCATCAAGGAAATCGTTGGGGCGGAAATTGAAGTCATTGATCCTGCACCGGCAGTGGCCCGGCAGGTGGGAAGGTTGTTGGATCGACATGATTTGCGAGCTAAAGCAGGTGGAAGGGGTCAGATCCAGTTTATGACTACGGGAGACCCTGCGGAATTCTCAAGAAGACTCATTCAGCTTCTGAGGCTTGAAAGTCAGGTTACAAGATTGGCCTGGGTGAATGGGGAATTAGTGGAAGGGTAAATGAACTCGAGCCCCACTCATTGCGGATTTTTTACTGGTTTCTGCTCAACCAATCTAAGAGTCTTTTTTTCGACCAGGTGTTAATCACATTTTCCGCGCTCGCCCAACCCCGACGTGCTGTGGCCAGGCCATATGGGAGGTAATCAAACTCATCGGGCGCGTGCGCATCTGTGTTAATGCTGATAGGGATCCCATCTTGAACCGCCCGGCGGATGTATATGTCCGAAAGGTCAAGGCGCATGGGGTTGGCGTTGACCTCTAATGCCGTTCCCTGCTCTGCAGCCGCTTCAAAGATGCTGTCCATATCCAGGTCAGCGGGTTCTCGTTTACCAATTAACCTGTTGGTGGGATGCCCAATGATATCTACATATGGGTTCTGAATGGCGCGCAAAATCCGGGCTGTAGCTTTCTCCCGGGACTGACGCATGCTGGTATGGAGGGAAGCGATGACGATATCTAACTCAGCGAGGAGCCGATCGGGAAAATCCAACTTTCCATCAGCCAAGATTTCCATTTCAACTCCCTGGAGTAAGGTGATCTGATCGCCTAACTCTTCCTGCACTCGCTGGAATTCTTCTTTCTGGGCTTTTAAGTCATCTTCTGTTAATCCCCCTGCGATGCCCAGGCTTTGGGAGTGGTCTGTGACCGCCAGTATTTCATATCCCCTCTGGATGGCTCCCAGTGCCATTTCCATTATAGAGTACTTCCCATCGCTCCACTTGGAATGGCTGTGAAGTTCAGAGATGACATCTCCTCGTTCAATCAGCGCCGGCAGTGTGCCTTCTTTGGCCGCTTGTATTTCACCCCGATCTTCGCGAAGTTCGGGAGGGATCCAGGCCAATCCCAGGATTTTGTAAAGGTCCCTTTCATCCTCAAAAAGCAGTTCGTTTTCATCCTCGATCTGGAGCAATGCGCGTTCTGAAAGGGAATACCCCTGATCTAACGCGAGTTCGCGCAAACGCAGATTGTGATCTTTTGCCCCGGTTGCAAATTGCAGGGCGGTCCCGAATCTTTCTGGGGGATGAACCCACAATTGAGCTCGCATGCCCCCTTTGAAGCTCACGCTGGATTTAACATCTCCAGAACTGACGATCTCTGCTACCCGTGGATGATTCAAAAAGGTTTCCATGACCGTTTTGGGGTCCCTGGATGCTGCTAAGAGGTCCAAATCTCCCACTGTCTCCTGCCTACGGCGTAAACTTCCTCCTGCCTGTGCCTGGGTTACCTGGGGTAACTCCCGCAATGCTTGGAGTATTTCTTCTGCAAAAGGTAAAGCATCGCCCAGCCGTGTTCGACCAGAGCGTTTTTTCAGGGATTCCACCCCCGAGATGATGTTTTCTTCGGTTTTTGGTCCCAGGCCGTCTAATGCCCTTAACTTCTGGTCTTCTGCAGCTGCCTGCAGCTCATCCAGGGTGGTGATCTCCAACGCCTGCCAGATCTGGCCTACCCGTTTGGGCCCCAACCCCGGGACATCTAGCCATTTGACAAGCGACGGCGGCACTTCCGTTTTAAGCTCTTCAAGAAAGCTAAGTGAACCGGTTTCTAAGAATTCTTGAATCTTCTCGCTGATCGCTTTCCCCACGCCTGGGATCTCCTGGAGGGCACTGCTTTCGTGAATTTGAGAGACATCTCGTCCTAATTCACGCAAGCTCTCAGCGGCTTTACGATAGGCAAGAATCTTGTAGATCACATCTCCGCGGATCTCTAAAAGGTCAGCGATCAAATCGAGTTTCTCTGCGATCTGCACGTTGTCCATACGTTTTATTTTTGTCCTTGTACAGCCTTAGTGTCGAAATAGCGACTCTCATAACGGGGGGTTTGTGGATGCCTGTTCGCATCCCGAATCACCACGATGTCTTATGGGTTTCTATTCTGGGACCAGATACCGTTCTTTCCAAGGTGGAAAGGACAGCGTGTGGAGTTACCTGACCGACCCCTCGCTTTTGAGTTCTTTTTTTAAGTTCTCAATCGCCGCCACAGGCGTGGGATCGACATCGTACAACATGGCCAGATAATATGCGACATAATCTCCCAGGTGAAGCGTGGACCACTGCTGGGCCAAACGGGATTTCCCTCTGGCATCTATGAAATCTGTGTTAAGACCTTCCAACATAAATTGTTTTTTTGTCAGGTTCACGCGAGCCTGGTTGCGGGTATGAGCGGCATCAGCGCGCAGAAAGAGCGCCATGGTTTTGAAAAGCGCTTCTTCGGGGTTCAGGATACCCGCCAGGGTGTTGTGATCCGCTTCTGGAAGGGCTTCCCATTGTCCCCAGGCTTTGGAGAGTTCGTTCACCTGCGTTTTCCAGCGCCGTGCCACAGGGGCGAGGTGTTCCGCGCCTATGATGCAAACCCAACGTTCGATAAGCTGACCGGCAAGCCGTTTGGCCGGGTTTTTGGGGATGGGCTGATCTGAGAATAATTGCTTCTGCTGCTTCCTGAGGACGGATACTGCCTCCTCCACCTCAGGGGTCGGATCGGGGATGATTCCTGACCTGAAAAGAGCAGCTAAGAGCAGAGTGAAGGAGTATCCTACTGCAGCCCGGGGCTGCCCCTGGTGTGAAAACTGCCACAGGATTGAGTTTTCTTCCTTCACCCTGTGAGCCAACCTACCGCCGGTCGTGATGCCTATGACCCGGCAGCCTCGTTCTACAGCTGTTTCGAACGCGGAAAGGGTTTCCTCTGTATTTCCGGAATGGGAGGAAGCGATCAAAAGCGTTTCCTTCCCCCTCACCCAGGCTGGGAGATCATAATTCCGGTGAACATATATCGGTGCTTCACCCACGGGAGCGGCGTAGGCTTTGATCAATGAGCCCCCGATGGCGGATCCACCCATACCGGCGACCACCACCCGGGTGATGCCTGTCCATTCCGGGAGCGGGAAATCCAGCCCGATCTCCCAGGCTTCTGCCACTTGTTCAGGGAGTCCATTGATCTCGGCGAGCATATTTTGGGTGTCCAGGGATTGAAACGCTTCGTGATCATTAAGGTGCATTTTTTTCTCCTCTAGGCAAGGTCCTGCAGCAGTTTGTATACCTTTCTTCTGGCCCATTTTGACCGTTCCGCTACGTCTTTGGCTATTTTGGAGGGGGGCAGTCTGTCCTCCCTGTGCAGTTTTTGTAATTCATCAAGCAGCTTTTCCCTGGACCACTTCTGGTCTAATGGAGATGCTCCCTTGACGACTAATGTGAATTCTCCCCGGGGTTCCTGTTCCCGAAAATGTTCCACTGCTTCCGTTAACCTGCCTCTGAAGATTTCTTCATGAAGCTTAGTGAGTTCCCTGGCCACGGCGATGTCCCTATCTCCAAAAACTACTTCCATCTCCGGGAGGGAATCCAGGATACGGTGCGGCGATTCCAGAAAGATGAGTGTATAAGGCTCATCTTTTACCTTCTGGAAGACTTTTTTCCGGTGGCTTGATTTGCGGGGGATGTAACCCAGGAAGTGGAAGGAGTCGGTCGGCAGACCGGAGGCGGAGAGTGCAGCGATCAAAGAACTGGGCCCGGGAATGGGTACAACAGCATGATCCACTTCTAGGGCGGCCCGGATTAGGTTATAACCTGGGTCATTGATCCCTGGTGTGCCGGCATCGGAAACCAGGGCAAGGTTTCCCTCTCGTAAATGTTCGATCAGGGCTGCAATTTTTTCTTCTTTGTTATGCTCGTGATAGCTGGTGAGGCGGGTGGAAATTTGGTAATGATCGAGCAATTTGCCTGTGGTCCGGGTATCTTCAGCTGCGATCAGAGAAACTTCGTCTAAGATGCGCACAGCTCGATACGTGATATCTTCCAAATTTCCGATGGGGGTAGCTACGATAAATAATGTGCCCATTTTAATTTTCTTCAGACAGGATTTCTTTTATGCTGCGGGCTAATTTACGGCGTGGGAGCATCACGCGCCGCCCGCAGCCCAGGCATTCAATCTTAATATCCCCTCCCAGGCGAACCACTTTCCATTTATTTTCGCCGCAGGCATGAGGTTTTCGGAGTTTGAGGATGTCATTCAGTTCAAGATTGGGTAACATGCTGGCATTATAACATTCCTTTCCGGCACCTTTTTCCACCTTTGAGACCGGCGGATCCCGCATCCATCAGCCCGGAAGGCGGGTGGTATAATGCTCCAACAGGAGAAATGGTATGTTAAATCTTGATCCAGCAACGTTAATCTCGCGAATCATCATCTTGATTACAGCTTTTTCAGTGCATGAGTTTGCCCATGCCTGGACTGCTGATCAGTTCGGGGACCAAACGCCGCGAATGAACGGCAGGCTGACATTAAATCCCGCCGCTCATCTGGACCCTATGGGTTCATTAATGTTGATCGTGGCTGGATTTGGCTGGGCGAAACCTGTCCCAGTCAACCCTTACGCGTTAAAGCGAAGCTCCCCTGCAGGACCGATGTGGGTTTCCTTGGCGGGCCCTCTATCGAATTTCCTGATGGCGGTTCTGGCAGCTGTGCCTTTCCGCGTAGGATTGGTTTCCCTGAATGCGGCGATTTCAGCTTCCTATAATGGATCGCGAATTTTTCCCACCCTGCCCGGTTTTTTGTGGGAGTTCATTTCCATTAATTTAGTCTTGATGCTCTTCAACTTGATTCCCTTAGCGCCTTTGGATGGAGAAAAGGTGGCTATGTATTTCGTCCCTCCTTCTTGGAAACAAACCCTTGAAGAAATTCGACCTTACGGGCCTATGATCTTGCTGGCCCTTTTCATCATTGGTCCTTATCTTGGTTTGGATATCCTGGGATGGATCCTGGGGCCGCCGCTGCGCTTTTTGGTGAGGTTGTTGATTGGATGAGTGTGGAAAGAATTTTTTACCGGGCCCGCCAATTCTGGCACACGCTTACCGGCAAGCTTTCCCGCCGGCATTGGGAAGAGGTGCGTTCAGCCCTGGCTCCGGACCCGTTAACATTATTTACGGAGATGTCTGATCCCGAGCAAACACACGGCTTTCGAGTCTACCGCAGGTTGAAAGCTAAGGGGTATCAGGATCCGGACTTGCTTGCTGCTGCCTTACTTCATGATGTGGGCAAAAACCGCTCCCCATTGACGGTTTGGGGACGGGCGTGGATCGTGATTGCGTCCTCAATTTTTCACCAAGATACAAAGCCGGACACTTCTCCTGTCATGGGAGAAGACAGACATCCAATGAGTGTCGCAAAGCACCATCCTGCGTGGGGAGCGGAGATGGCCCTGCAGCGGGGAGCATCCTCCACCACTGCATGGCTGATCCGAAACCATGAAAGGCAGGATTTTGAAGGGATCGAGGACACTTCTCGCCTGCGGATGTTAAAGGCTTTGATAAAAGCCGATGATATGTGCTGATTAATTATTTCAGGCCTGAACTGACCAATCGAGGCAGGTAAGGGAAAGGAGCTGTTTTCAGGGACCTGCTGCCTGGATTATCTCTCGGGAGATGAGCTGTGAGTGAAGAAAACAACGCTCGCTGTTATTGTTATATTGTGAAATGCGCGGACGAGACATTTTATACAGGGTGGACGACGGACGTCCAACGCAGGGTGGGGGAGCATAACGCAGGGAGAGGGGCTTTTTATACGAAGTGGCGAAGGCCCGTGGAATTAATCTATGTCGAAGAGCATCCCGACCGGTCTGCAGCCATGAGCAGGGAGTATGAAATTAAACAGCTTTCCCATGAGCAAAAGAAAACACTGTCCCAAAAGTGTGAAATCGAGATGGAA
The DNA here is from genome assembly GCA_018335275.1 of Anaerolineales bacterium. GTDB lineage: Bacteria > Chloroflexota > Anaerolineae > Anaerolineales > UBA11858 > B10-G9. The sequence goes on along the minus strand of JAGXKM010000009.1, from coordinate 10,151 downwards.
AGTGATGAAATTCCATGTGAGGGGTGATCTTCACCGCTTGGAAAAAGGCAGTGACCTGAAATAGAAAATCCATCGTTGTATTATGGAGGATTTTCTAGGTCTGATTTACAAAAAAAATAAACTCAAGGTAGGATCTGATTCAAGGAGGATGGACTGATGAATACAAAACGCGACCCCATTCGCTATTTAGGGGAGGAGTATCAGCGTTTGGCTGAGGAAGGTTTGACCTGGGAGCCCAGAGAGCTTCAGGGTGCGAGTAAACCGGTTTCCAAAGTGGATGGTCGTGAGGTCATTGTCCTGTGTTCGAATAATTACCTCAATTTGTCCACCCATCCCAATGTCGTGGAGGCTATGGTAAGGGCAACCGAGAAGTACGGGGCGGGCGCGGGGAGTGACCGTTCCATTGCCGGGGATACATCCCTCCATCGAAAACTGGATCGAAGATTAGCAGAATTTAAAGATGCCCCTTCTTCCCTTACCTTTCAAACGGGATTTATGACCAATCAAGGGGTGGTCGCTCAACTTGCGGGGGAAGGGGACCTGTATGTTTCGGATGAGTTGAATCATGGCTCGATTATCGATGGCATGCGGTTGACCAAAGCAGACAAGGCTATCTACAAGCATAAGGATGTTGATGATCTTGCCCGCCTTATGGAAGAGGCGGAAACACACCAGCCCGCTTATCAGCATATCTGGATCGTCACAGACGGTGTCTTCAGTATGGATGGGGATTTAGCGCCTTTACCCGAAATTGCGGATATCGCCGCCGAGCATGGAGCGGGCGTCTACGTGGATGATGCCCACGGGGAAGGGGTGCTTGGTGAAGGAGGAAGGGGGATCGTGAATCATTTTGACTTGACCCGGGACCAGGTTCACGCGGAGATGGGGACTTTTTCGAAGGCTTTTGGGATCGTGGGTGGACACCTGAGCGGGAGTGAAGAACTGACCAAATTTGCCATGAACAAAGCCAGGACTTGGCTGCTGAGTGGTGCCCTGCCGCCCAGTGTTGCCGCGGCTACCATCGCTGCCATAGAGGTCATGGAAAATGAGCCGGAACGCGTGGAGCGCGTCTGGAAAAACCGGGAGTATTTCCTCCAGGAGATGAAATCCCTGGGGTTTGATACCGGACACAGCGAAACCCCGATTGTCCCCATCATGTGCGGGGAGAGCAAAACCGCAAAGAAGCTGGCAGACTATGTCTGGAAAGAAGGGTTATATGTGCTTCCTATCGTTTACCCCATGGTCGCCCGGGGAATGGCAAGGATCAGGGTGCAGCTTTGTTCGGAACACACACAGGCACAGCTGGACGAAGCCATTCAGGCATTCAAAAAAGGTGGAGAACAGATTGGGCTCATCTAGCCCAAAAGAGATCAGAGTGGAAACGAGATCCGGATGAAGTCGCCCATGTCAAGTATTATTGCGACTGCCCCTGATCATTGCCGTGGATTGAGGTCTCATCCTATCTGAAGGGCAATGGCCTACTCTGGAAGCAATCTCGTCTAAGTGAGGAGAGGAATATGTTGAGTGTTGAAATCAATCAAAGAAATAAAAATTACAAGAGAAGTGCGGTGAAATGGGGCTTGTGCTTACTCCTGGTAACCCTCCTGGCTCTCCTGTCTGCCTGCGACATTCCAGTTTCCACTCCGGAAGAGGTCGACCAGGGATCGATTGTGGAAACAAAGGTAGCCCAAACCGTTGCCGCCCAGTCTGCCGAGGAGAAAGAGTTAAATACCAATACGCCTCTTCCATCACCCAGCCAAACCCCAACTGAAGCGGAAGTAACGCCTACGAAAAAACCGACCCTTACCTTGACACCCACGATGGGAAAGGTGGTCGTATATGTGGGTGGAAACACGTTTTGTCGCGAAGGTCCGGGGACGATCTACCAGGAGGTGGGGGTTATGAATACAGATCAAGAGTCAGAAATTATCGCCAAAGACCCCACAGGTATGTTCTGGTATATCGTCAATCCGGACTACCCCGGCAACTGCTGGATTGGAGGAAAATACGCCACACCGGTTGGCCCCACATCGAATCTTCCGGTATTCACTCCTCCTCCGAAGCCAAGTTACTCCTTTGACTTCCAACGATCTGACTGTGGAGCGGGTCACTGCCACCTGTGGTTTAAGATTATCAACACGGGCAGCATCAACCTGGAATCTATTTCCACTACGGTTAAAACCAAGTACCGCGATGCGAGTGATGTGGTCCAGGATCAAGAAGTCACCGAGTCAGCTGACGCATTTTTCAACAGCGGAAACCCCCTGGATCCCTTAAATCCTTCTAAAGCAAAAATAACTACGGGTCAGACAGCGTATTGGCACAGTGGAAGACTGCGAAATCCCTTGGACTTTAACGTGGAAGTCACTGTGACCGTCTGCTCCCAGGATGGAATGGCAGGGTTGTGCGTTAAAAGGGTCATTAACTTCACAGCGGAATAGGCTGCCTTGTCTCCTCCCCTGACCCTGATCCTGATCCCTTTATTGACCTGGTTAAGAGTGGGGAAAAATACAGAGGGATCAACAGAATTATCACAACAGGCATTTGCAAAGCCCCGGATCGGGCAGAACATGGATGGGGGGTGTTCTGCTCTTTTTATGGGACAGGAGGAGGTTTTACGATTTTTTCCATTGGGTGGATTTCGTTTTCTGAAGTTTGAAGATTGGTGTCCTTTGTGTATCCAGCATATGAAAGAGGTCACATGAAAGAATGCGGTTTCTCAAATATATTTAGGATATATCAGGGATGTGGTGTATCCCGTTTTCATTTTCCACTGATTGAGGCGAGTGCCATTGGAAGCAGATGATGTATGCTAAAATCCATTGGGTCTTTTTTTGATCTCATGTGTTTCTTGTAAAGGAGAGAAGTTATGTCCCCCGATCCCCAGGATGATTTTTTATTCCGCGATTCGTTGGATGAGATCGCTCCCTTTGTTTCGGATCTGATCCGTTGGGAGGGAGAGCGCCAGGCGCGAAAATTGATTTTTATCCCCTCCGAATCCTATGCACCACCGTCCGTTCGGGAAGCGCTTGGTTCTCGTTTTCAGAATATTTACGCTGAGGGCTATCCGCCGACGCGGATGACCCGGGAACCGGAACACCGGCTGAAAGATGTGGCCTGGCAGCTGGCTTATTACCGGCGGTATGCGGACCGGCGATTTTATAAAGGCGTGGATTACGTGCATTTTGTGGAATGTCTGGCCCAGAGGCGCTGCGCTCAGGCTTTCGCTCACGGATCCATTCTTCCGGAACATATCCATGTCAATGTTCAGGCGCTTTCTGGCACAGCGGCCAACCTGGGTGTGTATTGGACTTTATTGGAGCCTGGGGATACGCTGATGGGATTGGACCTGTACCAAGGTGGACACCTTTCTCACGGATCTGAGTTTAACATCTCCGGACAGCGGTACCAGGTGGTCTCTTACGGTGTGGATCCAGAAACGGAGCGCTTGGATTATGACCGCATCCGCGAACAAGCGCTTGAACACCAGCCTAAAATCATTGTCGCCGGTTACACTTCTTATCCTTGGGCGCCAGATTGGGAAGCGTTTCGTGAGATCGCTGATGAGGTGGGCGCGTATTTGATGGCGGATGTCGCCCATGTGGCAGGGATGACAGCAGCAGGTGTTTATCCTAATCCGGTTGGCATAGCAGATGTGACCGCGTTTACCACCCACAAAACGCTCTGCGGTCCGCGAGGGGCGGTGATATTAACCACGGATCCGGATTTAGCGAAAGAGATCGACCTGGCCATTTTCCCTGGAGAACAGGGAGGACCGCATGTCAATAAATTTGCGGCCATGGCGGTTGCCTTCAAAATCGCTCAAAGCGCGAAGTTCAAAAACTTACAAGAGCAGATCGTGAAGAATGCAAAAGCCCTGGCGACAGGACTGCAGGAAAGGGGTTTAAGGTTGGCGTATGGCGGAACGGATACTCACCTCTTGCTCATTGACTTGAAATCCATTGAGGCGCCGGCTGCACTTCCTACCGGGCAGGACTACCCGGTGTGGGGGGAGCCGGCTGTGCGCATGATGGATCTGGCCGGCCTGGTGGCCAATAAAAACACCATACCTGGCGATGAGGAAACGTCCCTGGCTACAGGGATCCGGCTGGGTACGCCGTGGCTGACGCAGCGCGGATTGGACGAAGGGGACATGGACACCATTGCCGGGCTCTTACATCGCTTATTGACTAACATACGCCCCTTTACCTATAACGGGCTGATCGGCACGCTGCCCAGAGGGAAGGTAGAGCTATCCATTCTGGAAGAAGTCCGGCAGGGTGCGGCTGGAGTAGCGGATGAAGCGGGCATAGATTTTGAATACAGTGAAAGCGGGTATCCCCACTATACAGGGCTTGTGGAGGATCCTGAACCGGAACCCATTTCTCTGCGGATTAGCGGGTGGAGAGCTCGGCAGCACATGAACGATATCTGCACCTCCAATATGATCGACCTGGAGGTGGGGGATTCACTGACCACTTACCTTTTGGACCGAGAAGGCCGTTTGATGGATGAAGTCATCGTCACTCGTGAAGAACAGGATGAGGTGGGGCGCGATTATTTCCTGCTTACCCCTTCACCGGAACAGGCGGCCCGGGTGACCTCCTGGCTGCGGGGTCTGGCTGATGGTTATACATTGTTTGATGAGGACGACCTGTACCGCAAGGTAGAAGGCCCGGTCGTAGTTGAGAAAGTGGAGGCGGCCCAGGACCATCATGCATCCTCCCAACCGGGAACCCCGGCGGAAACGCTGCATAAAGAGCATCCAGAAAGATTTGACCTCCGGAAATTGTACTTTGTGGGTCGTTCTTCCCTGGATGAGCTTGCCCCTGAAGCTGATCTGGAAACATGGACCTGGGAGGAGCCAGAACGACCTCTCAAGAAAACGCCCCTCAATGAGATCCATCAAGAAATGGGTGGCAAGATGGTACCCTTTGCCGGCTGGGAGATGCCGGTCCGGTATGGTTCGGTGTTGGAAGAGCATCGGGCAGTGCGGAATGCTGCGGGTTTGTTTGATGTCTCCCATATGGGCGTTTTTGAAGTCTCCGGTCCCAATGCAACCCGTTTCCTCGACACCGTGTTTTCAAATTACGCAGCCTGGATTGAGGATGGGCAGTCCATGTATGGTTACTTCCTGGAACCGGATGGCAGCGTGATCGACGACGGGATCATCTATCGATCACGGGTTGATCATTATTACATGGTGGTCAATGCTTCTAATGAAGACAAAGATTGGGATTGGTTGAATGCGGTCAATAATGGGGATGTTTTGATTGATGAAAACCGGCCCTGGATTGGGGTGGAAGCCTCAGCTAACCTTCGGAACTTGAAAGATCCGGGGGTGGGGGAGGATCAAAAGCGGGATATTGCGCTGCAGGGTCCAGCATCACTGAAAATTCTTCAGGACCTAACCCCGGATCCGGAAATCAAGGCAGAACTTGCTCGCCTTCCAAGGACGAGGTTTATTGAATGCGAGTTGGCGGGGATCCCCCTGGTGATTGCCCGAACTGGGTACACAGGAGAGAACTGGGGATTTGAAATCCTGGTTCACCCCGATGATATGGAAGCATTGTGGACGGATATTCTGGAAGCCGGGGAGGAATACGGCGTAAAACCCGCTGGTTTAGCCTGCAGGGATTCCACAAGGATTGAAGCTGGATTGCCGCTTTATGGTCATGAGTTAGCGGGTCCTTTCCAGATCACGCCCATAGAAGCAGGCTTCCCGGGATATGTCAAGTACCACAAGCCATTTTTCGTGGGTAGAAAAGCGCTTCTAGAAAGCGAAAAAGACCGGGATCGGGAGCTGATTCGCTTCCGGCTCAACCAGAAGAGGGCGCGCCGCCCTCATATGGGTGACCCGGTCGTCGAGGAACACGGCAAGGAGATCGGTCAAGTGACGAGCTGTTCTATCGATGAGGAAGGGTACATGCTCGGCCTGGCTATCGTGGATCGGCGGTACAATGAACCTGGAACCCCGATTTCGATCTTCCCCTTGCGTGGAGAATCGCTTGAAGATGCTTTACTGCGCCGTAACCGGGTAACCCTGCCGGTTGAGGCCACGATCCTGACCCGTTTCCCTGTCAAAGGCGAGGCTCAACCCTCCTGGATGGGTGCTGAAGATTAAGTTTTATGATATAAAAAATAAGACGCACAACGCAGCCGCAGGTTCTTGGTACGCAGGGATGTGCGGCTGCTTTTTTACTGTTTATTGTTTGGGGTTGCCAAAGGAGACACATATGGATCCGATTATTTTTACAATCCCGGGTACGAACATTTCCTTGCACTGGTACGGCTTGATTATGGCTTTGGGGATCATTGTGGCCGGTTTTGTAGCCGAATGGGGTGTCCGCCACCGGGGCGAGGATTCCGAGCATGTCTGGGATTTGCTGATTTGGGCTGCGCCTGCAGGTATCGTGGGAGCAAGGTTGTGGTACGTGGTCAACGAGACTCTGGGTGGATCAAGGTATTATCTGGAAAATCCTCTCCAAATCATCAACTTACCCCAGGGGGGACTGCATTTTTATGGAGCTGTCCTTTTTGGCGCTTTGGCTGCCTGGTTGTATATCCGGCGCCATGGTCTTGATGTCCGTCTGGTTTTTGATGCAGCGGCGCCGGCGCTGTTGGTCGGGCAGGCTGTGGTGCGTCCTGCCAATTTCATTAACCAGGAACTGTATGGTCCTCCCACGGATTTGCCGTGGGGTATTAAGATTGACGCTCTGAATCGCATCCCTCCGTGGGATAATCTGGCTAGATTCCCCCTGGAAACGACACGCTTCCACCCCGCCTTTGCATACGAGATTTTGTGGAATTTACTGGCCACTGGGATTCTGTTGTGGGCCTTTCTTGAGTTCAAAAAGAAAATAAAACCGGGTTCCATTTTCGCCGGTTGGCTTGTTCTGGAAGGGGTGGGAAGGCAATTGATCGAATTCTTCCGGCCGGACCAGCCTCTGGTCCCGGGGACATTGATCAGTTATTCCCGTGTCGCTGCGGGGTTGATGATCCTGGCCGGCTTGATCATCCTCTTGGTCCAGTATGAAATCATCCGCTTACCTTTCTTGGAACCCGGACCGGATGAATATGAGTTATCCCCTGAGGCCCAAGGAAAGGGGAAAGTCCAGGGATAAACGTCAGGGTTTGTCGAAACATCCAGCTTCTTCTGTTATAGAGTGAGATCCAAACTGCTTCTACCCTGCAGGGTAGAGGCAGTTTTACTTTTCTGTAATCCTGCTGCTTTTCCTGGAAAATCCGATCTTGGTTTTTGGAGGTATGAAATGGATCGCCTGGTTTTTTCTTCAGCCAAGTTTGTGCCATGATTTTCATGGCAGCCCAGGTGGTGAGGGAACTCCTCAAGTTGTGGTTAACTTGTCTTTCAAAAAGATTTGTCCTAAGATGAAATTGTGTTTTGAAACTGCACGAAGAAAACTTTTTTCAGCTAGAAGCCCGAGTCTATCCAAGGGTAAAGCAAATTCCTGGAGGTGCTGTCATGTCGGATGTCCATGATACGTTGATTACGGACCTGTCCTGGGGTGAGATTGAGGTGACCATTCAGGGGGAAGCGCATCATTTCCGGGATTGTAAACTCTGGCCTGGGGGGGCAAAGGAGTGGGACTGGAATGAAACTGGCACCCAGCACAACCCTGGTATTCAGGTTGCGGATCTCGAAGGCGTCCTCAGAAAGGACGTAGATGTGCTTATACTCTCCCGGGGGCAGAACAAACGACTCCAGGTGAAAAAAGAGACGGAAGAATACCTCCGTGAAAGGGATGTTGACTATCATGTTGCTGAAACGCGGGAAGCGGTGAAGTTGTTCAATCAGCTGGCAAAGAAAGGGGAGCGGGTGGGGGGCTTATTTCATACCACCTGTTAATTCCTCCTTTGATAATGTACCCCTTAATAACCGCTAATTGATTTTTCATTAGGCGGGAATCTGTTTGTTAGATAAAGGTTGAAATGCAGAAATGGAATATTTAATGTTGAATGTGACAAATTGTTGTATGATTACTGAGGGATAAATACATTTATTGCAAGGAGGGTGGATACATGAATAAAGAAAAAAGGACTAACATCGCTGGGGGGATCATTTTGGTTTTGGTGGGCGCCGCATTGTTGGCTGTCCAAATCCTGCCAGGAGTATTCATTCAATTCTCCTGGCCGTGGATCGTGATCATCGTGGGGCTCTTTTTGTTTGGACTGGGAGCAGCGATTGGCGAACCCGGCATGGCGGTCCCCGCTTGTATTGTGGGGGGGATTGGGGGGATCCTGTATTACCAGAACCTGACTGGCAACTGGGAGAGTTGGTCTTTTGTGTGGTCCCTGATCCCAGGCTTCGTCGGGGTAGGCATAATCCTGATGAACCTCCTCAGCGGTGAGGGAGGTAAAGCGTTTAGGGAAGGTGGTCTTCTGGTTTTGATCAGTCTGACCCTTTTCGCGGTTTTTGGATCTTTCTTTGGCGCTCTGGGTTTGGTCGGTGATTATTGGCCTGTGCTCCTGATCCTTTTGGGGGTGCTCATCCTTTTGCGCCCTCTGCTAATTCCCAAGGAGTGAAGCTGATTATGGTAGGATGGTCAAGTACTAAGGAGGAACGATGAGACGCAGTCGCGTATTTTGGGCTTTGATCTTTGTGCTTTTTGGGTTTTTATTATTGTTGGGGAACCTTGGGTTTTTGAGTATAAACGTGTGGAGCTTATTCTGGCCCATATTCCTGATCCTGCTCGGTGTATGGTTTATATGGAGTTCTTTGGCACCCGGGCCTCCCGTAGAAAGCAAAGAGGCGTCCATCCCTCTCGAGGGAGCTGGTGAAGTCAAACTTCGCGTTAAACACGGTGCAGGCCAATTCCGATTGTCAGATGGCGCAGCTCCGGATCAGGCGCTTTCGGGGATGTTTGGAGGAGGTTTGGAGAAGGCCGTCAACCGACAGGGGTCAAGGCTGGATATTACTCTCAAACCAGCTCCCGGGGCTTTCCTCGATTTTTTATTCCCCTGGACATGGACTACGGGTGGAGGATTTGACTGGGCGTTGAAAATCAACGAAGAGATTCCTTTATCCTTCAAACTTGAAGCTGGGGCAGGGGACGCGACATTGGATTTTTCTCAGTTAAACTTAAAGGACCTTGAAGTAGAGACAGGGGTGAGTTCAACTACGCTAACGCTTCCTGAAAGGGCAGGGCACACAAAGGTAAAACTTGAGGCAGGGGTTGCATCCGTGTCAGTGCGTATTCCTGAAAATGTGGCTGCTCGCATTGAAACAGAAGGCGGGCTTGCCTCCATAAATGTCAATGAAGACCGATTTCCGCGGCAAGGAGGCTTGTATATTTCCGATGCATTTGAGACAGCTGAAAACAAGATTGAGATGAAAATTGAGACGGGTCTGGGCTCCATCAAAGTGCAATAACCGGTTTGAAGCCCCCCATTCCATGATGTAAAGTATATTGCCCCTCCCGGGGAAATAGAGTGAGAATTGCCTATCTGAGGAGAACCGTATGAGTGAAGTGGTGGAAGAACAAAATTGTGGAAATTGTCCCTTAAGAAAAAAGGCTGAAGCGAGACCTAAGTCAATTTTAGGTCGCTTATGGCGCTGGCACACCAACTGGTGTCCCGGGTGGAAGGCCTACCAGGAATCCCTCCAGGAGGGAGAAGCGTAAAGGGGTTGCTGCATTATAAGCGACTCCAAATTATCTGACCTCTTTTTCTAACCAGGTTTCGGATTGAAACCTGGTTTTTGTCCGTACATCACATCTACTTATTTTGTTTTTCCGGGAAATCAATCAAGGCCGAGGATCAGAAGGGGGATATTTAAAGGTTGAACGTCGTTTTTCCAGCAAGTCAAACCTTTCTGACTGTATGGGTTCCTGTCTCTGTTGATCTGTAATGGTCCGATAATTGCACATATTTTTCCAGTCCCGGATGCCTATTTTTCATGCGTATTGCGGCTGAGGAAGGTTTTTTCATACAAATTATTAACGCCATCTTGATATAATGACCTTGGTAAGGGTAGAGCTAAATACCTGTTTGAAATTTCCATATTAAGGAAGGTAAGCTTATGATGCGTTTCGATCGTTTTACGGAACGAGCACAAGAGGCTGCCCAGCGTGCCGCGGAGGTCATTCAGCGGTATGGGCACAATCAAATTGATACTGAACATATCCTTTTGG